>DATMIB010000062.1:0-9740 GCA_035554635.1 Steroidobacteraceae bacterium | reverse complement strand
GCGGACGAAAATTCCCTCCCCCGGATTGACCCCCTCTCCCGCGCTAGCGGGAGAGGGTTGGGGTGAGGGCCTCGATGGCTGTGTAATCACAGCGTTCATTTGCCCTCACCCGCGCTGCCTGCGCCCTCACCCGGCCTGCGGCCGACCTCTCCCGCAAAGCCGGGAGAGGTGACGGAGCCCTCACCCGCGCTTCGCGCGACCTCTCCCGCGAACGGGAGAGGTGAAGAGCTGGAGAGAAAGATCTCGTCCATGCGCCCCCAGCGGAAGTCGGTGAGCAGGCGACCGAGCCGCGCGTGCATCGAGTCGAGGTTGAGGTAATGACGGAAGCGCGACTTGAGCGGCGCCCCCTGCACGCGTGGCTGCGACGGGTCGACTTCCCACGGATGGAAATAGAACAACCCCGACTGCCCGTCGCGGTCGTTGACGCGCGAGAGCATCCAGCGAAAGGCGCCGTACGGCATCAACCGGAAATAGCCGCCACCGCCACAAGGATAATTGTTGCCGCCGATGCGGACGGTCGTGACCGGCACTTCCTGGATGCCGTCGGGCTTGAAGCGGAACGAAAACCGCGGCGCCTCCGGCATGCCGTAGAGGTCGTGGCGGATCGGATAGATGCTCGAGCTGTAGACGTGCCCGGTGTCGAGCAGTATGTCGTGCGCCCACAGGTTGCGGCCGTTGATCGAGTAGCTCGGCGCGCGGTAGCCGCGGATGCCGACGCCGCCGATGTCCTCGAGGATGCGCTTGGTCTTCACGACGTCGGCGCGGAACTGTTCCGGCGTCAGTTGGTGGACACGCGTGTGGTCGTACCCGTGGCTCGCCAGTTCGTGGCCGTCGGCGACGATGCGTCGCACGAGCGACGGATGCCGCTCGGCGATCCAGCCGAGCACGAAAAACGTGGCCCTGCAGCCGCGTTCGGCAAAGAGGTCCAGCACGCGACCCGTGCTGAACTCGACGCGCGACTCGGCCGCGTCCCAGGCATTGCGCGGGATCGTCCGCTCGAACGCCGCAACCTGGAAGTATTCCTCGACGTCGACCGTCAGCGCGTTGCGCGGTCGCGTCGCCGCGGCGATCGCCGACGAGTCGATGACGAGGGGTTGCGAGGTGGCGTCCATTGGAGGATTGGTGCCGCGTCAGTTCGTCCGCTGACCCGGCGCCCAACGCGCCCGGAGTGCCGCCCACCAGCCGTCGTATTCCGAGGTGTCGCCGGTCCGCGTCAGGTAGCCGCCTTCGATGCTGAGCGTGAGGTTCTTGCCGGTCTCGCGGTTGAGCCGCAGCACCGCGGTGGTGTCCTTGTCGTTGGTGACGAGTTCCTCGCCGAAGATGTCGCCCAACGTGGTGCGCTCGTAGTCGTTGTAGGTCACGTTGAAGTCGGCGCTGAGGTTCGAGGCCAGCGTGCGATTGATGCCAAAGGTCACGCCGAGGTTGGTCTCGTCCTGGCGCAGCGCGTTGATGTAGTCACGCTCGTACTGAAAGCCGGTGAGCGTCAGCGTCGTGCGCGAGCCGACTGCGCGGACGGTGGCCGAAGCATCGCGCGCCACGTAGGGCGAGCTCACGAGGAAGCTGAAGTCGACCCCTGGCGGCAGGCCCGGCGGCAATGAGCCCGGGTCGAAGTCGCCGAGGCTCAATCGACGCGTCTCGACCGTCGGCTCCTCGCTGTACGTGGCGCCAAATTCGAGCAACCGCGCCCGGTGCGAGATCTGTGCCGACCAGTAATCGCCGAAGAAGCGGTTGCCGTAACGACCTTCGATCAGGGTCTTGTCGTTCGGCTCGTAGCGCAGGCCCCCGTTCCAGTACTCGGAATCGAGGCCGCCCTTGGTCGTGTTCTCGTCGAGGTCGCTTTCCTGGCCGTATTCGCCGAGCAGCGTGATCGACCGGCCCAGGCGCAGGCCCATGTCGACACCCGCGCGCTCGTACTGGTACGGCAGCGCCGTCTCGTACTCGGACTTCTGCCAGTCGTAATACACGGTGCCGGTCAGCCGGTGTCCGGCGTCGGCCGCCGTGCCGAAGCTGGCACGTGCGGACTGGTCCTCGGAGTCTTGGTCGTTGTTGACGAACCCGATGTCGGGCTCCACCCCGAGCCCCTCATCCAGGTACCACGTGCGGCCGTACTGGTACAGCGCGACGGCCTGGAAGTCGCCGAAAGTGTGGCTCAGCACCGGGCTCAGGCTCGCGGTCGCCACCTCCGACAGGTTCGCCGGGTTGAATACGCCGATGCCGCCGTAGTTGAGGCCCTCGGCCGGGTCGAGGATCGCGTTGCCGTAGCTCGCCTGGCCCGTGACGTAGAACCATTCGGGCGCGAGGTGCCACTCGCCGTTGGCGGCGAGACGGTGCGAGACGTCGTTGTAGTCACTGTCCTCCCACCAGCGGGCGACCAGCGAATAGTCGATGGCCGCGGTCGCGGTTTCGCTCGACCATGAGCCGTAAAATCCGGGTGCAGCCTCGAGACCGGCGGTGTCGACCTGCGGCTCGTCGTCCGGTGCCGCGGTCATGTTGGACACGTACTGCAGCGTCGTGTCGATGCGCGGCTCGAAACGCCCGCCCTTGGGCAACTCGCCCTGGCCAAGCCCGTCGCCGTACATCGCGCGCGACGACGACTGGTACGGCGTGCCCATGGACTGCGCGACGGCGACGCCGGTGGACGACACGGCAAGCACTGCCGCGATCGCCAGTTGCAGATGCATCGAGCGTGCGTCAGCCTCGCGGCCGCGCGACGCCCGCGGCTTCTTGTTCTCGTTCTTCATGCACTCCCCTTCTCCCGCGGCCGTCCGGTCGTGCCTTCGGGTCCGCGCGAATAACCACGACCGTGTCCCTGCCCGTACCCGCCGTAGCTGCCGCCGTAGCCGCCGCCGTAATAGTACTGGCCGTAATAACGGCTCAGCAGCGACGGCTGGCAGCGGTTGAGCACGGCCGAGATCGGCACGTCCTTGTCGACGAGCGCGATCGCATCGAGCACGGCCTGTTGTTCGGTTTCCTCGGCGCGCACGACGATCAGCACCTGGCCCGCGAACCGGGTCGCCACCTGCGCCTCGTTCGTCGCGAGCAGTGGCGGCGAGTCGAAGATGACCACGCCGTGGCCGACGCGGCGACTCAGCGACTCGATCAGTTGCGGCATGCGGCTGCCGGCGAAGAACTCGGGCGAGTGCGGGTGCCAGGTACCCGCCGGCACGAAAAAGAGCCCCTCGACGTCGGTCTGGTAGGTGACCGAGGTGATGTCGCGGTCGAGGTCCTCGAGCGCGTCGTTGAGGCCCGGCTTGCCTTCGAGCCCGAGCGCCGGCGTGAGACCGGGACGCGCAACGTCGCCGTCGACGAGCACGACCCGCATTTCGCGGTCGCGCACGATGCTGAGTGCCAGGTTCAGCGACGTGAACGTCTTGCCTTCGCCCGGCAGCGCGCTCGTGACCAGCACCACGTTGTTGCGCGCGGGAGTGACGCCTTCGGCGCCCTCGATGGCCTTGAGCAGCGGCCACTTGATGCGACGGATCTCGTCGTCGACCTGCATGCCCATCTCGACCGAGGGCAGACGGCCTTCGCGACGCAGCGTCTCCACGTCGAGCTGCACGATCTGCTTGAGGTCGCGCGAGGTCAGTGACGCAAAGTCTTCGTAAGTGCCGGTGGTGTCGCCCTCACCCGCGCCATGGGAGCCCTCACCCGGCCTGCGGCCGACCTCTCCCGCGAGCGGGAGAGGTGGAGATACCTCTCCCGCAGGAGCGGGAGAGGTGGGAGTGCTTTTGGCCTTGGCCTGGGCCTTCTGCAATGCGCGTTCGACGATGCTCATGGGGCAGGACTCCGCATCAGCCAATGACCGAACGCAGCGCCGCCCGCAGCGGCGTGGTCAGGACCAGGTTCAGGAGGAAAACGACGACCAGCAGGCTCACCGCGGCGCCCACCATGACGCCCTGGCGGCGGTACCACGGCACGAACACCTGTTGCACGGCCATCGTGATGGCGCCGATCACGCGCACGCCGGTGACCTTCTGGAGCATGTCGCGCGTCGCGAACGTCGGCCGCAGCTGGCCCAGCACCACGGCCAGCGCGATGCCGGCGCCGAGCGCCGCAAGCAGCACGAGCGTGTTGAGGATCGCGCGTTCCGGGCCGCTGGGCTTGAACGGCACGAGCGGTGGCTCGATGACGCGGAACTTGACGTTGTCCGCGCTCTGCTCGGCTTCCTCGGAAATCTTCGCCGACTCGAGGCGCTGCACGAGCGTGTCGTAGTTGCGCTTGTTGACCTCGTAGTCGCGGTTGAGCCGCGCCATTTCGGCCTCGACCTCGGGGACCGCCTGCACGCGCGCCTGCAGCTCGCCGACGAGGCCCTGCTGCGCCTGCATCTGTCCGCGGATGGCCGCGAGGTCCGCGTCCGCCTGGCTCAGCTGCATGCGCAGGTTCTGGTACACCGGGTTCATGTCGAGGCTGCGCACGACCGCCTCTTCGTTGCTGATGCCCGCGCCGGGCGCCGCGACCGAGGTGGACACCTTGGCGCCGCCGCGCTTTTCTTCCTCGAGCCGTGCGATCGTCTCGTTGAGCGACTGCACCTGCGGGTGCTTTTCGGTGTACTGCAGCAGCAGCTGGTCGCGCTGCGCCTTGAAGCGCGCGATCTGGCCGTCGATCGGATTGCCTTCGGCGGACCCCATCAGGCCGTAAGTGGGTTCCTCGCCGGCGAGCTGGCGGGCGAGTTCGTCGCGGCGCGTCTGCATCTGCGTGTAGGCCTGGCGCAGCATCTGCAGGTTGTTCGACTCCGTCTGCAGCCGCGTGTAGTAGCCGCCGTCCGAGCCGGGCATCGTGCCGACGTTCTGCTGCTTGAACTGCGCGAGCCGGTTCTCGGCGTCGACGAGCTTCTGTTCGTACTCCTTGATCTGCGCCTGCAGGAAGCGCTGCGCGACCGCGGTGTCGCTGCGCTTGAGGCCGAGGCTGTCTTCCATGAACGTGTCGAGCAGCGTGCGCACGACACGGTGCGCGATCTTCGGGTCGTTGTCGTCGAACGAGACTTCGAACGTGTTGCGCATCGCCGGGCCGTCCGGCCGCCCGAGCTGGATGCGCCGCGCGAGTGAATCGATCACCGCCTCCTGCTCCTGGCGCGTCGCGGCGCCGAGCATCAGGTCGGTCTTCTGTGCGACCTTCTCGAGGTTCGGGCGGCTCAGCATGACGGCCTGCATCATGCCGACCTGGCTCATGACGTCGCGGTCGACCGCGAGCCCGGAGAGCAGCGGGCGCAGCAGCGATTCGGTGTCGACGTACACCTGCGTGGCGGACGTGTACCGGTCGGGGATGAACTGCACGCCGATCCAGCCGCCGATCGCGACGACCCAGGCGACGACGACGCCGAGCCAGCGGTAGCGCCAGGCGCCGCGCGCCAGCGACAACAGTTGCGTGATGACTTCCTGCATGTGCCGTCCGCTCAGAAGCGGCTCTCGGGGATGATCAGCACGTCCCCGGGCCGCATGTTGACGTTGGCCGAGATGTCACCTTTGTCGAGCAGGTCCCGCAAGCGCACCGTCGTGCGCGTCTGCTTGCCTTCGACCGTGCGCACCAGCACGGCGCGGTTGCCCGCCGCGAACTCGGCGAGGCCGCCGACGGCGATCATCACGTCGAGCAGCGTCATGTTGGCGCGGTACGGCAGCGACTGGGGTTTCGAGGCCTGGCCGACCACGCGGATCTGGTCCGCGTAGGCGCCGACGAAACCCGTCACCATCACGCTGACCGTGGGGTTGCGCACGAACTCCGACAGCGCCGCCTCGAGGTCCTTGGCGAGCTGCGTCGCCGTCTTGCCCTCGGCCGGCACGCCGGAGATCAGCGGCGTCGAGATCATGCCGTCGGGCCGCACCGGCACGGTCACCGTGAGTTCGGGCTGGTTCCAGACGAACACCTGCAGCGTGTCGCCGGGGCCGATGCGGTACTCGCTCTGCTCGACCGGCACCGGCGCGGCGCTCGCCCCCGCCGCGTCCTTCGCCTTCGGCTCGCTTGCGCAGCCGGCGAGCAACACGGCCGTCGCCACCGCCAGCAGCGCCGCCAGCCAGGTGTTCTTGTTCGTCTTGTTCAGCTTCATACGTGCGTGTTCCTGCGGGTCGGTCCGGCGCTCAGTTGCCGAGCTGCTGCAGCAGCTTTTGCGCCTCGGCCTTCTGGTCGGGTGGCAGCTGGCCGCCGACCGCCTTTCGGAGCATCCGCGCCGCCTCGCCCTTGTCGCCGGTCTTCGCGAGCAGCGCGCCGAGGTGGTATTGCACCTCGGCATTGTCGGGCAGCCCCTTGGCGGCCTGGTTGAGCAACGGCGCCGCTTCGCTCGTCTTGCCTTGGCGGAACAGGATCCAGCCGTACGTGTCGGCAATGGCCGGCGCCTTTGGCGCCGCCTTGTAGGCGCGGCTGGCGTAGTCGGCGGCCTTCGCGCCGTTGCCCTTCGCGTCGTAGATGATCGCCAGGTTGTTCAGCGTGACGATGTCGTTCGGCGACTTGACCAGCGCCGCCTCGTACACGGCGACGGCGCCGTCGAGGTTGCCCTGTGCGCGACGCTGCTCGCCGAGGACGGCGACCACGGTGACGTCGCCCGGGTTGGCAGCGACCCAGTTCTCGAGCACCGCCTCCGGCTTCGGCTCGCCCGCCCGCGTGGCCGCGTTGTATTGCGCGAGCACGAGTTGCGCATTCGAGCCGTTGGCACTGGCCTTGCGATAGTGGTCGAGCGCCTCCTTGTAGCGCTTCTGCGCCGCGGCAAGGTCACCCTCGAGCGCATGCGTCCCCGGGGCGTCCGGCGCGACCTGCCGCAGCCGTTCCACGTAGCCCGCCGCCCGTTCCGTCTGGCCGACCTGCAACGCCGTCGCCGTCGCAAACGCGAGCAGCGGGGCCGACTGGGGCTGTGCCTCGAGCGCTGTGTTGACGGCCGTCAGCGCACCGCTGGCGTCGTTGTTCGCCAGCCGGCCGCGCGCCAGGTTCGCGGCAAAGAGCGCGGACTTCGGGTCGAGCCGCACCGCTTCCTCGAAGCTCGCGACGGCACCGGGCCGGTCCTGCGCGGCGAGCAGGATCGTGCCGCGCGCGTTCGCCATCGCGCCGCTCTTCGGGTTTTCCTTCACCGCGGCGTCGGCGACGGCTTTCGCCTTCGCCACGTCACCGGACAGCAGGTAGAACTGGCCGAGCGCGAGCCGCACGTCGACGGCTTCGGGGTGCGCGTCCTTGGCCTGCAACAGCAGCTTTTCGGTGGTCTTGACGTCCTTGCGCGCGTTCGCGATCGCGGCGAGGCCGAGCAGCGCCGGCAGGTTCTTGGAATCCTTTTCGAGCGCACGCTTGAAGCTGGCTTCCGCCGCGTCGTTCTTGCCCAGCGAAAGGTCGAGCCGAGCGAGATTGATCACCGGCGTGACGTCGTTCGGCGCGAGTTTCGCGGCGGCATTGAACTGCTCGCGCGCGAGATCCGGTTTCTTGGCCGCGGCATAGACGCCGCCGAGCACGTTGCGCAGCCCGGCGTCGTCGGGCGAGCGCTTCAGGATCGCGTCCGCTTCCTGCAGCATCTTGGCCTGGTCTCCCTTGCGCAGCAGCGTCAGGAGCAGCAGCGCGTCGCGCTGGCGGCCCGCAGTGCCCTCGGACGGCATCGCTTCGATCACCTCGAGCGCGCGGTCGATTTCGCCTGCCATCAGCAACCCGTTGGCGACGTCGAGCTGCGTCTGCGGATCGGCGCCGGCGGCACCCTTGCTTGCGGCCGCGAGATAGTTGAGCGCCTGCTGCTTGTTGCCGCTCGCGAGGCTCAGCCGTCCCGCCATGGCGAGCATCTCGGGGCTGTTGCCCGTCTCGTCGAGCGCACCCTGAATGCCGGCGAGCGATTCGCCAGGCGACTTGAGTTGCGCGCGCACCTCGGCGAGCAGCCGCTGCGCCCGTGCGTTCTGCGGTTCGCTGGCCACGACCTGCTGCAGGTGCATCTGTGCCTGGTCGAGGTTGCCCTGCTGCATGTTCACGATCGCGAGGATCGTGCGCGCCTGCGTGTTGCGCGGCTGGGCAGCAACCACCTCCTCCAACAGCGTGCGCGCTTCCTCCGTCTTGCCGCCCGCCGCGGCGATCTGGCCCCGCAATTGCTTCACGAGCGGGTTGTTGGGCGCGAGCTTGTTCAGCTTCTCGGCAGTGGCTTCCGCCTCGGCGACCTTGCCCGCGCGCATCTGCGTCTCGGCGAGACCGCCGAGCGCCATGATCCGGTCGGCCGCGTCGGGCGCGCCCTGCGCAGTCTCGAGCGCGCGCGCGTAGTCCGCTTCTGCCGCTGCGAGGTCACCGGATGCGACGTTCAGGCCTGCGTGCGCGAGCCAGTAGCGACCCTGCTTCTTGATCGCATCGCCGGCGCCGTCGAGCACCGCCTTGGCCGCCTCGGCGCCACCTTCGGCCTGCGCCGCGGCCGCGACGCCGAGCAACGCGTCGAGGCTCGAGGGCTCGGCCGCGAGCGCCTGCTGGAACATCGCCTTCGATTCGGCCGTGCGCTGCAGGCCGAGCAGCGCGCTGCCGTTGACGAGCTGGAACTGCACCTTGCGTGCGCCGCTGGCGGCGTCCGGCGAGCAGTCCTTGAGCACCTCGTCGAATTTCGATTGCGAGGCCATGACGCGGCAGGACGGCAGCAGCACGAGCTCCTGCGGGGCGCCGAGCTCCTTCGCCTTGGCCAGTTCGATCTCGGCCGCGCCGTAGTCGCCGACCAGCGCATAGGCCTCGCCGAGCAGCGCGCGGGCGCGCGCATTGGCCTCGTCCTTCTGCAACAGGCTCTTGAGGTCGATCATCGCCGAACGGGGGTCGCCCTTCTGCAGCGAGGCCTCCGCCCGCTGCATCAGCTCCGCGGGGTCCGCCGAGCAGCCGGCGGCGAGCGCCAGGGCCACGGCGAGCGACAGGATGCGCGTCCGGTGCGTCAGTTTCTTCATCGCCACGATCGTTCCCCTTCGAGTCTGTAGTTATTCCGCGTTGCGTTCCGGCACGAGGATCTGGTTTTTCTCCAGCAGGTCGTACAGCGTCGGGCGCGTGATCCCGAGCAGCTCCGCCGTGCGCGATATGTTGCCGCCCGCGATCGCAAGCGCCTGGCGGATTGCCTCGCTCTCGGCACGCTGGCGCGCGATGCGTAAATTGAGCCATGCCATGTCGCTGCCACCGTCGGTCGGCAGCCCGAGGTCCTCGACCGAGACGTACTTGCCTTCGGTCATGATGACGGCGCCGTTCACCCGGTTCTCGAGTTCGCGAATGTTGCCCGGCCACGGGTAGCCCTCGATCGCCTTGAGCGCCTCGGGCGCGAACCCCCTGACCGCGCGGGCGTGCTCGCGTGCACGCTTGTCGAGGATCGCCTGTGCGATCACCACCGCATCGCCCGGCCGCTCGCGCAGCGGCGGGATGCGCACGGTGACTTCGCTGGTGCGGTAGTAGAGGTCCTCGCGGAACGTGCCGGCCTTCATCATGGCCTGCAGGTCCTTGTTGGTCGCGAAGACGATGCGCACGTCGACCGGGATCCGCTCGCGCCCGCCGATGCGCTCGACCACGCGGTCCTGCAGGAACCGCAACAGCTTCGCCTGCAGCGCGAGTGGCATGTCGCCGATCTCGTCGAGGAACAGCGTGCCGCCGTTCGCCTGCTCGAACTTGCCCGGCGTCTGCTTCACGGCGCCCGTGAAGGCGCCCTTTTCGTAGCCGAAGAGCTCGCTCTCGAGCAGCGTCTCGGGGATCGCGGCGCAGTTGATCGCCACGAACTCGCGCCTCGCACGCGGGCTCAGCGTGTGCAGCGCCCGCGCGAGCAGTTCCTTGCCGGTGCCGCT
>DATMIB010000061.1:0-5862 GCA_035554635.1 Steroidobacteraceae bacterium | reverse complement strand
GCCGCGTTCTGCTGCGTCACCTCGTCCATCTGCATCACGGCGCGGTTGACCTGCTCGATCCCGGAGCTCTGCTCCTGGCTCGCCGCGGCGATCTCGGCGACGATGTCCGTCACCTTCTTCACCGCCTGGACGATCTCAGCGAGCGTCTGTCCGCTCTGGTCGACCAGCTTCGAGCCTTCCTCGACCTTGCCGACGGAATCCTGGATCAGCGCCTTGATCTCCTTCGCCGCCGTGGCCGATCGGCCGGCGAGGTTGCGCACCTCGCTCGCCACCACCGCAAAGCCGCGACCCTGCTCGCCGGCACGGGCGGCTTCGACCGCCGCGTTCAGCGCCAGCAGGTTGGTCTGGAACGCGATCTCGTCGATCACGCCGATGATGTCGGCGATCTTGCGCGAGGCCGCATTGATGCCACTCATCGCGCTCACCGCGGCACCGACCACCGCACCACCCTTCTCGGCCTGACCGCGTGCCGCCAACGCAAGCTGGTTCGCCTGCTGGGCATTGTCCGCGGTCTGCTTGACCGTGGAGGTCATCTCTTCCATCGAGGAAGCCGTTTCCTCGAGGCTCGACGCCTGTTCCTCGGTGCGCTGCGACAGCGAGGTGTTGCCCTTGCTGATTTCCTCGGCGCCGGAGTGCACCTCGGCGGCGGACGTCTTGATCGAGCCGATCACGCCGCCGAAGTTGTCGAGCAGCGAATTCATGCCCGTCGCGAGGGCTGCGAAGAACCCGGTCTTCCCTTCCTTGCGGACGCGGTGCGAAAGGTCGCCCTGCAGGGCACTGTCGACGATGCCCGCCACCTCCTGCTCGACGCTCACTTCCTGTGTGCGGTTGACCCATTCCATCGCCGTTCCGATGCGCTCGCCGTGTTCGTCGTAGACCGGCGTGTGCGTGAGCTTGAGGGTCAGCACCCCGACCTTGTGCTCACTGGTGTGCGTGCCCCGGAGATCTTCGAGCAAGCGACGCTGGTGCGCCGGGTTGCGGTGGAAGAGGTCCATGTTCGCGCCTTCGAGCCTGGCCGGGTCGAAGTTCGGCACTGCCCTGCGCAGTTCGCCGCCGATGTCGGAGAAGAGCGCGCGAATCGCCTGGTTCATGTAGATGACGTTGTAGTCGCGGTCGGCCACCAGCACGGGCGCCGACACCGCGTCGAGCGACTGCTTGATGCGCGCATTCACCGCGGCGACCTTGCGCTCCTCCAGGACGCGCACCTGCTCGGCATCGAGATTGGCTTTGAGGGTCTTCTGCGTCTCACCGAGCGCGCGCAGCACCACGCCTGTCTCGTCCTCGGCCTCGACCACGATCTCGCTGTCGAGCTTGCCTTCGCCAATGGCCTTGAACACCTCGACCGCGCGGTTGAGCGAGCGCGCGATCAGGCGCTGAATGTAGAAGGCCATCAGCAGCGCGCACAGCACCGCGGCTGCGGCGACGCCCAGCGCGAGCACGGCCTGCCACCGCAGCACCGACAGCCGGTGGTCGAACAGTTCGGACAGCATCTGCACCGAGGCGTCGAAGAGCTCGTAGCCCTTGCTGATCGCGGTCGCCGCGGACGCCCGGATCTCTTCCTTTGCGACGGCGGCGTCGGCCGCTTGCATGCCGGCGGCCCGGAACTGCGTGCTCGCCGTCTCGAGCGCGTCGACGTCCGCCCGGACTTCGGCCGCGATCTCGGGATTGTGCTCGACGACGCCGGCGACGGTCGACTCGAGCCGCGCGGTCTCGTACCCGACGAGGCCAAGCGTGTAAACGATCTCGTCGCGCTGCGCGGGCGGCAGGGTTTCGACCTCGGCCGCGGCGACGGTCATGCCGCGGGCGTCGAGCAAGGTCAGGACCAATCGCGGCGTCCGGTTGAGCGCGGCCTCCATCAGGTAGTACGTGCGCGGATCGTCCTCGAACTTGAGCCCCGAGCGGTCGCTGATCCGCGGCAGGAGATCGTGCGCACGCTTGATGGCCTCGCCGTGACGCGCGATCGACTGTGACGCGTCGCCGGTCTGCGAGATCGACTCGACCTCGCGCCATGCGCTGGCGAGCGCCTCGATGTCACTGGCCATGCCGTAGCGATCATCGTCGCCCTTGACCCTCCCCTGCAGCGAGGCGAAGGCCGCCGCGATTCGGGCGCGCGCATCGGATACGTCGGCGGCCGCAGATCCGTCGCCCTCCCGCACCTTGTTGGTCACGGCCCGGTGGCGGGCCATCTGCTCCATGAGCTGGCGGGCTTCGACGGCGTAGCCGAGACCGCCGTCCTGCCTCGCGACGCTGCCGAGTTCGCGCAGCGTACCCATCGCGTACAACGTGGCGAGCAGCGCGATGGGCACCAGCATCGCGAACACGATGACGGCGATCTTCTGGCCGATCTTCAGGTTACGAACGAGTTTCATGTACGTCTCTCCGGGCTCGCACGGCTCGCGCCGTGTCCTGCCTCGTGTCGCTGTTGTCGAACGGTGGTGATGCTAGGCGGCCTGCTCGAGGCCACCGGTGCCACTGGCGGCCTGGCCCAGCAGGCGCTCGATGTCGAGCAGGATGATCATCTTTTCCTCGACGGTCGCGAGGCCCTGCACGAACTCCTGCTGGCCAACGACGCCGTCGGGAACCGGGCGACGTTGGCTATCGCCGACCGTGTAGACCTCGCAGACTGCATCGACGACGAAGCCCGAAATGCGCGTGCCGCTCGGCGCGTCGATGCGAACCACGATGCACACGGTGGTCGGCCCGAACTCCGCTTGCGCGATGCCGAAGCGCTTGCGCAGGTCGACGACCGGCACGACGCTGCCGCGCAGGTTGATCACGCCCAGCAGGTAGTCGGGCGTCTGCGGCAACGGCGTGACGCCGGACCAGCCGCGGATCTCCTGCACGCTCAGGATGTCGATGCCGAACTCTTCGGGTCCCACGCGGAAGGTAAGGAACTGCGCGTGGTCTTTGCCGACGCTGTCCGCACCCGGCTTCTCGGTCATGTCTTCCCTCCTGTTGCGCGCATGGCGGGCGTTGCTTGCAGTGAGCAATGCCCTGGCCACGCATCGATCGTTGGAGCGCCGCACTGTCGGCGAGCGTCTCCCGGTATCGATTGACAGGATCGGCACGCCGCGCCGGCGCTTGAGGAAGCCGTCTGTCGTGTCGAACCGGAATGGATGCACATGCAACGAAGCGGAGTGAGCCGTCGATCGTGCGACCGTCGAAAAGAAAAAGAGGTCCCGGACAGCTGCCCGGGACCTCTCGAGAGTCACCCGCGATGCGGGCGGAAGCTCACATCACGTCGAAACGGTCGGCCATCATGACTTTGTTCCAGGCCTTGACGAAGTCGCCGACGAATCGATCCTTCGAGTCGTTGGAGGCGTAGAACTCGGCGACGCCACGCAGCTCGGAGTTGGAGCCGAACACCAGGTCCACCGGCGTCGCGGTCCACTTCACCTTGCCGGTCGCGCGGTCGCGACCCTCGTACAGGCCTTCGGCGCCCGCTGCCTTCTTCCACTCGGTCGACATGTCGACGAGGTTCACGAAGAAGTCGGTCGAGAGCGTGCCGGGACGCGCCGTGAACACGCCGTGCGAACTGCCGCCGGCATTCGCGCCCAGGACGCGCAAGCCGCCGACCAGCGCCGTCATTTCCGGCACGGTCAGGTTCAGCAGTGCCGCGCGCTCGACCAGCGCTTCCGCAGGTGGATGGTCGTAACCGGCTTTCAGGTAGTTGCGGAAACCGTCGGCCTGCGGCTCGAGCACCGCGAACGAGGTCGTGTCGGTCTGTGCCTGCGTGGCGTCCGTGCGGCCCGGCGTGAACGGGACCTCGACGCTGTAGCCGCCATCGCGCGCGGCCTTCTCGATTGCGGCCGCACCGCCCAGCACGATCACGTCGGCGAGCGACACCTGCTTCTTGCCGGCGCTCCGGTTGAAGTCCTTCTGCACTTTCTCGAGCACGGCGAGCACACGGGCAAGTTCCTGCGGATCGTTCGCCGCCCAGTCTTTCTGCGGCGCCAGGCGAATGCGCGCACCGTTCGCACCACCACGCTTGTCCGTGTCCCGATAGGACGCGGCCGAGGCCCAGGCCGTGCGCACGAGTTCGGGGACGGTGAGGCCCGTGGCGAGGATCGATGCCTTCAACTTGCTCACGTCGGCGGCGTCGACCGGCTGGTAGGTCGCCTTCGGCACCGGATCCTGCCAGACGAAGCTCTCGCCCGGCACCGCGGGGCCGAGGTAGCGCGAGGCCGGGCCCATGTCACGGTGCGTGAGCTTGAACCACGCACGCGCGAAGGCGGCCTCGAACTCCTGCGGGTTCTTGAGCCAGCGCTGCGTGATCTTGCGATACGCCGGGTCTTCCCGCAGCGAAAGGTCGGTCGTCAGCATCATCGGCGCGTGACGCTTGCTCGGGTCGTGCGCGTCGGCGACGAGGTTCGCGGCCGCGGGGTTCGTCGGCTTCCACTGCTTGGCGCCGGCCGGGCTCGCGGAAAGCTCCCACTCGAAGCCGTAGAGGTTCTGAAGGAAATTGTGCGTGAACTGCGCCGGTGAGACGGTCCACGCGCCTTCGAGGCCGCTGCTGACCGTATCGACGCCCTTGCCGGTGCCGCATTTGCTCTGCCAGCCGAGGCCTTGGGCTTCGAGGCTCGCCGCTTCCGGATCGGCGCCGACGCACTTGTCCGGCTTGTGCGCGCCGTGCGCCTTGCCGAAGGTGTGCCCGCCCACGATCAGCGCGGCGGTTTCCTCGTCGTTCATGCCCATGCGGCCGAAGGCCTGGCGGATGTCACGCGCGGCGGCGATCGGATCCGGGTTGCCGAGCGGGCCCTCCGGGTTCACGTAGATCAGGCCCATCTGCGTCGCGCCCAACGGGTTGTCGAGCATGCGGTCGCCGGTGTGGCGCTTGTCGCCCAGCCACTCGCCTTCCGGTCCCCAGTTCACTTCCTCCGGCTCCCACTCGTCGGCGCGGCCGAAGGCGAAGCCGATCGTCTTGAAGCCCATGTCTTCCATCGCCACCGTGCCGGCGTAGACCATGAGGTCCGCCCACGAAAGCGAGTTGCCGTACTTCTGTTTGATCGGCAGCAGCAGGCGGCGTGCCTTGTCGAGGCTCACGTTGTCGGGCCACGCGTTGAGTGGCGCAAAGCGCTGCATGCCACCGTCGCCGCCGCCGCGCCCGTCGATCGTGCGGTAGGTGCCCGCGGCGTGCCAGGACATGCGAATGAAGAACGGCCCGTAGTGGCCGTAGTCCGCCGGCCACCAGTCCTGCGAGGTGCGCATCAGCTTCTTGAGGTCGGCGTCGAGCGCCGCGACGTCGAGCTTCTTGACGGCCTCGGCGTAGTTGAAATCCGGACCCATCGGGTCCGCCGAAGCTGCGGATTGGCGCAGCGGCTCGAGGCTCAGGCGGTTCGGCCACCAGAAATTGTTGTCAGGAACCTGCGGGCGATCGGCGGCGTACGAGGGCGCACCGAACGCGCACAGCAGGATGGCGACGGACGCCACCTGTCGGAACTCGGGTTTGCTCATGTTGTTGGATGCTCACATTGCTGAGATGGGGTCCGCGCACTTGCGGTGTCCGGCAATGTAGCGACGGGGCGATGTCGGCTCTAATCGATGCTTTGGATTCGCGCGATAGACCGCTTCGATTGCGACGGCCCTGGCGGCGCCACCGGCATCGTCCTGCGCCGGATCATCGGGACAGGCGGCCGGCTGCTGCGGCCGGCACATCCGATTGCTGATTGACGGCAGTCCGGTCTCGACGATTTGTTTGATATCGCACGAGACGGCACACTCTGCCGGATGCGGGTCGGCGGCGACCCGCGATCGATGGAGCTGCCATGAACCTTGCTGTCGCATGAGAGCACTGAACGTTCTCTGGATCGTGGCTTCGTTGGCGTGCGCGGCGTGTGGCACGACCGGAGGGGCCCTCGAGGA
>DATMIB010000060.1:0-20384 GCA_035554635.1 Steroidobacteraceae bacterium | reverse complement strand
CTGTCGTCGGCAACGACCAGGCACCGCACGCCGCTGACGAAACCGATGCCACACACCATGCTCGCGCCGGGCACGCTCGTTTCGCGGTTGGCGTCCTCGACCAGGAAGTTGGCGAGGTTGTAGAGATCGAGGAACGGCATCCCGGGGTCGAGCAGTCGCGCGATGCGCTCGCGTGGCGTCAGCTGGCCGCGCTGCGCAAACGTGTCGCGACGCTTTTCGGACAGCGCTTCGGCACGCGCCTCGTAGCGACGCAACTGCGCGACGAGCCCGAGCATGTCGTCTCGATTCGCCTGGTAGCCGTCCGACTCGCGGTCGACCTGGGTCTGGAAGGCATTCATGCGGATGTCGTCTCCAGCAGCGCACGCGGGATTTCGATCGGTTCGTCCAGCAGCAGCTGCGCGTACCCCTTGCCCTGCGGGTCGGAGCGCAGGCTCGCGATGCCACCGCCGCCGAGCACGTCGTGCAGCACGAAATTGATCGCCGGCAGGCCCGGCAGCAGGAAGCGTTCGACGGAGCCCTGCAGGAAATGCGCGAAGCGCGCCTGCACGCGCTGGGGCGTCAGCACGGCCCAAAGCCACGGCAGGTAGCGGGCTTCGCGTGCGATCACGCCGACGTTGGCGTCGTTGCCCTTGTCGCCGCTGCGGGCCCAGGCGAGCGTCTCGAGCGGGACCGTGACCGTCGGGCCGCGATCGTCGGGCAGTGGCGGCTCTTCGGCACGCGCAGACTCACGGCGCGACACGGGCACGTCAGCCGCCGCAGGCTCGCTGAACGGCACGGGCACGTCGTCGACCGCCACCTTCACCGCGACTTCGCTCCTCGGCAGCAGGAACGAAAACAGACGCACTACCGGGCTGGGTGAGGGCCGGCCCGCGAACGCCGTAAGCCCGGGCGGTGCCGCCAGTGCCGTGCCGACGAATTCCTTGAACAGCGTCGCGATGCCCGCTTCGTCGGCGTGGCGTGCCGCGGCCTTGAGCAGCACCTCGCGCGGTTCGCGTGGATCGCGAGCCGCACCGTAGTGCGTTTCGGCGCCGACGATCTCGACCAGCGTTTCGCAGAAGTCCGGCAAGCCGCGGGCCTGCAACGCCGCGCGGGTGCGGGCGAAGGCGATCTCGGCGATCTTGCGCGCCTTGCGTTCGGCGGCCCGTCCATACACGACCCACTGCTCGCCGCCGCGGAAGCCGTCGGCGTAGGTGGCACAGACCTTGTACGTCGCGGGCGGCGGGTGACCGAGCGCGCCTTCGACCAGCACGCGGTAGCGGTCGAGTTGCCGCAGGCGGACTTGTGAGAAGTCGCAAGTCACGTCGGGCAGCACGTACGCGGCGGGGTCGCCGATTTCGTACAGCATCTGCTCGGCCACCGTGCCGACGGTCACGGTGCCGCCGGTACCCTCGGCCTTGGTGCAGATGAAGCGGCCGTCGACGCCGACTTCGGCGATCGGGTAGCCGGCGTCGACCATGGTGTCGACGACCTGTTCCCAGTCGGTGAAGTTGCCACCGGTCAACTGTGTGCCGCACTCGAGCAGGTGCCCGGCGAGGCTGCCGGCGGCGAGCCGGTCGAGGTCGCCGGGACGCCATCCGAATTCATGGATGCACGCACCGAGCGTGACGGCACTGTCGACACAGCGGCCCGTGACGACGATGTCGGCGCCGGCATCGAGCGCGGCCGCAATCGGAAAAGCGCCGAGGTAGGCGTTGATGCTGGCGATGCGGTCGGGCGCGGGCCAGGCCGCGCCGGAGAACATTTCACGTATCGCACGCGTACCGAACTCGGCGGCACGTTCCATCAAGTCGTCGCCCGTGACGACCGCAATGCGCAGGCGCACACCTTTCGCCGCACAGGCCTTGCGCAGGGCGGCCGCGCAGGCAGCGGGGTTCATGCCGCCTGCGTTCGCGATCACCTTGACCCGTTGGCGCGCGATCTCCTCGAGGTGTGGCGCCATCGCGGTCGTGACGAAATCGGTCGCGTAGCCGAAGTCAGGGTTCTTCGCGCGGGCCCGCGCGAGCAACGACATCGTGATCTCGGCGAGGTAGTCGTAAACGAGGTAATCGACGCGGCCCGCGCGCAACAGTTGCGGCGTCGCGAACGCGGCATCGCCCCAGTAGCCACTGGCGCCCCCGATCCGGATGGTCCTGTCCGCCACGCCGTCTCCCTCGACCCGTCCGACGTTGTAGCAACAGGTCGCGGGCAAAACAAGCCGATCGTATTGTTTTCGTGCTAGCCTCGGTCCATGGCGTCGTCCATGCTCGAAACGGGACTGCAGGAAGCGAAGAGCACGCGCACGCGCGAACGCATCTGTCGCGCCGTGACCGACAGCCTCGTGCGCGACGGCTATGCCGACACGTCGATCAGCCGCGTCGCCGCGCTCGCCGGCGTGTCCAAGGGTGCGCTCCAGCACCATTTCCCGACGCGCGAAGACATGATGACGGCCACCGCCGAGTGGCTGCTCGGCAATGCCACGTTCCTGCACCTGCGCAACACGCGCGGCCCGCGAGCCGACCGCTCGACCGAGCGCGAGCTGATGCGCACCTGGGAAAAGGGTGCCAACACCGACGAGTTCCGCGCGCTGCTGGAGATCCTGGTCAAGATGCGCACCGACGCCAAGCTGCGGTCACGGCTGGGTCGCAAGCTGCGCGCCTGGCAGGAGCAGGCGGCGCAGTACACGCGTGCGGGTTACGAGGCGGCCTCGGGCGACGACGACGACGTCGAAGTGCTGATGGCGATGAATGCCTGCCTGATCCGCGGTCTCGTCATCCAGCAGCAGTACACGAACGACCCCGAGTTCATCGCGCGGATCATGCGGCGCTGGATCGGGCTGGTCTCGCCTTTGCTGCGACCCAAGGGCGAGACGGCGCCGAGCGACGACGGCAGCGCTTGAGCTGACGAACGAACCCAGCGCGGTCGCTCGAGCGGCCGCGATCGCAAGGAGAAACGAGCGTGTTGTTCAGCGCAGAGCATCGGTCCCTCGGTGACGCCGCGCGGCGTTTCGTGCACGCGGAGATCAACCCGCACGTGGAAGAATGGGAACGTGACGGTCGGTTCCCGGCCCACGAACTGTTCCGCAAGCTCGGGCAACAGGGCTTCCTCGGCATCACCAAACCCGAGCGCTACGGCGGGCTCGGGCTCGACTGGAGCTACAGCCTCGCGTTCTGCGAGGCGTTGGGCGAAATCGACTGCGGCGCGGTGCCGATGGCGATCGGCGTGCAGACCGACATGGCGACGCCGGCGCTGGCCCGCTTCGGTTCCGACGAACTGCGCGAGGAGTTCCTGCGGCCCGCGATCGCGGGCGAACAGGTGGCCTGTGTCGGCGTCTCCGAAGTCGGCGCGGGGTCGGACGTCGCCTCGATCCGCACGTACGCCCGCCGCGACGGCGGCGATTACGTGATCAACGGCAGCAAGATGTGGATCACCAACGGCGCCCAGGCCGACTGGATGTGCATGCTCGCCAACACGGGCGAGGGCGGCTCGCATCGCAACAAGTCGCTGATCGTCGTGCCGCTCAAGCACAGGGGTGTCACGGTCGCACGGACGCTCGACAAGCTCGGCATGCGTGCTTCCGACACTGCACAACTGTTCTTCGAGGACGTGCGCGTGCCCGTGCGCTACCGCATCGGCGAGGAGGGCGCGGGCTTCACCTACCAGATGCAACAGTTCCAGGAAGAACGGCTGTGGGGCGCCTCGCAGTCCGTGCGGTACATGGAGCGCGCCGTCGAAGCAATCGTCGAGTACGCGCGCGAGCGCACTGTCTTCGGCGCGCCACTGCTCGACAACCAGGTCGTCCACTTCCGGCTCGCCGAGCTGCAGACCGAGATCGAGGCGCTGCGCGCGCTCGTCTACCGTGCCGTGGAACAGATGGTGGCCGGGGAGGACGTCACCCGGCTCGCGTCGATGGCCAAGCTCAAGGCGGGCCGACTGGTGCGCGAAGTGGCCGACAGCTGCCTGCAATACTACGGCGGCATGGGCTTCATGAACGAGAACCCGATCAGCCGCATGTACCGCGACGGACGACTGCTTTCGATCGGCGGCGGCGCCGACGAAGTCATGCTGGGCATCATCGCCAAATACATGGGCACGCTGCCGAAGAAACGACCGGCGTGATGTCCCCGCGCGCGATACCATGCGTCCTGGCCCGAGCCACGCAGCGACGGAACCCTGCATGCGCAACCCGCTGAACCGCGTGATGATCACCTGTGCGATCACAGGCAACCTGACGCGGCCGGAGCAGACGCCGCACCTGCCGATCACGCCACAGCAGGTCGCCGAAAGCGCACTCGGCGCGGCCGAAGCGGGCGCCGCCACGGTCCACGTCCACGTGCGCGATCCGGTGACCGGTCGACCGTCGATGTCGCTCGAGCATTACCGCGAGGTCATCGAGCGCATTCGCGAACGCAACACAGAGCTGATCCTGAACCTGACGACGGGGCCAGGTGGCCGCTTCGTGCCCTCCGAGGAGGACCCGAAGGTCGCGGGGCCCGGCACGACGCTGGTGCGGCCCGAGGTGCGCGTCGAGCATGTCGCGAAGTTCAAGCCCGAGATCTGCACGCTCGACCTCAACACGATGAATTCCGGCAGGGAGGTCGTGATCAACACGCCGCGCAACGTGCGTCGCATGGCCGAGGTGATCCGCAGCGCGGGCGTGCTGCCCGAGATCGAGCTGTTCGACTCGGGGGACATTGCCCTGCTGCACGACCTGCTTGCCGACGGCACGCTGCAACGGCCGTTGCTGTGTTCGTTCGTGCTTGGCGTGTCGTACGGTTTCCAGCCGTCGCCGGAAACGGTGACCTACGCACGGAACCTGCTGCCGGCCGACGCGCAGTTCACGGCGATCGGCATCGGGCGTTCGATGTTCCCGATGGTCGCGCAGTCGTACCTCGCGGGCGGGCACGTCCGCGTCGGGCTCGAGGACGGCGTCTACCTCGCGCGTGGCGTGCTCGCCAGGTCGAACGCGGAACTCGTGGCCAAGGCCCGACGCATCGTCGAGGACCTCGGCGGGCAGGTGATGACATCGACCGAGGCACGGGAAATGCTGGCGCTGCGACCCGCCGCCTGAACGGCGGCACGGACGGGAGCTTCATCGAGAGGGACTTCGCATGAACACGACTCCAGCGACGAAGATGCGCGTGGCACAGGTGGGACGGCCCGATGCGCCGTTGGAGATGGTCGAGCGGCCCGTGCCGACGCCGGGGCCCGGTGAGGTCCGCGTCCGGGTCGAGGCGTGTGGCGTCTGCCACAGCGACGCCATGACGCGACACGCGCATTTCCCGGGCATCGAGTTGCCGCGAGTGCCCGGGCACGAGGTCATCGGGCGCATCGACGCACTCGGGGACGGCGTCGAGGGGTGGCAGGTCGGCGACCGCGTCGGTGTCGGCTGGCACGGCGGCCAGTGCGGTCGGTGCGACAACTGCCGGCGCGGCAACTTCTTCGCCTGCCAGACGGTGCACCGGATCACGGGTGTCACCGCGGACGGCGGTTACGGCGAGTACATGCTCGCGTTGCACAGCGCACTGGCACGCGTGCCCGACGCGCTGTCGTCGGAGGAAGCCGCGCCGCTGATGTGCGCGGGCGTCACGACATTCAATTCGTTGCGTCACATGGACGCGCGACCGCCCGACCTCGTGGCCGTCCTCGGCCTGGGCGGGCTCGGTCACCTGGGCGTCCAGTTCGCCGCGAAGATGGGCTTCGAGGTCGTCGGCATCGCCCGCGGCGAGGACAAGGCCGCGTTCGCGCGCGAGCTCGGCGCGCACCACTACATCGACAGCCGCGCGCAGGACCCGGCCAAGGCCTTGCAGAAGCTCGGCGGTGCCAAGGTCATCCTCGCGACGGCCACGAGCGCGGAGGCGATGCAGTCGTGCATCGGCGGGCTCGGGCCGCGGGGCACCTTCCTGGTCGTCGGCGCGGTACCGACGCTCGAGGTCCCGCCGATTCAGTTGATCGGTGGCAACCAGTCGGTGCGCGGCTGGTATTCGGGCACCTCGATCGACTCGCAGGACACGCTCGCGTTCTGCGCGATGACGGGCGTGCGCTCGAGGAACGAGGTGTTCGCATTCGCCGACGCCGAGCGCGCCTACCAGCACATGATGAGCGGGGCGGCACGCTTCCGGGCCGTGCTCAAGATGTAGGCGTCAGGGCGGCGGGCGCCGCCAGGTGGCCGTCTCCCGCGACGAATCCTGCGGGACGGTGGCCGTCACGACCCCGGCCGGCGTTTCGTCAGCACCTGCATCGACGGTCGCGACCTCGGTCCACTCGGCATTCCACTGGTCGAGTTCGTAACGGTCCGTGGAAGGGAAGCTCGGCAGCCGTACACGGGCGAGCCGGGGGTCGAACTCGATGCGAGTCGCATAGCGCGGCTCGGTCGCCGACATCGTGCCGGAGGTCAGGCTGCCGTAGATCGACAGCGTGCCGGCGCGCGCCGCGTCGATGTCGCGGACGACGAATTCCTTGCGCGCGAAGATTGCGGCATCGATCTGCAGGTCGCCCGGGCCAGTCATCTCGGGCCTCGCGATCTGGACGTAGTTGTTGGACACGAGGCCCAGGTAGTCCGCGGAATCGGGCGACACGCGCGGATCGTCGGCGTAGCGCAGGTCGCCTTCGACGACGATGGCCCAGTTCGCATAGACCAGCACCGTCCCGCTGATCGTGCCCTTGACGCGCAGCATCACACCCGGCGCGCCGACCAGGAAGGCCGGGCGGTCGAGCGGATAGGACTCCTGCGCGGAGACGCCGGTGCCGACTGCCTCCCAGGTGTAGCTGCCGTCGCGATGAAACGTCAGACGCGTGTCGTAGTCGAAGCGACGCACGTAGGCGTCCGGGTCGGCGGCAGCCGGTTCGGGCTGCGGTGCACGTCGAGGCAACTCGATGCGCCTGGCGCCGGTTTCGAAGCCGCCTTCAAACGCCTCGATGCGCGGCTCGCGTGTACGCTGCTCCGGGCCGCGGTCCAGGCCGCCGGCCGTCGTCGACGCCGTGCCGGAAATCCGCGGCGCCGCTTCGCGGTCGGCCGACACGAGGAACGACGAGTTGCTGTGAAAACGGCCGATGATCTCGTCGTCGTGCAGCTCGACCATCGGGTCCCACTGGTCGACGATCTGCGTGAAGTGCGAGTAGGCGAGCCGTTTGAGCGTCAACCGCGTCTGCAGGCTCGTGCCACTGGGACTTTCGGTCGTGATGTCGACCCGGACGCGCTCGAGGTCCATCGCGTCGGCGCCGGGCTCACGCGTCAGCACGGCTCGATAGGGCTGGCCGTCCTGCTCCCAGTTTAGCTCGGTGCGACCGGCCTTGATCAGGGCTGGCGCGGCCCTGGTCACGCGCTGCATGAGTTCGGCCTGCAAGTCCGGTTCGACCTCGCGCGAGCGTCGCAATGGTATCGCGCCGGCCAGGCTCGGCTCGAGGTCCAGCGGCACGGTGAGCATCGGTTGCAGGTCCAGCGAACCCACTTCGTCGGCCTCGGCGGCCAGCGTGAGTGCGTCCAGCGACTCGGGCGATTCGATCTCGGCGGGCGCCACGTCGCCCGCATCGGGCACCGGCACGCGATCGACCACGATGCGGGGCGGCTGTGCGTGGGCGTCGCGGGTCACGAGCCGTGTCGAGTCCATGTCCGAGCGCGCCACTTCGTGGATCGAGCTGTCGCGCACCCAGTTCGAAAGCATGACCGGGTCGCCGGGCTCGCGGCCTGAATCCGCACGCGCGTAGAACTGCAGGTCGAGGGCGTGCAGCAACCCGACGGCGAGTGCGACATGCAACGCGACCGACAGCATGCCGGGCACGAGCGGGTTGCGCGGCGGCAGCGACGTGAAGCGGCGCACGGCCGGGGCCCGACCGGCGGCCGGCTCGATCGACGCCGTTGACGCTGTGGCGACGGGTCGCAAGCTGTGGCTCCGCGTGAACGCAACCTGTCCGCGCCGGGCGCGGCGCAAGCATGCTGTCGCGGCCCGCGGCGCGTCGTCAAATGTCGGGGGCAGGACACGGGCGTAGGAGAATGCCGCACACGGCGTTTGCACACTTCGTGACCGGCCGATGCCGGATGTTGACAAGCCAGCGGAACGCGCGTAAGCGTTCACTGCAGTTCCACAAGACGAACGTTCGCAGGAAGCGAGAACCAACGTCAGGGAATCCGGGGAACACAGCTTCAGCCCAGGCTCGTGTCGACGCCGATGGCGACGGGATGTCGCCACGGGCGGCATGCATACCGTGCGTCGTACCCCTTGCGCGGCACCACTGAGTCGCGTGCCTGCCCGGCCTCCCGATAGTGACGGGCGAGTCCAGAGGAGGGATCGAGATGGCGGAGTATTCGTTGCCCGAGGGACAGGGACGCACCGCGCTTGGCGATCGCTACACGCTCTACACCTCGAACCTGCGCGGAACGGTCAGGGACGAGCCCGGCGGCGCCGGGACGCGCGCGCTGGCGAACGACATCGACTCCGCGCTCGAGGACGCCGGGCTGCGGCTCGACAAGGTCATCGTGCTGCCGGCGGCACCGGTCGCGGCCCCCAGGGACCGTGCGCTCGAAGCGGGGGAGAGCGAGCCACCGCCAACGACCGCCACGCTGGACGTCACCGTCGCCGACGACGAGTCCTGCGTGCTGCTCCTCGAAGACACCGCGACCGGCGAGCTGTCGTGGGTCGTCCCCGACAATGCCGAGCAGGCCGGCGAAGCAGTGGGCACACGTGGCTTCGTGGGTTCGCTGCGCTTCACGATCCCGCTCGAGAGCCCGGTCCCGGCGACCGCTGCCCGCGGGCTCGCCGCAGACGCCGCGGCCGTCGGCAAGAAGATCAAGGCGTTCTTCTTCAAGGTCACCGACGCGATCCTCGGCCCCATCGTCCACGGCTTTGCCAAGAAGTGGGAAGCGAAGAACCGGCCGACGTTCACGCGCACGTACGAGCCCGCCGACTACCAGACCGACGACAAGGACTTCCCGCCGCTCGACGACGCGGGCTGGAGGCGTATCGCGCAAGGCCGTGCGTTGCTGTTCGTGCACGGCACGTTCAGCACCTGCGGCGCGTTCAGCGCGTTGCCGCGTGAAGTGATGGCCGAGCTCGCGCAACGCTACGGTGGGCGTCTGTTCGCGTTCAACCACGCGACGCTGACTGCCGACCCGCGTGAGAACGCGATCGCCTTCCTGGCCGACGTCCCGTCCGGCGTGAAGCTCGACATCGACATCGTCTGCCACAGTCGGGGCGGGCTGGTCGCGCGCCAGATCGCCGCGCTCGGGGAACTCGAGCAGAAGCTCACGGTGCGCCGGATCGTGTTCGTCGGTGCGGTCAACGCCGGCACGGTGCTCGCCGACGACGAGCACATGATCGAGCTGCTCGACCGCTACACGACCATCGCCCGGTTCATCCCGCAGGGGCCCGCACGCAAGGTTGTCGACGCGCTCGTCGTGGCCGTCAAGGCGCTCGGCCACAGCCTGCTCAACGACCTCGAAGGCCTGCGCGCGATGAACCCGCGCGGCGCCTTCCTGAAAGCGCTCAACGTGGCCGGCGGGCGGGCACCGGACTACTACGCAATCGCCTCCGACTTCGAACCGAAGGACGGCACGCCGTTCATCAACTGGCGACGCGTCGAGGACCTCGCCGTCGATCGGGTCTTTGAAAACGCGGCCAACGACCTCGTGGTGCCGCACGACGGCGTGTTCGCCCGCAACGGCGCCGGGGGCTTCCCGATCAGCGATGCGCGCCGGCTGCTGTTCGGCCCGGAAGACGGCATCGTCCACACGGAATTCTTCGCCGATCCGCGCACCGGGGCGCAACTGCTCGAGTGGCTCGAGCCCCGCGCGACTTCGGTGACACGGGAGTTCGGGCAGCAGTCCACAGTCGAGATTGCCCGGGTCCTCGATGCGTTTCGCGACCAGGCACTGGCCGCGCTGACGAGCGACGGCCGTCGCCGAGGCTTGCGCACCCGGGGCGGCTCGCAGGCACTGGAGCCGGGCGAACTCGAGGCACTGCGCCCGCACGTCGTGAACCTGAGCGAGGGCGTCTTCAAGGCCAGCGGGATGTACTCCACCACGACCGCGGACGTCGATGCGATCGTGCGCGAGCACATCCCCGCGTGGCTCGCGGGCCTGCCGAAGCGCGAGCCCGGCCGCATCGTGGTCTGGGCCCACGGCGGCCTCGTCGGCGAGCGTCTCGGCCTGCAGATCGCGCGCAAGCACGTCGACTGGTGGAAGCGCAACGGCGTCTATCCGATCTACTTCGTCTGGGAGACGGGCCTGTTCGACGCCTTGCGCAGCATCCTCGAAGCAGTGGCGCGCCGCATACCCGGCCTCGGCACGCGCGACCTGTTCGACTTCACGACCGACCCGCTCGTGCAGGAGGGCGTTCGCGCGCTCGGCGGCGTGCACGTCTGGGGCGCGATGAAGCAGAACGCCGCACTCGCCAATGCCGCGAGCGGCGGCGCGACCTACCTGGCGCAGCGGCTGCGCGAACTTGCCGACGACGGTGCGGGCCGCGGCAATCGCCGGCCGCTCGAGTTCCACGCGGTCGGCCACAGTGCCGGATCGATCTTTCATTCCTGGTTCGTGCCGATGGCGGTCGACGCCGGCGTGCCGGCCTTCAGGAGCCTGCAGTTCCTCGCGCCGGCGATCACGATCCCCGACTTCACGGCGCGGCTTGCCGCGCGCATCGGCCCGGGGCAGGCCGCGTCGCAGGCCATCCTCTACACGATGAAAAAGTCGTTCGAGGAGGATGACAGCTGCATCCGCGTCTATCGCAAATCGCTGCTGTACCTGATTCACCACGCCCTCGAGCCGGAGCGACGCACGCCCGTGCTCGGGCTCGACCTGTCGTTGCGGGCCGACAGCGCCACCGCGGCGTTGTTCGGCCTCAACGGGGCGAGCGGTGCGCCCGGACGCGTCGTCTGGTCGGTGACGGAGGCCGGCGATGGGCAATCGTCGAGCCAGGCGACGACGCACGGCGGTTTCGACGACGACGCGGCGACCATGAACAGCGTCGCCGCGAACGTGCTGGGGCAGCCGCAGGCGCGCGAACGCTATCCCGCGGGCGGGGCGCGCGCCTTCGCCGACGACTGGCCGATCGCCGACGAGTGGCTCGAGGGCGTCGACCTCTCGGCACTCGGCGGCGCACCGCTGGTGCTCGGCATTGCCGGTGGCGCGTCCGCAAGCACGGGCGCGAGCGCTGCCGGGGTCGCCGCTGCGCGGCCCGCCGCCGAGGCGACCGCGACTTCGCCGAAACCGATGCGTCCCGGCACGAAGACCGGTGCCCGTCGTGCGTTGTGCGTGGGCATCGACGCCTATCCGGGTCGCAACCGGCTCGAGTGCTGCGTGCGCGACACCGAGACCTGGAGCACGGCGCTCGCCGCGGCCGGCTTCGAGGTCATGCCGGCACTCACCGACAAGGCGGCGACCCACGTCGAGATCCTGCGCCGGCTGCGGGAGCTCGTCGCCGGCTCCCGGCGCGGCGACGTGCTGGTGTTCCATTACTCCGGGCACGGCGTGCAGGTGCCCGACACCGACGGCGACGAAGAGGACTTCACCGAAGAGGCGCTCGTGCCGATCGACTTCGAGGACGGCGCGTTCCTGCTCGACGACGACCTGCGCGCGGTGTTCGACCAGCTGCCGGACGGCGTGAACCTCACGGCGTTCATCGACTGCTGCCACTCCGGCACCATCACCCGCATGCTCGGCCGCAACAGCGACGAGGACGAGGAAGAGGAGGGCACACGCTCGCGCTTCCTCAAGCCCACCGACGACTGGGAGACCTGGATGCGGGCCTACGAGCGCTTCCGGGCCTCGATGTCCGGGGCGCGCGCGCTGGTCGGCAGCGACAAGTTGCGCTGGGCCACGTTCTCGGCATGCTCGCCGACCGAAAAGGCCCTCGAGAGCGGCGGCAACGGCCACTTCACGCGCAACGCGACGCGCCTGCTGGGCGCCGCCGCGGCGGGCTACACGCATCGTGCGTTCCAGGACGCGTTGCTCAAGGAGTTCGGCGAGCGCCGGCGGCAGACGCCACAGCTCGACTGCGCCGACACCTGGCGCGACCTGCCGCTGCTGCAGCCGCTGGCCTGAGCGGAGGACGCGCGGATGGCTGCCCCCGACACCCCGCTCGCCACGGCCGCAATGGCGCAGAGCCGGTTCGGCCAGGCGGAGGCGACGCGACACGCGCGCAGCGGCCGCGCCCGTCCCGACGTCGACTTCCGCATCGGCATGCGCGTCTCGCAGGCGACGACGAGCCGCATGTACGAGCGCGGCACGGGCGACCCGGTGTACCGGCCGCTGCGCATCTATGCACTCGATCCCGCCGCGTCCCTGGGCGATGGCGCGCTCGCGGTCGTCAACGTGCCGTACGAACCGATCGAGTTCGGTCCGCGCGGCCCGCGCGGTGCCATCCTCGAGATCATCGACGACGAAGACGGACCGCTGCAGGCGGTCGACCTCGACGACAAGTTCCTGCTGATGCAGCAGGGACGGCTGCCGAGCCCGGAGGACATGCGTTTCCGCCAGCAGATGGTGTATGCCGTCTGCACGACGACCTACGCCGCGTTCCGGCAGGCCCTGGGGAGAGACATCGCCTGGGGCTTTCGGCGCAGCGGCCGCAACCCGTCGGGCCGCCTCCGGATCCGGTCCAACGTCCGTGAACTCGAGAATGCGTATTACGACCGTGATCGTGGCGAACTGTGCTTCGGTGTGTTCAGCGCGCGCGGCAAGGTCGCCGGTCGCAACGTGCCGGGTGGACGCGTTTCGCTGTGCCTGTCGCACGACATCGTCGTGCACGAGATGTCGCACGCGCTGCTCGACGGCTTGCGGTCGCAGTTTCTGCACCCGTCGAACCTCGACGTGCTCGCGTTCCACGAGGCGTTCGCCGACCTCGTGGCCATTTTCCAGCGGTTCACCTACCTCGACGTGGTGCGCGAGGCGATCCGCCGCTCGCGCGGGCGGATCTCGTCGGCGACGCTGCTCACCAACATCGCGGTGCAGTTCGCGCAGACGATCGACGCGGCGGACTCGCTGCGCAGCGCCGTGCGCGACGGCGGTCGCAGCTACGAGGACACGACCGAGCCGCACCATCGCGGCGAACTGCTCGTCGCGGCCGTGTTCGAGGCGTTCACGACCATCTACCAGCGCCGGACCATGCCGCTGCTGCGGCTGGCGACCGGCGGGACAGGAGTGCTGCCCGAAGGCGAGATCCCCGACGTACTCGCGAACCTGCTCACCGAGCGGGCGTGCCGGCTCGCGTCGCAGTTCCTGACGATCTGCATCCGCGCGATCGATTATTGCCCCCCGGTCGACATCACGTTTGGCGAGTACCTGCGCGCGGTGCTGAGCGCCGACCTCGACGTCGTGCCGCACGACGAGTACGCCTATCGCGAGGCGTGGATCGACGCGTTCGCCAAGCGCCGCATCTACCCGCGCAACGTGCCGAGCCTGTCGGAGCGTGCGTTGCTGTGGCGACCGCCCGAACGCGACCTGCCGGAGGAGACCGCACTCAGCTTCGCGATGCTGCAGTTCAACGGCGACCCGGGGCGGCCGGCGAGCGTCCAGGAAATGCAGCGTCAGGCCACCGTGTTTGGCCGACTCGCGGCCGACCGCCGCTACCAGGCCGAGTTCGGCCTTGCCGACCCGGACGACCCCGCGCTCGACGGCGACGAAGTGAGCCTGCCGATCGTCGAGTCGATCCGCTCGTCGCGTCGCATCGGGCCGAGCGGGCAGATCGTGTTCGACCTCGTCGCCGAAATCACGCAACGGCGCACGGTGCGGGCGCGCAACGGCGAGCCCGGGTTTCACTTCTACGGCGGCGCGACGGCGATCCTCGACCCGTACGGCCGCTTGCGCTACGTCGTGCGCAAGTCGGTGCTCGACGGGGAGCGCATGCGCCGGCAGCTGGAGTTCCTCAAGGGCGCAGGGCAGCAGCTCTTCGGCCACGGACCGTCCGCGATGCTGCTGCCGGAGCCGAAGCTGCTGTTGCGGCTGCACGATGTGACGCGGCCCGAACTGCAGGCGCCGGTCACGATGCAGGCGCTGCCGACCGGGCCGGAAGGCGCGCGGACATTTGCCGGCGGCGTGAAGCCGAGCGGCGCCGAGGCCGCCTCGGCACAGCGTTTCCTGCTGCGCACCGGGGACAAGCACGCGTCGGTGCGGCTCCTGAAGTCCTGCCTCAACGCCTCCATGCGACTCGAGCCCGGGCTCGACTCGTCGCCCTTGTTCGATGAGCCGACCGAACGTGCCGTCAGTCGCTTCCAGAGCCTCGGCGGCACGCTGGTCGACGGCGTCGTGGGGCCGCTGACCTGGGCGGTGCTGGGCCGCGAGATGAAGTACTCGTTGCCCGATGCGCGCTGGAATCCCGACGTGCCCGACTGGATCCGCAGCCTGCTCGTCAACGACCCGGCGACGACCGCGCTCACGGAAATGGACATCGCCCGTGCGCTCGACCTGTACGAGTACAGCTACGGGCCGATAAACGCGTCGCAGCACGAAGGCCTGTCGTTCCTCCTGCGACAACTGCGGCAGGACACGGAGGTGACCGACTTGCGCTGGGCCGCCTACATGCTCGCGACGGTCAAGCACGAGTGCGCCGAGACCTGGCAGCCGATCGAGGAGTTCGGCCGCGGTGCGCGACGCGCCTACGGCAAGGAAGTGATCGTGCGCGACAACGAAGGCAACGAGTACCGCAACAAGTACTACGGCCGCGGCTACGTGCAGCTGACCTGGGTCGACAATTACCGCGACGTCGGCCGGCGGCTCGGCATGGGCGACCGGCTCATGCTCCACCCCGACCTCGCGCTGTCCAAGGACGTCGCGTACGGGATCATGTCGTACGGCATGCGCAACGGCACGTTCACGGGCAAGCGACTCGCGACGTACATCGGCGGCGCAAAGGCCGACTACGAGAATGCGCGTCGCATCATCAACGGCACGGACCAGGCGGTGCGAATTGCGCGCTATGCCGGGAGATTCGAGACGATGCTGCTGGGCAGTATCCCCGCGGCGGAGAAGGAGGCGGAGACGGCTGAATCGGTCACGTAGCGGCGGCGCACTGCGCCTGGAAGGCTCGCGCGCTCCTCACTGGACCTGCGCCCCCTCCACTTGCCACTTCACGTACCGCAGCACGTCGGCGCCCTGGAACGGCCCGAGCGAGGTTTGCAGGTTGACGGCCCTCTGCGGCGGAATCACGTCGCGGCCCGTGCCGATGCGTTCGGGACCATAGGCCATGCGTCCCGACGGATCGACGACGCCGACGACGATATTGACGCGCGTGACGGGCACGGCCGTGCGGTTGCCGACCGTGAGCCAGACACGGCCCTGGTTGTCGATCTGAGGCTGGATCGAGAGGTAGGCCTGCGGGTTCTGCGGCAGGTCGAGTCGCGTGAGGCGCGAGAGCGCCTCTGCCCCGTATTGCGACTGCGAACCGGCGGCCAGCTTGTAGAGCTTCACCGCCTCGGCGGTGTTGTTGCGTTCCTCGTTGAGGCGACCGAGGTAGTACGCTGCGGGCGCCGTCGGTAGCAGCTGCATGCTACGCGTCAGCAGGGGTTCCGCCGCCGCCTTGTTGCCGAGGTCGTACTGTGCCATGCCCGCCTGCACGATCGGCTTGAAGTAGCCGGGGTCGAGTTGCTGCGCCTTGTCGAAGTCGCCGAGCGCAGCCTTGGGGTCTTTCACCGCCAGCGCGATCTCGCCGCGTAGCCCGTAGAACCGTGCCTCGCGTGGCAGCATCCGGATGGCTTCGTCGACACGCGACCGTGCGGCGGCGAAGTCCTTCTTCCGGGCCAGCTCGAGCGCCTCGTCCGCCTTGGCGTAGGCCGGTGCAGCTTTCTTCAGGCCGGCCATCGCGCGCGCGTAGCGGTCCGCGCCGAGGTCGCCGCCGGGGCCGCCCAGGCTCTGCAGCGTCTTCTTGTTGTCGGCGACACGCTGTGCCGACGGCGGATGGCTCGCAAACAGGCTGCTGCCGCGATCTTCGCCCTTGCCCGTTTCGAACTTACGCAGGAAGAGCTCCTGCAGCGACACGGCCGCCTGGAGGTCGTAGCCGGCGCGCTTCATGTACTGCATGCCGTAGCTGTCGGCCTCGAGCTCGTCGTCGCGGCCATACTTCGCTTGCAGCAACTGCGCCCCGAGCATCGCACCCTGGCCCACCATCTGGCCGACGTCCGACCCGCCGTATGCGCCGGCCGCCACCGTCGCAACGGCCGCCCCGATCTGCATCAGCTGGCCTTGCTCGAGTTGTTGCGCACCGTGACGCGCCGCTGCGTGAACGATCTCGTGCGACAACACCGCCGCGAGCTCCGCCTCGTTGGAGAGTTCCATCAACAACCCGCGGTTGATGGCGATCTTGCCGCCGGGGAGCGCCCACGCGTTCAGTTCGCTGTTGTTCAACACCACGAATTCGTAGGGCAGGGGGCGATCGGCGACCGCGGCCAGGCGAGCGCCGACCTGTTGCACGTACTGCGTCGGCAGCGGATCGGTCGCATAGTCGCCGCCCTGCGATTGCCGACCGGGAGCGTACTGCTGCTGGCCGATCTGGATCTCCTGGGCCTCGGACACCATGTGGAGCTCTTTCTTGCCGGTGACGGGGTTGGCGGCGCAACCGGCCAGCAAGAGCACGGCGATCGGCAGCAGCGCGCGATGGCTTTTCATTACGACACTCCTCGGCAGGCGATCTCGTCTGACGGAGTTCATTTTCGCCGCCAAGCGCAGCGATGAGGATGCCCCGGCACGCGCGGCTCACCGTGAGTGCACCACCACAAAGGGTATAGGCGGAGCGGTGATCGGAGCCGACTGCGAAGTGTCGGATTGCACGCACGCCGCAGCTGTCGCATTCGGACATGGACGCTCAGTGACCGAAGATCAGAATACGGCTTCGCCGCGTGCCGGCTGACCCGTCCACCACGCCCGTGGAGGTTCGCGATGAAAAGCCATTCATGGCGATCGTTTCTTCTCACCGGCCTGCTCGCTCTCGTGTTCGAGGTGTCCGGCGCTGCTGCGCCGAATGGCCAACTCGCAGCCGGTGCCACGGACACTCGCGTCGGCGGCATCGACGTCGACGCGGCGACGATTCCGGAGCTTCAGCGGGCGATGAACAGGGGCGACCTGAGCTCGGTGCAGCTGACGCGCTTCTACCTGCGCCGCATCGGCGAACTGAACCCGACGCTCAACGCCGTCATTACCGTGAGCGCGACGGCGATTGCGGATGCGCGAGCGGCCGACGCCGCGCGTGCCCGCGGCGATCGTCGATCGCTGCTCGGCATCCCGATCATCGTCAAGGACAACATCGACACGACCGGCATGCCGACGACCGCGGGATCGTGGGCGCTCGCGGGCAGCACGCCTGGCGATGCATTCATCGTCGAGCGACTCAAGGCAGCCGGTGCGCTGGTCATCGGCAAGGCCAACCTGTCCGAATGGGCGAACTTCCGGTCCATTCCATCGTCGAGCGGCTGGAGCGGCATCGGTGGCCAGACGAACATGGCCTACGTACTCGATCGCAATGCCTGTGGTTCGAGTTCAGGGTCTGCGGTCGTCGTGTCGGCCGACCTCGCGGTGGCCGCCGTCGGCACCGAGACCGACGGTTCGATCGTGTGTCCTTCGGGTGCAAACGCCAATGTCGGCATCAAGCCGACGCTGGGGCTTCTGAGTCGCGCAGGCATCGTCCCGATCTCCGCCGAGCAGGACACCGCGGGGCCGATGGCGCGTAACGTGACGGACGCCGCGGTGCTGCTCGGCGCCATGACGGGCATCGATCGCGACGACCCGGCGACCGCGGCCCAGGCGGGCCACGCTTTCCGGAACTACCGTCAGTTCCTCGATGCGGGTGCGCTCCAGGGGGCGCGCATCGGGGTCTGGCGCGAAGGCAGCTACGAGTTCGGCGGCGAGCCGGTCGACCGGGATGTTTCCGCGGTCATGAACCGCACGATTGCAGCGCTCAGGCGCATGGGCGCCACGGTCGTCGACCCTGCCAACATCACGTTTGGCGACTGGGCGAACGCCGAATTCCCCGCGTTGCTGTGCGAGTTCAAGACCGACATCGCCACTTACCTGCAGACGTACACCGGCGAGGGCTACCCGAAGACGCTGGCCGCGCTGCTCACGTTCAACTGGCGGCACCAGAAGCTCGAATCGGGCGCGCCCGAGTCGGATTGGAACTCTGCCATCTTCTGGCTGGCGGACCAGACGAACGGCCGCGACGCGGAGTGTGCCGCGCTGCGCCGAATCGCGACGCCCGGTGCTCGCAGGGCGATCGACGGCTTGATGGAGCGAAGGAACCTCGACGCGATCATCGCGCCGACCAACGGGCCTGCGTGGGTCACCGACCCCGTCAACGGCGACCTGGGTGGCGACTTCTCTACGTTCATCGGCTCGTCGGGCCCGGCCGCAGTGGCGGGCTATCCGAACGTGACCGTGCCCGCGGGTTTCGTCGGGCCGCTGCCAGTCGGCGTGTCGTTCTTTGGCGGTCGGTGGGACGAGCCGAAGCTGCTCGCGCTCGCGTTTGCGTTCGAACAGGCGACGAAGGTGCGCGTGCCGCCGCAGTTCATCCCGACGATAGGGGATGACGGAGCATCGAGTGCGGCTGCGGCGCCGAAGAAGTCCCAGGAGGAGAGGGCGGTGGACACGAGCAGTTGGAGGATGCCGCCGCTTCGGTAGGGCCGCGGAGCGAAAGGCGTTTTTAGAACGCGTCCTCAAGCTGCCTTCATCGGCCGCGAAGTCGTGGCGCTATGGAGCGCGCGACGAACTCAGACGCCCAATGGTGAGTGTCGGCGGGCGGCGAAATCGCAGCGGTAGCTTTGGCGCACTCTCGTCGAACCGGACACGGCGCACGTTTTCCGCGTCGGTCTCGTGTCTAGAATTTCCCTCGGCCACCGCGTGGCGGAGGGAACGAGAATGAGAACATTATTCGGGGCGGCGGTCGCCGCGTCGCTGTTGCTATCGATGCCAGTGAAGGCCGATAGCTATTGCATCTGGATTCGCTCGAGGGTGACTGGCGAATGGAAGATCCACCGATGCAGTTGGTTCAACGAATACCAGCAATGCGTCGACGCGGCCAAGAGGGTCGACGGGGTCTGCAAGGCGAAGTGACATTCGTTCTTCGCGAAATCGCTGCTCATTCGCGACGTTCCAATACAATATATTCAAAGACTTGCGAGTGCTTTTGCACACTGCAGATACCCGCTCGAGAACCTTTACAACAACGAACATGCCTACCAATCCACTTGATCGGTTGATGTGGGCCCAGGGCAACCGGTGCTTCTTTTGCGACCAGCAACTGCCGAGAGACGATGCCAGCGTAGAGCACCTCTGGGCAAAGGCGAACGGCGGTACCAACAGCGACGAGAACTGCGTTGCCTGTTGCAAGGCGGTCAATGCCTTGTTCGGAAGCATGTCCCTCAAGGAAAAATTCCAAGTCGTATTGAATCAGCAGGGCAAGTTCAACTGCCCGAGCGATCGAGCAGCAACCGCTGCCAAAAGCAAGGCGCCGCAGAAGTCGATCTCGAAGGAGCCCGCCAAGGATCTATACCGATCGGTGGTCGACGGCCTAACCAAGCAACGTGAGCACGCACCAAAGACCGTGAAAGCACTAACGAGTGCCGTAAAGGTGTTGCTTGGCGCAAGCCACAAGGGAACGACTGCCAGCCAAATCATCCAGCAAATGCAGGCTGTCGGATTCGCCTCCGTGTCCGGTACCAAAGTGACTTATGACTTCTCGCGAGCAGAAGCGAAGCCTAAGTAGCAAAGGGAATTGGAAATGACCGGATCAGTACTCCTGGCCTTATTGCTAGTCGTTGGCTTCGTTATTGCGCGAAGAGTCGGTTTGCTCGACCGCTTAACTGGAGGTACACCCAGATCAACGGTGAACCATTGGCCGCTCTATGCCAAGCGGGTGCTCAGTCCAAGTGAACAGAGGTGCTATTACCGGCTCCGCGCTGCGTATCCCGAGCACATCGTGCTTGCGCAGGTTTCACTTTCGCAGCTGCTTGGCGTGAAGAAGGGCCACGGAAGCAATTACCAAACTGTGCTCAATCGATTTCGTCAACTTACGGCGGACTTCGTTGTCTGCAAGAGGGACTTCAGTGTGGCCGCTGTATTCGAGCTCGATGACAACTCACACGACCACCCAAAACGGCAAGACAGCGACTCGCGGAAGTCTGCCGCGCTCGCCGCCGCCGGAATTCCATTGCATCGACTGAACGCCGCGCAACTTCTCAACGAAGACGATCTCCCAGAACTGGAAGAATCTATAGCGATCCGGTGACGTTCCGCTGTTGGCCGGTTGATCAATAGGGGGCTTGGATACGGGGTTCGGGTTTAGCTCACCGTTCACCGACAGTACGCATAAGGTATATTATGTTATATCGCCGATGGTTCAGGCGGATAGGCGTTCCAATGTAGCCGCGGGTGCATTTTCAGCACCCGCACCCCGCCTTTTCGGGAACGTGCCCATTTCCCCTCGCCGAAC
>DATMIB010000059.1:0-20534 GCA_035554635.1 Steroidobacteraceae bacterium | reverse complement strand
ACCGTGAACCCGTGACCATGGAACAGTTCGACCCGAACAGCATCCTGCACCTGATCCAGGCGGCCATCGCGCCGGTCGTCCTCATCTCCGGCGTCGGCCTGTTGCTGCTGACCTTGAGCAACCGGCTGGGCCGGATCGTCGATCGCACCCGGCTCGTCGCATCCGAGCGCAAGCAGACCGGGGAGGGCGCCCATGCGGACCTCGATGCGCAGCTGTCAATCCTCGGGCGGCGCGCCAGGATGATTCGGCTGGCGCTGGCGCTGAGCGCGTCCGCCGTTGGCCTCACGGGTCTGCTGATCGCCGCGCTGTTCCTGGCGATGCTGCTGGGCCGCAACGCCACGCTGCTTTGCACCGGGTTGTTCGTGACCGCGTTGCTGTGCGTCGTCAGTGCGATGTGGGTGTTCGTCGCCGAGCTGCGAATTTCGCTGACCGCCCTCGACGTCGCGGTCGGCCGGCCGTTTTCCGACTAGAGACGCGGCGCTCTGTCGGTGCAGCGAATGCAGCCTGCACCAGGGATTTCGCGACTGCCAGATGCATCGGCCGGTCGGCGCGCTTCGAGGCGCACGCCGACCGGCCACGCTTCGTTTACCAGGCCATCGGCCCCGCGCCGCTCTCGACGGCATCAGGCACGTCGTTGGTCGGTTGCGCGGTGCCCGCCGGTCCGTACAACGACGGCGCCCAGCCTGCGTCCGGCAGCAGGTCGGGGTCGTTCGCGGCGTTCCACTCGCCGACCACGTCGACGTATGCGCCGGCTTGCTCGCCCGCACGACGCGTACCGATCGCGGTGATCCGCGTGCCCTTGAAGTAGTCGATGAAGTCCGCCACCGAGACCTTCTTGTCGGTCACGAAGAAGTTGTTCTCGGCATAGATCTGCGATTCGACGCCGACGCCCCAGCTGTAGCCGTAGCCCGGCAGGTGCTGGATCTTGTAGAAGTTGTTGTAGACGTGGACCTTGCCAAAGCGCACGCGTGGCACACGCTGGCCGACACCCTTGAAGAAGTTGTGATGGAGCGTCACGCGTAGCGTGTTGCGGTCGGCGGTCGCCGAGTCGGAACTGCCGATCAGCATCGTCTTGTCGTGATCGAGCAGCCGGTTCCACGAGATCGTCACGTAGTCGGACGCGTTCGTCACGTCGACCAGGCCGTCGTGCACCTGGTAGTGGCGGCCGAAATAGGTCGGCAGCGTTTCGTCGCGCGTCGTCTTGTCACGGAACGTGTTGTGGTCGATCCAGACATGGGTCGCGTTGCGCACGGAGATCGCGTCGTACGCCGAATTCCAGTTGCCCGTCGCGCCGTCTTTCGGGTCCCAGACCGGGAAACAATCGAAGGTGTCCTCGAACGTGATGTTGCGGATGATCACGTTCATCGGCACGCTGCCGCTCGAGCCGAGGCGGACGTCGAACCAGGCACCCCGCACGGTCGCGTCCGTGCCGAGGCCGACAATCGTCGTGTTCGCGGGAATGCGAATACGCACACGCGCCGCCTGCGCCGCCGCGGACGCTGCCCGCGCGCGTTCCTGCGGGCCCACCGGAGTGTTGTACCCCCACGGACCGAAGGGGTCGTAATCGGCGAGGAACTTCTCCAGCGAATACATTTCGCCGGTCTGCGGGTCGGGGCTGTAGTAGTCCTCGCACGTGAGCGGATGGCCTTCTGCGTCGACGTTGCCGTCGATCGTGCCGGCGATCTGGATAATCTTCGGCGTCGCGGTCGCGGCATTCTGCGAACTCGAATACGCCAGTGCGGCGACCAGTTCGTTGCGGTCGTGGACCGTGTACACATGATCGGGCGTCGCGAGCGAGCCGCCGGTCGTGCCGTTCGGCAACACCGCGGTCGGCGTCGCAGCCCACCCGTCATTGGTCGGGAGCGTTTCGCGCCCAAGGTCCGCGGCATGCACCGCGGGCAGGGCGAGCAAAAGCGCAGCAAGGATCGTCGGACCCGAACGAGTCGCCATGTGATTCCCCCGGAATTCTTCGAGTGTTATTGGGATGACACCGGTAGCATCGTTGCATACCGAAACCGACCGTGCAACGAGATGCGACAGGCCAACGCGCTACAAGCGAGTCTGGAGCGAGCGGCCAGTGTGCGGCTCGCAGCGCCAAGCAAACCGTGGGTTTTGACTCCCCTTCGGTACCCCAGTACCATTGTCAACCAAGGTACTGGCAAGACCACCGTTTCGCCGTGGAATCGAAACTCGCTCCGATACGCAAGGGTTTGCTCGAATTCCTGGTGCTCAAGATCGTGGGCACCCGCAGTGCCTATGTGCCCGACATCCTGCGGCGGCTCGCGGGCACGGAGTTCGCGACACAGGAGGGCACGTTGTACCCGCTGCTGAGCAAGCTGCGTCGCGAGGACCTGGTGCAGTACGAATGGCAGGAGTCCGACGCCGGGCCGCCTCGCAAGTACTATCGGCTGACCGACGCCGGTCGCAGTCAACTACAGGCGTTGAACGATTATTGGGCTGCGATCAACCGTACCATCGCCGACATCGGACACTGATCATGGAACCCATTGCCGTCACCGTCCGCATGAAGGGCGCCGACTCCATCCCGTTCGAGTCCGCGGCCTACGAGCGGCTCGAACGCTATCTCGCGGAATCGCGCGACCTGCTCGAAGGCGATCCGGATCCGCAGGAGATCCTGGCCGACCTCGAGCGTGCGATCGCCGAGCGCTGCTCGGCACGGCTGACGCCCACCCACGCCGTCGTCACGCTCGGCGAACTGGAGGCGGCGCTCGACGAAATCGGCTCGGTGCAGGTGGCTGGCAGCGCTTCGACCGCCGAAACGCCGACGAGCCGGCCGTCGCCCTCTGTGAACACCGGGCGCCGCCTGGAGCAGGTCAGCGAAGGCGCCATCATCAGTGGTGTGTGTCTCGGTCTCGCCCGCTATTTCGGCTTCGACGTCACGCTGCTGCGCCTCGTCGCGATCGTGCTGTTGTTCGTCACGGGCGGCGGGATGATCCCCGTGTACGCAGCGCTGATGCTGCTCATGCCGTACGCACCGCTGCAAGCGGGCGCGAAGATCGGATGGCTGCCGGCCAAGTGCCGCGAGTTCGTCGAGTTCCTGCGCGCGAAATTCGGCAGCCGCAAGATCGCCACGAACTGAACGATCGCGTCACCGTGCTCGTCACACGGTTCGTCGCACTGTCGTCTCGCGGCAAGCAACCTTTCAAGCGACTGCAACATCTCACCATCAGTATCGCAGCGCGTCGCAAAGGGGCGCGCTTCACTGGAGGAGTGAGAGTCATGGAAATCGCAGCCGTCATGATGCTGGCCGCCGTCATCTTCGGCATCGTCCTGCAGTTCGACCGCCAGGCTTGATCACCGACACGGGCCGGCGTGTGCCAGGTACGGCGACGCCGGCCCCACTTCACGGCGCGTCGTCGAGCGCCTGTGACTTGGCGAACGCCGGGCGCGCGACGATGCGCTTGACGTACTCGTCGAGCACAGTTGACTGCGGCAGCATCGGGCTCTGCGCGAACAGCGCGAAGGTCGTGCCGAACAGCACGTCGACGGCGCTGAACCGGTCGCCGAGCAGGTATTGGCCCGCAGCAAGTTGCCGCAGTACGTGCTCCATCACTTCCTCGATTTCAACCCAGCCGGCCGTGCCGCGCGGCACGGCGACTTTCATGAACCGTGACATGAATGCAGGCTCGAGCACGCCCGTGTAATAGCTGAGCCAGGACAGGTACGCGCCACGTCGGGGTTCGCCAACCGTCGGGCCGAGACGATTCTTCGGAAACCGGTCCGTCAGGTAGAGCGCAATGGCAGCCGACTCGTACACCACGACGCCGTCGTCGTCGGCGATGACGGGCACCTTGCCGTGTGGATGCGGGTTGTCAGGGTCGAGCGCGCCGCTGCCATCGGAGCGGCGCATCGTGACGCGCCTGATCTGGTAGGGCGCCTCGAGCTCCTCGAGCAGGAAAATGAAGCGCGTCGAGCGACTCCTGGGATGGTGAAAGAGTGTGATCACCGTAGCCTCGATCCGTGAGTTGCGACGCGCTCACTCTAGCGCAAGGCACGGTGCCGCGCCTCGGTCGAGCATGGTGTGGCGGTCGGTGGACACGCGCCGGGTCGACATGACAAACATGCCCACGCGGCAGTGCCGCTGCTGCGTCCCGGCGACGCGTCTGCGTGCACCGCCACGGTGCGGCGGAACCAGTGGATGCTTGGCTGGCGCACAGTCTTGACATAAGCCCATCTGCAGAGGGGCAGACGTTGCCGCCAGCACGAATTCTGTGACGCCATACGGCGTTTTGTGTGCTCCCGATCTGACAGATTCCCAACCGGCCATTCATAAGACGAAAACGCACGGCTAGTTGCAGGAGGGGGGCCTTGACCGCTATTCCCGCGCCCGCTCGCGACCACTCGACTCCTGCGAGCGAAGGGCGAACGTCGCCTGCGCGTCCGCCGCGTGTCGAAATCGTCGCGATCACCACCGACGACCTGCTGCTCGAACAGATCGGGCAGGCGCTCGACGGCGAATCCATCATCCGCCACGCGGACAGCCCTGCCGAGGCACAGGGGCTCGCCTCACCACGACAGCCCTGCGTGGTGCTGCTCGATGCGCGTGGCTACGACGATCTCGCACGCGTCGTCGCCGACCTGCAGTCGACCGAAGGCGCACGCGTCGTCGTGGTCTTCGCGCCAGCCGAGGCCGGTGACGAGGTCGCCCGAGCCGTTCGTGGCTCGGCCACGTTCGCAGTGCTCGCCATTCCCGTGGTTCAGGCCCTGGCGGCAGCCGTCCTCGACGGCGCGCGCGAGGAGTCGCTCGCACGGCATGCGTTGCTCGTGGCTGCGACGTCCGCGCCGCCGAGCGCCGGAGCGCAGGCCACGCCGATCCCGACACCTGAACCGGCGCAGCCCGCAGACGCGCACCGGCGCGCACATCGCAATGACCACGCGGAGCGCCCACCCACGGGCGGCCCGCGCACGCAGCTCGTGGTGGGGGCGGTCGCGCTCGCGACATTGGTAGCCGGCGCGCTGTGGTATTGGTTGCAACGGCCGGACGCCACGACGCACCCCGATGTGGCGACACCGACCGTCGCGCCTGAGGCTGCGGACGTCGCGGCGCTCGACGACGAGCCGGCGCCGGAAGCGCTGCAAACAGGCTCCGTGGACGAATTGCTGGATGCCGCCCGCGCGGCGATGCGCGCACGGCAATACACCGACCCCGAAGGGCAGAACGCCCTCAATTACTACCGCTCCGTGCTCGCGCAGGAGCCCGACAATGGCGAGGCGCGCGAGGGCCTCGAGCGCATCGGTGCGGTGCTGGGCGAGCGGGTGCAGGCGGCGGTCGAACAACGACGGTTCGACGAGGCCCAGCGTACGCTCTCGCAACTGCGCTCGATTCGGGCGGACGACCCCGCGATCGCGCGTTACGAGTCGACGGTCGCCGAAGCGCGCATCCGGAAGGCGGTCGACGAACTCGACCTGGACCGGGCGCGGGAGCTGCTGCGCCAAAGCACGAAGTCCGGCGCGCTGGCTCCCGAGGTCACCCAGCGCTGGCAATCGGAACTCGACCGGCAGCAGGGCGCGGCCCGTGCCGAGCAACTGGCGGAACTCGTGTCGTTGCGGATCCGCCAGGGCAGGCTCACCGAACCGGCCAACGACAACGCCAAGCACTATCTCGCGCAGCTGCGACGCTTGCCGGGCGACGCACAACAGCGCGCCGTCGGCGCCACGACCGAACTGCAGCAGGCGTACCTCGGCAAGCTCAAGGACGCGCTCGCGAGGTCCCAGCGCTCCGAAGCCGAGCGCTGGAAGACTGAAGCGCGCGCGCTCGGCGTGACGGCCGCGGAACTCAATGCACTGCAGCGGGACGCGAGCGCGCGAGCGGCCATCGTCGCGGATTCGAAACAGGAGACGGGGCGGCTCGTGCAGCTGGTGCAGGACCGCATCGCCGGCAACCGGTTGCTCGAGCCTGCGGGCGACAGCGCCGTGTACCACCTGAACGCACTGCGCACGCTCGACCCGACTGCGACCGCGTCCAGTGAGCGTGCGTTGTCGGCGAAGTTGCTGGAGCAGGGGCGCAATGCGCTCGACGAGCGACGGCTGGACGCGGCCAAGGCGCACGCGAGCGCCGCGCGCCAGCTCGGCGTGAACCTCGACACGGTGGCTGCGTTCGAACGCGACATTGCGGCGACAGCCGGCACGACGGCCGCCGCGGCTGGGTCGCGAGCGGCACCCCGGCTCGAGCGCACCCGGTACGTGGCGCCCGAGTATCCGGCGAACGCCTTGAGACAGCGCATCGAGGGCAAAGTGCGGGTCCGCATCGTCGTCGATGCGGAGGGTCGCGTGCGCGAGGCGGTCGTCGTCCAGGCGGAGCCTGCCGGCGTGTTCGACGCCGCTGCCGTCGCCTCGGTGCGCCGGTGGCGCTTCAAGCCCATCGGCGAAGAGGACTCCGGCGTGACTGCCATCGCCACGCTCGACATCGCCTTCCGTCCGGAGGATGCGAAGCAGTGAACCCCCAAGGACTTCTCGCGCGTCTGCGCAAAGGCGCCGCGACGATCGGCTTCCTCGCGCTGCTCGTCACCTTCATCGGCACGGTGCTGCTGCCAGGCTACCAGCTCGCCGACGAACTCGCCGCGAACACGGGCGCGCTCAAGCTGGCGAGCGAGCAGCGCGGACAGCCGGATGCGATCGCGGCCGCGCTCGGTTCGATCCGTGACCGTCTCGGCGCGGGGACCTATGTCGGCGACGCAATCGCCGACCTCGGGCGTGCCGTCGGCGACTTCGATCGCGGGTTGAAGCAACTGGAGCAGTCCGCTGCTGCCGGCACGCCCGACACGCGAGCCACCGTCGCGCTGTGGTCGCGCTACCAGAAGCTGTTGCAGCCGATCGCCTCGTTCGAGGGGCTGCCGTACCGCGACACCGACTCCGACGGCACCGAAAAGACTGCCGCTGGCCAAAAGCTGCTCGACGACACGCGCGTGGCGCTGGCGTTCGAGCGCACCGGCACGGCGAAGCTCACCGCGTCGATGGGGGCGATCGGCGCACGGTTGCAGCACGACGTCGTCGAGGGCTCGTCGCGCCTGCGGGCGCTGATGCTCGTCGGCGTCGCCTTCGCGGGCGTGCTCGTCGCGTTGCTGGCCTACGTGCAATGGCTCAAGGCGCGTCACGAACGCGCCGCGCTCGAGGCGCGCAACCAGACGCGCGACATCCTCGCCACGGTCAAGGACGGACTCTTCCTGCTCGATGCCGATTTCCGCGTCGGCCAGGCGCATTCGGCGGCGCTGTCCGCGTTGCTGGGACGCGAGCGTTTCGACGGCCTGACGTTCGAGGAACTGCTGCGACCGCTCGTGTCCGAAAAGACCCTCGCGACGGCGAACAAGTACGTCAAGCTGCTGTGGGGCGAGCGTGCGAACGAGAACCTGATCCGCAGCATCAATCCCCTCTCCGAGGTCGAAGTGCAGGTCGACCGCGGCGACGGCCGCAACGACGTCAAGTACCTCGACTTCGAGTTCCACCGCGTCCGCGCCGGCCAGGGCACGCGCCAGGTGCTCGTGACGGTCAACGACGTCACCTCGCGCGTGCTGCTCGCACGCGAGCTCAAGGAGTCGCAGGCGAGCGCGCAGACGCAGCTCGACATGCTCGTCGGCATCCTGCAGGCCGACCCGGGGCAGGTGATCGCCTTCATCGACGACGCGACCGCGGCGCTCGGTCACGTCAACACCGTGCTCAAGGTGCCGGCGCGCAGCGACCGCGACTTCCGCGACAAGATCGACCAGCTGTTCCGCGAGATCCACCGCATCAAGGGCGAGGCCGCGACGCTCGGGCTCGCCGCGCTCGAGACCCGGGCGCACGATTTCGAGGACGCGCTGAGCGAGTTGCGCCAGCGGCCGACCCTCTCCGGCAACGACTTCCTGCCGCTGGTGGTGCGCCTCGACGAGCTCTTCGGCCACCTGAAGTCGGTGCGCGACCTCGTGGTGCGGCTCGACGGCCTGCGCACCTCCAGCGCGCTGTCGACTCCGCCGTCGGCGTCGGCGCTCACCGAGGCTGCGCTGGACAAGCTGGCGCAGCGCATCGCCGCGGATCACGGCAAGAGCATCCGGCTCGTCGCGGCCGGCCTGGATGACGTGCCGGCGGACTACGCCAAGGCGGTCAAGGACATCGCGATCCAGTTCGTCCGCAACTCGGTCGTGCACGGCATCGAGACGGCCGACGTCCGTCGCGCCGCCGGCAAGGAACCCGCCGGCCTGCTGCAGCTGAAGTTCAAGCGGGACGCGACCGGCTACGAGTTCGTGTTCCAGGACGACGGCGCCGGCATCGACGAGACGCGCGTGCGCACCGCGGCCATCGAACGCGGCCTCGTGCCGGCGGATCAAGCCGAGGCGCTCGACTCGCGGGCGGTGCTGTCGCTGCTGTTCCGCCCGGGGTTCTCGACGCGCGACCGGCAGGACCGCGACGCGGGCCGCGGCGTCGGGCTCGACCTCGTCCGGCGCACCGTCCACGCGCTCGGGGGCAAGGTCGGCGTGTCGACGTCGCTTGGCAAGTTCACGCGCTTCCGCGTCGTCCTGCAGGCCGAGCCGGCCTTCCAGGAAACGGCGGCGGCCGGCTGACACACGGCGACGACCGAGGATCTTTCGCATGTCTACCGTCGCTCGCGACCTCACGCGACCGCTCAAGCTGCTGATCGTCGACGACTCGAACGTCATGCGGCGGCGCATCGAGCGCTCGCAGCAGATCGATCGTCTAGAGGTCGTCGGGCTCGCGAGCAACGGCGTCGACGCGATCGAGCAGTTCCGGCGCACCGACCCCGACGTCGTCACGATGGACATCACGATGCCGCAGATGGACGGCATCGAGTGTGTCGAGCGGCTGGTCACGATGAAGCCCCACGTGCTGATCCTCGTGGTCTCGGCGCTCGCGGACAAGGCCACGGCGGTCGAGGCGATGGAGAAGGGCGCGAACGGTTTTCTCAACAAGCCGTTCACGGACCGCCAGCTCAACGACGCGCTGCTCGAGCTGATCGCGGGAGCCTGAGGACACGATGCTGGAAGAAAGGGACATCCGCGCGTTCGTCTACGGCACGACCCGCTATTTCGAGGTCGCCGCGCAGCAGGCCGCCACGGTCGGCTCGCCGTTCCTGGTGACCCAGGGCGCGCCCGAGGTCCACGACTACACCGGAGTCATCACCGTGTCGGGCCGTCGCAACGGCGTCGTCTATTTCTCGGCACCGCGCGGCATGCTGACCGTGTTGCTGATGAAGATGAACGAGAGCAACGTGACGCACGAGAACCTCTGCGATCTGGTGGGCGAGGTGGCGAACACGATCTCGGGCAACGTGCGACGCGACTTCGGCAAGGACTTCGCGATCTCGGCGCCGACGGTCGTGACCGGTGCCGCCGGCCCGATCGAGCTGCCTGCCGGCTGCCGTCCCGTCGTGATCCCGATCCACTGGCGCAGTCATGCAGCGAAGCTCGTGGTGTGCCTGCAGTAGGCATCACGCGCCCGCGGAAGGATCGGTGCAGCAAATGACGACTGACGAACTCGAGTACGTGGGCTTCTGGGCCCGGGTCGGCGCCGCGTTGATCGACACGGTGCTGTTGATGCTGATCTGCTGGCCACTCCTGACCATGATCTATGGCTGGCAGTACTGGACATCGACGTCCCTGATCCAGGGGCCTTTCGACCTGCTCATCAACTGGATCCTTCCGGCCATTGCCGTCGTGCTGTTCTGGGTCTATCGGCAAGCGACACCGGGCAAGATCGCGATCGGCGCGCGCATCGTCGATGCGGAGACGGGCGAGCCACCGACGACCGGCCAGCTGATCGGCCGCTACCTTGCGTACTACGTTTCCATCATCCCGTTGTTCATGGGGCTGGTGTGGGTGGCGTTCGACCCACGCAAGCAAGGCTGGCACGACAAGCTCGCGGGCACGGTCGTCGTGCGCGCAAAGAACCGTGGACCGGAGGCGGTCCGGTTCAGGCCGGTGGACTCGCGCGACTAAGCTGCGACCATCCGCGACCAGCCGCGACGCGGTGCACAAGCTGGGCCGCTCCGCGGTCAACCAGCCGCACCGTGAGCAACTCGCCGATGTCCACCCGGCGTGACAGTTACGGACGACGTGCGACATGGCGAGCGCTGAAGTCGTCGCTATACTGGCTGCGTGCGCTTCATTTGTTCGCATCGGCACGAGGTGAGCGGAACGCGCCGAAGCACGCAGCGACGCAAGCCACGGTCGTGCCATCGTTCTCCCGGGGTCCATCAAGCAAGGAGGCTTGCGCCCTCATGGCCAGTTCGCAGGAAACGGTCGAGTTCGACAAGACGCTGCATGACCTGAACGTCGCGCTCGACGTGCTCACGGACACCCTCAGCGGCGTGGCGGGCTGCGAGTACCCCCGGCTCCTCGCCCGTGAAATTCAGTCCCTCATCGTCGCCTGCATCGCGCACGACAAGGTCAGGTGGAGCGCCGGCGACGAGCGCGTCCCGCAGGAGTTGCCGTCACCTGCGGTCGAAGGTCCCTCGGGGACGTCGGAGACGTTGCAACTGATGGTCCGTACGCTCGAAGCGCGTGAGGCCGAGATCGCCCACCTGCGCGACGTGCTGCACCACGGCGTCGAGACCATCGAAGCCCACACGTTGACGGATCCGGAAGGCACCGCCGTGATGCACGGCGAGTACCAGTTCGTCAGTGCGACCGCGGTGGAGCAGTGGCTGCGTCAGGCCGAGACGGCGCTGAACGGCACGCGGCAAGCGTCAGTATGAGAGGAACGGGCGTTGGTATCCGGGACATCGGACACTCGCATCCGGGACCAGCACGGCGAGGCTCGCAGGAATCTTCGTCAAATTGCCCGCTCCGGCAGGCCAGCGTATAACCGGCCATTCCCCAGCGATGCACGTCGCTGGCCAATGCAGATGACCTGTCGAACACGTTTCGGCGCGTGACCCCCAGGCCCAGGGAGAAAACAACATGAACGAAGCAATCGGCAAGCTGATCCTGCGACTCGTGCTCGGCGGCACGATCCTGATGCATGGCATTGCGAAGCTGAGCGGTGGCATCGACTTCATTTCGGGCACAGTGACGAGTGTCGGATTGCCGTCGGCGCTTGCCTATGGCGTGTACATCGGGGAGGTCGTGGCGCCGATACTGGTGATCGCCGGCTTCTATGCGCGCACCGGCGCTGCGATCATCGCGATCAACATGCTGTTTGCGATCGGGTTGGTGCACGGCGCGGAATTCTTGACGCGGAACCAGACCGGCGGATGGGCGCTGGAGCTCCAGGCCATGTTCCTGTTCACGGCCATCGCCGTCGCCCTGATCGGGCCGGGCAAGTACCGCGTCAACGACCGGTAACGGATGCATCCGGGTGCTCGGGTGACGCAGCCCCGAGGAAAGGTCGGGGCTCGATTCCTCGGCAGCCTGCGTCCAGGAGACCGCAGTCTCTCAGAACCGCGCTCGGTTGGCCGTTGCTGCAACGTGTCGACGGTGCCCGGTGCGCTTGGCTCGCCGAAAGCGCCGAGCGTATAACCAAGCAACCGCAAGGAAGCGGATCACGATGCCGACCGGCTGAACTGGCGCGGCCACGGCTCCACGTTGGCATCGTCGGTTTGGCGAAACAACACGAATCCATCACCCGATCGATGGCGTGAGGAAATTCACCATGGACGGCTCGTCACGGCGTTCCCGACTCGACGGTTCGCATAATCGTTGCGCCCGCTGCCCGATCCTGGCGACAAGACCATCGGCCCCCTTTGCAGTCATCGTGCTGCTGCTGGCTGCGCTAGCCCCGCGGTGGGTGCAGGCCGAGCCCGGTGACACGACCTTGGTGGCCGGGCCGAGTGCGTTGTATCCACAAATGAGCACTGATGGGCGCTACGTGCTTTTTGGCTCGTACGAGGACCTGCTGCCGGAGAGCGGGTTGGGTGCGAACCTGTTCATCCTCGATCGCTCGACCGGCCAATACGAAGCGGTCAACGATGCCGACACGGGGCACTCGCTCCGCGGCTGGAGTTGGTTGCCGGAAGCCGCCATGAGCGGCGACGGTCGCTATGTCGTCTGGTGCAGCTACTTCCGGGTCCTGGTGCGCGACCGCGTGGCAGGGACGACGTCGCCGCTCATGATTCACGGTCGGCCCTATCGCACGCGCGAGTGCCAGTTCGCGTTCAACGAGGACGGACGGTTCCTGGCGTTCGCATCCAGCGACTCGAGGCTCGTGGCCGGCGACACCAACGACACCCGCGACCTGTTCGTGCTGGATCGCTCGACCAACGCCCTCGAGCGCGTCAGCGTCTCCTCGAGTGGCGCGCAGGCCGACGGCCTGTCGCATGCCCCGATGCTGAACGCGGACGGTCGCTACGTGATGTTCTTTTCGTTCGCGACCAACCTGGTGCCCGGCGATACCAACGGTGCCGACGATGTCTTCGTGCGTGACCGGGCGACCGGCACGACCACGCGTGTCAACGTCGATGCCCACGGCGCGCAGACCGAAGGCGGCCTCAGTTACACGTTCTTTCCGAACGGACGAACGATCAGCGGCGACGGCCGGTTCGTGACGTTCGCGTCCTATGCCGCGGGCCTGCTGCCCGACGACCCACCGAACCCGGCGGGGACGACGCACGTGTACGTCGTGGACCGCGACAGCGGGAATGTCGAGCGCGTCAGCGTCGATTCAGCGGGCGCGAACGCAAACGACAGTTCCTACCAACCGACCATCAGCGCGGACGGCCGGTTCGTCTCGTTCTCGTCGCGTGCGAGCAACCTCGTCCCCGGCGATTACGGTGACGACACCGATGTCTACGTTCACGATCGCGACGCGGGGCGCACCGAGCGGGCGAGCGTGTGGTCGAGCGGTGCCGAAAGCACCAACCTCACGCGCGGTCAGTCGTTCAGCGGCGGCGGCAGCCTGAGCGGTGACGGCCGCTTCGTTGCCTTTTACTCCGTGGCGGATCTTGCGCAGGGTGCCAGTCGCCACGGGGTCAACGTGTACCTGCACGAGAATGGTGGCACGGACTACTGGGTGTTCGCAGTCACACCCTCGAAGTTCGATTTCGGCGAGCAGGCCGTCGGCACCGCATCCGCTCCCATGCAGTTCACGGTGGCCAACGACAGCACTCAGCCCCTGCCGATCCTGACGCTCGAGCTGCGACTCGAGGACAAGGATCACTTCACGGAGACCAACGATTGCCCGGCCGCGCTGCCGGTCGGTGGCCGGTGCACGATCAGCGTGACGTTCGCGCCAAAGACCCTCGGCCCGAAGTTCGCGACGCTCAAGGTGTTCTTCGACACGGGCGCGGACGGTACGCACCCGGTCAGGACCGAGCGTCTGTGGGGCAGGGGCATGCCGTAGCCGGAGCACCCGAGCCTGGCGCGCGAGGCGCCCAATTGAGGCCGTCCTCGTACGAACCACAGGGACGCGTGTGGAGAATCAAGGGAGCAGTCCATGGCCAGCTTGACCGCATTGTCGGCGCAGCATGCCCGCGCATGCCGCGTGGCGTTCCTGCTCGTGCTGCTCGCGGGCGCAGCTTTCGCACCGCTCGCCTGGGCGGCACCGGGCGACACGGAACTGGTCAGCGTCAACCCGGCGAGCGGCGCGCCGAGCGGGGAGGCGATGTTCGCGGAAACCGGACCCATCGACGCGGTCAGCGCGGGCGGCCGCTACGTCGTGTTTGCCGCAACGCCGAAGAGCATGGGCGATGGCGGCGTCGACTACGCCACGGCGATCTATCTGCGCGACCGACAGGACCAGACGACCACTGTGGTGAGTCGCGATGCAAGCGGGGCAACACGGCTCGGCTGGGCCCCGGCCATCAGTGGCAATGGCCGGTATGTCGTTTATGCAAGCGGCGACGCATTGGTCGCCTCCGACACGAACGGCACCGTCGACGTCTACGTCTTTGACGCGCAGACGCAGCGCAACGAACGCGTGAGCGTCACGAGCGGTGAGGCACAACGGACCTGTGCCCAGCAGTGGGACACCGGCTACGCCGACATTTCGCCCGACGGGCGCTACGTCAGCTTCAACTCCTGCGCCAACCTCACTGCGCGCGCCGAAGACAATGACGGTTACGCCCACGTGTTCCTGCGGGACCGCGCGAAAGGGACGACGGAACTGGTCTTTGCGGAGGCGGTCGGCGAGGGCTACCTGCAATGGGGACGGCGCACGTCGGTGAGCGACGACGGTCGGTTCGTCTTCTGGTACTACCTGCTGCGCGACCGCCAACTCAGGACGACCACGTACGTCCCGCTGTACAGCGACAAGGCGAGCGGTGCCTCCTACATCCAGAACGAAACCATGAGCGGCAACGGCCGCTTCATCGTCTGGACCGGTTGGGACGACGTCGAGCCCGGCGACACCAACGGCTGGCAGGACATCTGGCTGCGAGACTTGCGCGCCGGGACGGTCGAGCGCGTGAGCGTGGACCGTGCGGGCAGGCAATACCGGGGGCCGGCCGAATACCCGCACATCAGCGCGGACGGCCGTTACGTCGCGTTCACGGTGAGCGCGACCTACGACGCCGCCTGGCGTCCACCGGTGCCGGGGGGCTGGGAAGGCGTCTACGTGCGCGACCGGCAGGCCGGCACGCTCGAGTACGCCAGTGTCGACAACGACGGTGGCCCCGCGTTCGGCGTGCAACACCCCTCGATCAGCCCGGACGGCATGTATGTCGCCTTTCGCACGGAGGCGCCGCTTGGTGACCCGGGCGCGCTTTACGCCGATCGCACGGACGACATCTATGTGCACGAACGGGGTCTCATCCGCACACCGAAGTACGACGTGCTGGCACCGGCCAAACTCGATTTCGGTGAGCGCGTGCTCGGCACGAGCGTCACTCGTCGAGTGTTCCTGCAGAATCGAACGCCATCGTTCCTGGTGGTCCGGGACTTCACGATCCTGGGCACCGACCGGCAATCCTTCGCCGAGGACGACACGTCCGGGTGGTACCTCATGTGGCCGAACGACACCGTCACCGTGAGGGTGACGTTCAAGGCCACCTCATTCGGATCGAAGTCCGCCGAATTGCGCCTGCCCGTGGACACCAACATCGTGCGGCGCGTGCAACTGACGGGCAAGGTGACGGCGCCCTGACTGCGCACCGCACTGATCCGGTTGGACGCAAGGAGCGCGGGGTCACGTGGAGCAGCGCCAATCAAGGATGGAGGCTGTGATGAAGGCAAGGAAGCTACGCGCGCATCGGAGCGCGGTTTTCGGGCAGGCGGTATCGTCGTTGGGCGGCCTCGCCGGCGTGTTCGCTCTCGGCATCGTCACCACGACGGCGTCGGCGCAGGCGATGTATCGCATCAAGCCCCTGGGCTACCTGGGTGGCTGCATCTCGGCGCCGATCGCCAACGGGTTCAACGACAAGGGACAAGTCACCGGCGAAGCCTGCAACGCGAACGGCGACTGGCACGCCTTCCTGTGGCGGAACGACGGCACGCCGATGGTGGACCTCGGTCCGGCCGAGGTCGGATCGTCGAGCATTGGCTATGCCATCAACGCGTCGGGGTTGGTTGCGGGCACGGCGACGGACAGCACCGGCACTTATGGCTTCGTGTCATCGGGCAATGGCGCACCGCCAAGGAAGATCGTGAACACCCTCGGCGGCGTCAACACCTACGCACGCGACGTAAACGATTCCGGGCAGGTGACCGGTTCTGCGCACATGGGTAACGGGTTCAGCCATCCGTTCGTGTGGAAAGCGGGGTCGCCGATGCTCGATCTCGGCGCACTGGACGACGAGGGCTACCCGGACGCGGGGGGCCGTGCCATCAACGCCTCCGGTCAGGTGGCCGGGACCGCAGGCGACCAGACGGGCGGATTTCGCGCTTTCATCTGGAAGAACGACGGAACGCCACTTCTCGACCTGGGGAGTCTCGGCGGCTATCGCACCAGCGCCTGCTGCATCAATGCCTCCGGCCAGGTGGCCGGCAACAGCAGCGTGAGCAGCGCGGCGCACCCGCACGCATTCTTGTGGCGAAACGACGGCACCCGGATGCTCGACCTTGGCACGCTCGCGCGCGGCTCGCTGAGCGGGGCGAATGCGCTGAACGACGCGGGCCAGGTCGCCGGCTGGTCGTACACGTACTTCTACAAACGGCCGCATGGCTTCGTCTGGCTGAACGACGGCACACCGATGAAGGACCTGGGGACGTTTGGCGGGACGACCAGTAATGCAGCCGACATCAATGCGTCGGGCCAGGTGACCGGCTCGGCGAAGCTCACGGGCGACACGGTCGAACACGCGTTTCTCTGGCGAAACGACGGCACGAGGATCCAGGACCTCAACAAGCTCATCGATCCGCTCGATCCGCTGCGGTCCTACGTGACACTGACCAACGGTCGCTTCATCAATGCGTCCGGCGACATCCTCGCCCAGGGTACGGACAAGCGCAAAGGTGACGGCCTGTTCCTGCTCAAAGGAACCGTGCTGACACTGTCGCCACGGTCGATCGCGTTCGGCGAACAGAAGGTGAGCACCACCAGTGCCGCGCGACTGGTCACGGTGACGAATACCAGTGCAGCCGCGGTGCCGATCACGAGTGTCGCGCTTGCCGGACCCGGTGCGGGACAGTTCGCGTACATCAACGGTTGCGGCAGCTCGCTGGCGGGCAAGGCGCAGTGCGTGATCAAGGTGACGTTCCGGCCGACTTCGAAGGGGTCGAAGACCGCAACCCTGAACGTGAACGGCGGGGGCGGGGGGCTGCGCTCGGTGCGCCTGAGCGGAACGGGGGTGTAGCGTCTCCTGTGAGTCCCGCGATCGCAGCCCTCGAGACGGGCCGCGACCGCGGGTTCGCAGCCTCAGCGACGCCTCAGGAACCGATGCGCCCGCCGTCCTTGCGCTGAATGACGACCGTTGCAGGACGCGGGCGCCGCGGTGAAGCCGCGGTGCCGAACGGCCAGTTGCTCACCGTCGACGGGTTCGCCGTGCTCGGTGTTCCGAACTGGTTGTTCCAGTACGTGGTCGACTCGCCCGGGTGCTGGACGTTGACGAACATCGTGCGCTGGTCCGGCGTCATCGTGACGCCAGTGATCTCGCAGCCGCGAGGGCCGGTCAGGAACCGGCGCACCTCGCCGGTCTGGGGATCCGCCGCGAGCATCTGGTTGTTGCCGATGCCGTCGTACCCCCGGCTCTGCAGGTTCTGCGACGAGTTCGAGATGTCGGTCTGGATCCAGAGGAGGCCGCTCGGATCGACCCAGAGTCCGTCGGGTGAGCCGAAGACGGGCTGATCGGCCGGCACGGTCGGATCGTAGGCGGGGTCGCCGGCGAGCAGGAAGACGTCCCACTCGAACGCGGTGTCCTCGTTCGCCGATTCCCGGAATCGCACGATGTGGCCGTACGGATTGTTGCTGCGGTCCGAGTTCACGGGCGCGCTGTTGCCACTGCCGTTGGTGAGCGTCACGAACACCTCGCCGGTGTGCGGATGCACGGCCACCCATTCGGGGCGATGCAGTCGCGTCGCGCCCACGGCGTCGGCGGCCATGCGCGTGCGGATCAGCACGTCGGCCTGGTCCACCCAGCCATTGGCCGAAGTCAGTGGCCCGGTGCCGTGGACGAGCGCGAGCCACCGGCCGCCGCCTTCCGCGTCGAACTGCGCGACGTAGAGCGTGCCGTGGTCGAGCGGACTCTGGCCGCGTGCGCGCAACTGACGCCAGGGCGCGCTGCCCACGAACCTGTAGAGGTAGTCGCCGTTCTCGTCGTCGCCGCTGTAGACCACGATGCGGCCCTTGCTTTCGGTGCAGGTCGCACCTTCGTGCTTGATGCGTCCGAGCGCCGTGCGCTTGACCGGCGTCGACGCAGGCTGAAAGGGATCGATCTCGACGATCCAGCCGAAGTGGTTGAGTTCGTTGCGATTGACGGCGAGGTCGAAACGGGGCTCGGCCTTGTGCCAGTTGTAGCCGAAGCCCGCCCGGGAGACGCCGTAGCGCGCCTCGAGCGCCGTGGGCGTCCAGCCGGTCGCGTCTGTGCCGAAGTAGCCGTTCCAGTTCTCCTCGCAAGCGAGGTAAGTGCCCCATGGCGTCACGCCATTGCCGCAGTTGTTGAGCGTGCCGCGGGGCGAGGGTGTGACGCTGGAGTCGAGCATCGGGTGCGAGGCTGCGACGGGGCCGGAGAACGCCATCGGCGTCGTGCCGGTGATGCGACGGTTGCGGTCGTCCTCGCGCACGACGCTCCAGTGCCCATCGGTGCCACGCTGGACCGAGATGACGCTGACACCGTGCGCCGCGAGCGCCTTGGCCACCTTCTCGCGACCGGCGGCGTCTGCCGTGATCGCCGAGCCCTGGGCGGCGCTGTAGATCTGGCTGGCGTCGCTGTACTCGTGGTTGACGACGAACAGCCCGCGCGTGTTGCCGAACGGGGCGAGCGGAAAGTAGTGCGTGCCGTCGTGGTTGAAGCCGACCTGCAGCGCCTGGTCCGCGGCCGTGTCGCTGGCGTCTTCCGCCGCCGGACGGGCGCCGGGCAGCAGCGGCGTGCCCCACGGCACGAACGCTTCCCACGTGTAACCTTCGGGCACATGGATCGTGTCGTCCGTGCTCGGCGGCACAGGCGTGAACTGCAGGCGCGGTGTGGCAATGTTGCCGGGGGCGGCCTGCGCTGCCGTCGAGACGAGTGCGCCACCGCCGAGGAAGCCCGCGACCGCCGTGGCGACCGATCCCTGCAGGAACGTACGCCGTGGCAGGCGTGCTTCGATCAGGTCCGCGAGGTGTGGATTGCCGGACTCGTTGGAGCCCACGTCATCAGTGTCATGCATCGCTGTTGTTCTCCGCCTGGGTGAGCGGCGATTGCAGCGCGTGCATGTGACGGCCCTGTGACGGATCGATGAACTCGCGAAGGCGTATGTGCCGTCGGGCTTCTGGTCCCGCGAGCTCTCGTCCGCGCTGGAATGCTCGAGACGCCCAAGTTATGATTCTGTCGGCCGGGACCAGCACGAATGAAAAAGAAATGGACACACCGGCTTGGCGTGGCCGCGCTGACCCTCGCTGCAGCCTCTCAATCCGCGACGGCGCAGCAGCAAACAGATCCCACTCCGCGCCCCGTCGAGTATTCGCTGCTCACGCCAGGCATCGCCGGCAAGTACGTCGTCCTCACGATCAACGACCTGATGACGTGGATCGCCCTCGGCGGACACACCAACTCGGTGCGACAAGCCAGCCTGCGCGAATTGGTGCAGCAGGAGGGCTACGACGCCAGCTCGAGCCTCGCCATCGCGATGAAAGAAGAACTCGACGCAGCAGGATATCTGACCGAAGTCGAGCCCATACCGCGTGCCCGGCCCGGGTTGCCGCAAAACCTGACACGCTCTGATCTTCCGGCCAGCCCTGATGGCCAATTCCTGCTCGACGTCGTGATCGAGTTGATTGGTCTGGCAAATGCGTCGAACGGCGCCGAGTGGGAGCCGGCCTTCCAGCTCAGATGGCGTGTGATGCGCCCGTCAGGCGAGATCGTGGTGCCGACGCACACCTTCAGCCACGGGCCATTTGTCGACAAGGACGGGAACAAGTACAGCAGAACGACGTGCGGTCTGCCCAGCTTCCCCGAGACCATGAAACGACCCCAGGCCCTGTGGGATTGCTTCGACCTGGGACTGCGCGAGTCGAGCCGCGCTCTCATCCCACTGATACGTGAAAAGCAAGATCTTGCGCTCAACGGTGGGTCGAGGTCCGTTGCCGGGACGGCAAGGACCGGCACCGAATCGACGGCGAAGTGCAACAAGCGTCGAGGATCGCGTGCCGCGTTGGATCGCGAGTGCGGCGGTGATTGAGGTCGGCATAAGGCGCCGACGCGCTACACGGCAATGTTGATGCTAGCCCCTTGTCCGCCCCCGGATGGAGCGGTGGCCGCTCACCTCAGGGGCTTCCCGCTCACAGACCGGAAAACCGGAGCTTCCGTCCAACCGGATCCCTTTTAGGCATGCTTGGTGTTCTGGACGCTCACCAAGTATTCACTGTGGTCGGCACGCGCTAACAGCGGATCTATGCCCGCCCAACGTTGGTTGGGTGCAGCCGCCTCGAACTGCCGATCGAGGATGTTCGGGGCCAACGCATGGACGGAGGCGTCGGATCGCCTTACATGACGCGGCGCAGCAGCGACCGTGGTGGTTCACAAGTGTTTGTTTAGACTAGGACTCGTTTGGTCGGCTCAGATCTTGCATCGCAAAACAGACAAACAACGGCAACGCAGGGAGGGCAAGGAATCCGCACAACTCCATGGGGAACTCGCCATGTCAAGAAGCAAATTCATTCTCGTGTCTTTGTGTCTTGTCGCCCCCGGCAGCGTCCTGGCCGACGGTCAGGGTCCGAATCGTTGTGGGAGTCTTCCCGGCTACGCAGCTCTGAAGCAGGCGCTGCAGGCAGCGGTAGCTGCTGAGGCCAGCGGCCTGAACTTCGAGATGTGGGCTACCATCGTGGATCGCGACGGTGTCGTGTGCGCGGTGGCGTTCTCTGGTGCAAACCGCGGATCGCAGTGGCCCGGAAGCCGCGTGATCTCCGCTCAGAAGGCCAACACCGCCAACGCTTTCAGTCTGAACGGCCTTGCGCTGTCCACGGCCAACCTGTTCTCGGCTGTGCAACCAGGTGGAAGCCTGTTCGGCTTGCAGGAA
>DATMIB010000058.1:0-2721 GCA_035554635.1 Steroidobacteraceae bacterium | reverse complement strand
GGCGACGCAACCGGTCACCTTGCGAGCCGTGTCGAGGTGCAGGAACTCGTTCGGGCCGTGCGCATTGGAGTTCGGCCCCAGTACGCCGGTGATCAGGAACTGCGTGCCCGGGAACTTGGCGCCGAGCATGCCCATGAACGGGATGCTGCCACCGGTGCCCATGTACATCGATTCCTTGCCGAAGAACGCGCGCGACGCATCCTGCATCGACTGCTCGAGCCACGGCGCGAACGACGGGGCGTTCCAGCCGCCCATGGCGGAGCCGATCTCGAAACTGACCTTGGCGCCGTAGGGCGGCTCGGCCTCGAGCGTCCGCCGCAACGCATCGGCGGCGACGCGCGGGTCGCAGGTCGGCGTCAGTCGAAACGACAGCTTGAGGCTCGTGTAAGGCCGCAACACGTTGCCGGCGCTGCCGAACGGCGGCAGGCCCTCGGCGCCGGTGACGCTCAGCGTCGGCCGCCAGGTGTTGTTGAGCAGCAGGTCCATCGGGTCGTTCGACACCGGATGCATGCCTGCGACCAGGGGGAACTTGGCGTGGACCGTCGAGCCCAGCACGCGCGCCGCGGCTTCGGCCTGCGCACGGCGGTCGGCCGGGATCGGCGTATTGAGTTCGTCGACCAGGATCGCGCCCGAGTGCACGTCCTCGACGCGCGCCAGCACCTCGCGCAGCACGCGGAAGCTCGACGGCACGATGCCGCTCGCGGTGCCCGAATGCACGCCTTCGCGCAGCACTTCGACGCGCAACGTGCCGAGCAGGTTGCCGCGCAGCGACGTCGTGCACCAGAGCTGCTCGTAATTGCCGCACTCCGCGTCGAGACACACGACCAGGCTCGGCCGTCCCAGGCGCGCGCCGAGCGCGTCGATGTGGGCCGGCAGGTCCGGGCTGCCGCTTTCCTCGCTCGCCTCGATCAGGATCACGCAGCGAGCGTGCGGAATGCGCTGCTCGCGCAGGGCGCGGATCGCTGCGAGCGACGAAAAGAGGGCATAGCCGTCGTCGGCCCCGCCCCGACCGTAGAGCTTCCCGTCGCGCAGCACGGGCGTCCACGGCTCCAGTCCGTCGGACCAGCCCGTGAACTCGGGCTGCTTGTCGAGGTGCCCGTACATCAGCACGCAGTCGTCGACCTGGCCCGGCACGTCGACCATCAGCACCGGAGTGCGCCCCGGAATCCGCAGCACTTCGACCGTCGCGCCGGCAGGTGCCTCGGCCACGGCCCAGCGCTGCATCAGTTGCACCGCGGCCTCCATGTGGCCGTTCGCTTCCCACGCCGGGTCGAAGATCGGTGACTTGTTCGGAATCCGGACGTACTCGACCAGCTGCGGCAGGATCGAGTCGGCCCAGGTCGTGTCGATGAAGTGTCTGGCCTTAGAAATATCCATGTGGAACAGAGGTATGTAACGAATTGTTGATGTGAAGTGGCTAGTGGCCAGCAAGAAGAGTTCAGAGTTCAGAGTCTAGAGTTCAGTCGGAAGCGGCCCATGGCCGCCCCGAGTCGGCGCAACCGCGCCTCCGACTAGACTCTGAACTCTAGACTCTGAACTCTTCCCCAGGCGCGAAGCCGAAGAACTCTAGCGCATTGCGGGTGGTCGCGGCGGCCACGACCTCGTACGGCTCGCTGCGACACGCGGCGATGGTCTTCACGACGTGCGGGAGGTACTTGGGTTCGTTGCGGCGGTGGGACGGCTTCGGGTTCAGGTCGCGCGGCAACAAGTAGGGGGCGTCGGTCTCGGCCATCAGCCGGTCGAGCGGGATCAGTCGCACGAGCTCGCGCAGGTGCTGGCCGCGACGCTCGTCGCAGATCCAGCCGGTGATGCCGATCGACAACCCGAGGTCGAGGTAATCGCGCAGCTCGCGCTCGACCCCGGTGAAACAGTGGGCGACGCCGCCCACGAGTCGTGGCCGGTAATCGCGCAGGATCGCCATGAACGCCTCGTGGCCGTCGCGCTGGTGCAGGAACACGGGTTTGCGCGCCTCGATCGCCAGCTCGAGCTGCCATCGGAACGCGCGCTCCTGGTCCTCGTGCGAGGAAAAGTTGCGGAAATAGTCCAGACCGCACTCGCCGGCGGCCCCGACCTCGGGCGTGGCCAGCAACGCTCGCAGCTGCGGCAAGTGCTCTTCCTGCAACTCGCCGGCGTGGTGCGGGTGCACGCCGGCCGTGCAGCGGTAGCGCGCCGGGTCGGCGCTCACCAGTTCGATGGCCGCACGCGTGCTCTCGAGCGTGCTGCCCGTGATCACCATGTGTTCGACGCCCGCGCTGCGCGCGGTGGCGACGACGTGGTCGCGATCGTGGTCGAAGCTGTCGTGGGCGAGGTTGAGACCGATGTCGACGAGCGGGGGATGCAGGGCCATGTACCGGGCTGTGTTAACGTTTGCGGCTTTCAGACTAGCGATTTCCCATGGCATTGGACAAGGCGGCCCTCGACAGCCTGCGCATCGACCGGGAGTCCGATGCGGGTCGGTACCACGAACGCGGCGGCTCACGTCGCTGGCTCTGGATCGCGGTCGTCGCGGTCGTGGTCTTAGGCGCGTTGTTCGCCTGGCGTGGGTCGAACAGCGCCGTCGAAGTGCAGACGGTCACGATCGAGGCGCCGGCGGCGAACGGCGCCGTGCTGAACGCGTCGGGCTATGTCGTCGCGCGTCGCTTGGCCACGGTCAGCTCGAAGGTGACGGGGCGCGTCGCCGAAGTGCTGTTCGAGGAGGGCACGGAAGTCTCCGACGGGCAG
>DATMIB010000057.1:0-16347 GCA_035554635.1 Steroidobacteraceae bacterium | reverse complement strand
ACCTGCTCGCCTCCGGCAACGAGACGACCACCGCGGCGATCACGTCGGGGATGAAGCTGCTGATCGAAAACCCGGCGGTCGTGGCCGAACTGCGCAGCGACCCGCGGCTGTTCCGCAACCTGACCGAGGAAATCCTGCGGCTCGAATCGCCCGCCCAGGGCATGTTCCGCCGCGTCACGCGCGACACGACCGTGGGCGGCGTCGAACTGCGCGAGGGCGACTTGTTGAGCGTGCGTTTCGGTGCGGCCAACCGCGACGACCACCAGTTCCCGCAACCGGAAGCGCTCGATTTGCATCGCCAGCAACCCGGCAAGCACCTCGCGCTCGGCATCGGCCGGCATCACTGCATCGGGGCCCAGCTCGCGCGGCAGGAGATCACGAGCGCAATGCAGGCGCTGCTCAAGCGCTACGAGACGTTCGCGCTGGCCCCGGGACGACCCGCGCCCGAGTACACGCCGAGCTTTTTTGGCCGCAACCTGCACGAACTGCACGTCACGCTGACGCGACGCTGAGGCGCACGCCGCCCCCGTCGGTGTCGGCCGCTGCGCGCGGCATGCAGTGATGCCGGCCGATGGCGAGCGCGAGGCGGAGGCCACCACGCACGCTCGTCGTGCGCAGCCATCCGGGTCGTGGGCTAGGTTACTTGCGCCGATCGGGCAACGCGAACGCGATCACCTGGTCGCCGGCCGGCGAGTCGAACCAGAGATGGTGGCCTGTCACGAGCACCACGAACTGCCGTCCGCCCACCTCGTAGGTCATCGGCGTCGCCTGCGTGCCGGCCGGCATTTCGTGTCGCCAGAGCATCTCGCCGGTCTCGATGTCGAATGCACGGAGGTACCCGTCCATCGTGCCTGCAATGAAGACGAGCCCGCCCGCGGTCACGATCGGTCCGCCGAGACTCGGCGTGCCGAGGTTCCACTCGAAGCGGATGGGCAATTGCTTCTCGATCGACCCGAGCGGCACGCGCCAGCGGACGTCGCCCGTCTTCAGGTCCACCGCGACGAGTTCGCCCCACGGCGGCGCCGTGCACGGTGCGCCGAGCGGGGACAGCAGCCACTTGCGATGGGTGCCGTAGGGCGTGCCGGTGGCCGCGGCGATGTCGATGCCGCCGGCCAGGCTGATGCCCTCGATGCCGGGAATGTCGGCACGCGGGATCATCTGCACGACCTGCACCACGCGGTTGACGTTGACGAGCATGAGTTGTCGCGCCGGGTCGAACGCGGCGCCGCCCCAGTTCGCACCGCCCGCGGAGCCCGGTGTCAGCAGCGTGCCCTGCCCTGACGACGGCGGCGTGTAAATGCCCTCCGACCGGTACTGCTCGATCAGCTTGCGACACTTGTATTTGTCCCAGGGCGTGAAACCCCAGGCATCGTCGGGCGTCACCTTGGTCGGCACGAGCGGCTTGGGGCGCGTCGGGAACGGTTGCGTCGGCGAGAGCCATTCCCCGGGCAGGCCACGCTGCGGCACCGGGCGCTCCTCGATCGGCCACACGGGCTTGCCGGTGACGCGATCGAACACGAAGACGAACCCCTGCTTGGTGTTCTGCACGACGGCCGGGATCGTGCGCGCGCCATGCTGCAGGTCGGCGAGCAGCGGCGGCGCCGAGACGTCGTAGTCCCAGATGTCGTGGTGCACGGTCTGGAAGTGCCAGGCGGGCCTGCCGGTCCTGGCATCGAGGGCGACCAGCGAACTCGTGTAGAGATTGTCGCCCTTGCGTTCGCCGCCGAAGAAATCCGGCGCTGCAGAGCCGACCGGCGCATAGATGAGGCCGCGGGCTTCGTCGGCCACCATCGTGGACCAGACGTTGCCAGCGCCGGTCCGGCGCGCGCTGCCGCCGAGCCACGTCGCGAATGCCGGGTCGGATTCGTCGCGCGGAATCGGATCGAAACGCCAGCGCGACTCGCCGGTGCGTGCGTCGAATGCGTACACGGTGCCCGGCGAGGCGTCCGTGCGGATGTTGTCCATGACGAACGAGCCGACCGCGACCACACCCGCCGCGACGACGGGAGCCGAGGTCACCTTCGACTCGCCGGCGAACTTGTCGGGCCAGTCACGCACGATCCGCACCTGGCCATTGGTACCGAAACCGGCGCAGGCGCGACCCGTTCGACTGTCGACGGCGACGATGCGCGAGTCGTTCGTCCCCATGAAGATCCGTGTCGCACAGGGCGCGCCGGACGCCGCCTGCGGGTCCTTCCAGACGCTCACGCCGCGGCAGTTGTAGTGGTACGGCAGCGCGTGATCGAGCGAAACCTCCGGGTCGTGGACCCAGCGCTCCCGACCGGTGAGCGGGTCGAGCGCGACGATGCGGTTGAACGGCGTGCAGAACACGACCGCACCGTCGACGAGGATGGGCGTCGTCTGGGTCGAGCTGTTGGCGATCAGGTCCGGGCCGCGCCGCTTCAGTTCACCGGTCGAGTAGCTCCACGCGACTTCGAGTTCGCCGACGTTGTCCCTGGTGATCTGACGCGCGGCCGAATGACGGGTGCCACCCGAGGTGCCGCCGAAGTAGCCCCAGCCGGCCTCGGCGGCCGCGAGAACAGGCACGAAGGCGGAGAGCATTGCGAGCGTGAACCCGCACCGTGCGGCGAAGAGGGCCCGGCCGAGCGTTGATGCGCGCCCTGCTGTGGTGAGGCCGCCCCCGATTGCGTCGACTAGCGCGCGCGGGCGGCCCGCGGCGTGGTTCACACCGCGGGCCTCAGGTACTCGATCACCGGTTCGCCGTCGAGACAGGCCCAGCCCGCCGGCGCCATCGCGACGTGGTAAGGCGCGTCCTGGTGCTGCTTCTGTGCGGGCGTGCCCGTGAAACACTCGTAGATCACGAACTCGTTGTCGTCCTTGCCCTGCAGCACTTCGAACAGCAGCGTGTCCGGTTCGTGCCGGTGCACGTTGGCACGCAGTTCGCCGATCAGTCGCAGGAATTCCGCGCGCTTTTCGGGCTTGGTGCGCACGCGCATGTACGCGGCCAAGCCGACGGTCTTGTCCATGGTTCCCCCGGTATTGCGCGACGGCCTCAGCCCGTGCGCGCGAGTTCGCCGTGCTGCAGCACGGTGCGCACGGCCTGCTCGATGCGGTCCGGCGACGGGATCCAGAGCTGCTCGAGCTCTGCGGTGGCCGGCACCGGCGTGTGCGGCGGCGTGACCTTCTGCACGGGCGCCTTGAGTGCCTCGAGCGCCTCGCACGCGGCGAGCGCCGCGATCTCGCTCGCCATGCCGCAGTACGGGTCCGCTTCGTCGACGACGACGAGACGGCCGGTCTTGCGGACCGACTCGAGGATCGTCTTGCGGTCGAGCGGCGAGGTCGTGCGCGGATCGATGACCTCGACCGAGATGCCTTCCTTCGCGAGCTTGTCGGCGACCTTGTTCGCGAACAGCGCCATGCGCGCGAAGCCGACGATCGTGACCTGCGTGCCCTTGCGCGTGACGTTCGCCTGCCCGAACGGGATGACGTACTCGCCGTCCGGCACTTCGCCCGTGTCGCCGTACAACAGCTTGTGCTCGCAGAAGATCACCGGGTCGTCGTCACGGATCGCGGCAGTCAGCAGGCCCTTCGCGTCGGCCGGGGTCGCCGGGCACGCGACCTTGATGCCGGGGATCGACGTCAGCATCGCGTACAGGTTCTGCGAGTGCTGCGGCCCGGCACCGTACCCGGCGCCCATCAGCGTGCGGATGGTCACGGGCACGTTGCACTTGCCGCCGAACATGTAGCGGAACTTGGCCATCTGGTTGAGGATCTGGTCGAGGCACACGCCCATGAAGTCCATGAACATGACTTCGGCGACGGGGCGCAGGCCGGTCAGCGCGGCACCGTTCGCCGCTCCGACGATCGCCGACTCGGTGATCGGGGTGTCGATCACGCGACCGCGGCCGAATTCCGCCGCGAGCCCCGCGGTCACGCCGAACGTGCCGCCCGCCGCTTCCTCCTCGCCGGCACTCCCGCCGAGGCCGCCGACCACGTCCTCGCCGAGGACGATGACGCGCGGGTCACGACGCATCTCCGCCTGCAGCACTTCGCTGATCGCTTCGCGATAAGACTTCACCGCCATTTCAGTAGCTCCCGTAGACGTCTGCGTACAGCGCGGCCGGCGTCGGCTTCGGCGCCGCCTTGGCGACTGCCACGCGCTCCTCGATCAGTTCCGCGAGTTCCTCGTCGATCTCGCGCAGTTCCTCGGCCTCGATGTCGAACTCGCGTGTCACGCGTTCCTCGAACCGCACCAGCGGGTCGGCGGTCTTGCGCAACCGGTCGACCTCCTTCGATTCGCGATACTTCTGCATGTCGCCCTCGAAGTGGCCGTACCAGCGCATCGCGACCGCCTCGACCGCGCTCGGCCCTTCGCCACGACGACCGCGCTCGACGGCGCGGCCGACCGCGTCGTAGACCGCAAAGAAATCGACGCCGTCGACCTTCTCGGCCGGCATGCCGAAGCCCGCGGCGCGCTGCGCGATGTCCGCGCCGCCCAGGTGATAACCCGCGCCCGTGAATTCCGAGTAGCCGTTGTTCTCGTACATGAAGATCATCGGCAACTTGAGCACGGCCGAGAAGTTGAGCGACTCGGCGACGGTGCCCTGGTTCGAGGCGCCGTCGCCGATGAAGGCGAGTGCGACGCCGCCCGTGCCGAGCGTCTTCTGCGTGAGTGCGGCGCCGACGGCGATGGGGGGCGCCGCGCCGACGATGGCATTCGCGCCGAGCATGCCCTTGCGCAGGTCGGCGATGTGCATCGAGCCGCCCTTGCCGTTGCAGAGCCCGCCCTGCTTGCAGTAGATCTCGAGCAGCATCTCGCCGATGTCACAGCCCTTGGCGATGCAATGGCCATGGCCGCGATGGGTGCTGCCGATGTAGTCGCTGTCGCGCAGGTTCATGCAGGCGCCGACCGCGACGGCCTCCTGGCCGCAGTAGAGGTGCACGAAACCCGGCACCGTGCCCGCCTGCACTTCGCGACGCATGCGTTCCTCGAATTCGCGGATCGCGCGCATGCGGCGATACGCCTCCAGCAGCATCATCGGGTCGTAAGCCATCTCGCAACCTCCTGCACGGGCACGCGCAGTCTCGATAAAAACAGTCAGTCCGGCTTTTTTCTGAACCATAAGGGAATCCGTCGCAAAGCGGAAGCCCGACAGGTGCTGCGTCGCAGCATCCATTCCGCAAATCCCAAACAAGCAGGATTGACTGTTTTTTAAATGCCCTGTACGACTGTCGGCCCGCCCCTTCCGCGAGCCCCGCCCCATGCTGTTCAACCAGGAACGCGCACTGCGCAAGATGGACCAAGCCGGGCTCGACGCACTGGTCGCCTCGGTGCCGCGCAACGTCTACTACGCCTCCGGTTTCTGGACGCGGATCTCCGAGTGGGGCTTCCAGGAGAACCAGGCCGCGGTGGTCATCCCGCGCGACCCGGCCAAGACGCCGATCCTCGTTGTCCCGGAGTTCGCGCTGGCCGGGCTGCTCGAATCGCCGACCTGGATTCCCCAGGTGCGGGTCACCGAGTTCCTGAACACCAGCCACGTGGCGCACGAACCCGAGCCCGTGCGGCTCGACCCGCTGCAGGGCGACGTCGAGCGGCTCTATGCCGAAAAGGTCGCTGGCACGATGGCGCCCGACATCGTCGTCGGCACGGCGCAGGCACTGCAGGAACTCGGGCTGGCCGACGCGCGGGTCGGTTTCGACGACCTGCGGCTCGCCCACCATGCGCAGGGCCGGCTGCCGGGCCTGCGGGTCGTCGACGCGATCGACGTCTGGCTCGACATCCGCAAGGTCAAGACGCCGCAGGAAATCGAGTTCCTGCGTCGCGGTGCCGCGATCAACGAGGACGGCCTGCGCGACATCCTGCCGGCGATCAAGCCGGGCGTGGTCTGGCGCGACGTCGCGACGCGCTTCCGCAACTACGTGCAGGACCGCGGCGCCAACGTGCTCTCGGCGCAGAAGGCGCTGCAGTTCGGCGCCGAGTACGGCGGCGAGTACTTCCCCGACCTCATGTTCGCGGACAACGACTGGAAGGTGCGCGACGGCCAGACGATCATTTTCGAAAGCTGGGGCACGTACTCGAACTACGCGTTCGACGTCTCACGCACCGTGCACGTCGGCGAGCCCAGCGCCGAGTACCGCGCACTGTGCGAGACGATCTCGCAGGCGCAGCAGGAGGCGGTGCGGCACCTGCGCGCGGGCGTCACGACACACGAGGCCTGGGCGGCGATTTCGAAAATCGCCTATGCGATGCCGGTGCCGACGCCGCGCAAGACGCTCGTCTTCCTGCATTCGATCGGGCTCGACATCATCGAACTGCCGAGCGGCTATCCGGCGTTCGGCCGGCTCAAGGACTTCGAGCTCGAGGAGAACACCGTCGTCAACTTCGAGTTCCTGTATTTCGGTCACACGCTCGCGCCGTACCACCTCGAGAGCAGCTACCTGATCGGCCGCGATGGCGCCGAATGCCTGCATACACTGCCGCACGAGCTCACCGTCGTCGGCTGAGCGTCGAACGAACCTCGGGCTGGCCGCCCGCGCCGTCCTGTCGACACGGACGCGCCTCGAAAACGAGAAGGCCGGCTTGCGCCGGCCTCCCGCTGCCTCATCCAGCGGCGCCCGTCACCGGCGGCTGCCGAACCCCATGCCGAACTCGATGCCGTAATTGATCGGCGCGCCCCACTGTGTGTGCGTCCACAGCGTCGCCACCGACTGCGATGCGATCCGGTACCGTTCGTCGGTGAGGTTGCGCCCGTAGCCGCGCACGAACCAGCCGCCGTCGGCCGAGGTGAACGTGACCGACGCGTTGATCAGGTTCTTCTCGTCGAGGTACGCGTCGTACTGGCGGCCCGCCGCCGAGATGTAGAACAGGTTTTCGTCCTCGTGGTAGAACTCGGCGCCGAATTCGAGCGCCGCGCCGCTGTCGAGCGACCAGGTGTAGAGCGCCTGGATCGACCCCATCAGTTCGGGCGAACGCGGGACCGGCAGGCCCGAGAAGTCGCCGACGAACTCCTGGATGGTCGCGCCGGTGACCGGGTCGACGACCTCCGGCTGGTTGATCAGGAATTCCTTGTACTCGGCATCGAGGTACGACGCCTGCGCCCGGATCCGGAACGCGTCGGTCAGCAGCGCCTGGAACTCGAGTTCGACGCCCTTCGCCTCGACTTCGGCGGCGTTGTAGAACACCGTCTCCTGGAACGTGGCGCCCGACTCGTTTTCCGTGATGATGTTGACCGCGCGCTGCGCATCTTCGTACTTGGTGAAGAACACCGTCGGGTTGAAGCGGAAGCGGCTGTCCTCGCTCTCCCACTTGAGCCCCAGTTCGTAGTTGGTCGCGAACTCCGGGTCGACCGGACGCGTCAGCTGGGACACCATCAGGCCGCTGGTCCCGGTCTGGTCGTTGTAGCCGCCCGCCTTGTAGCCGCGCGAGATCGTCAGGTACGTGAACAGGTCGTCGGTGAACTTGTACGAGCCGACGACGCGCCAGCTCGGCTCGGTCCATTCCTCGGAGAGGTTCTCGAACCCCGGCGTGTTCTTGTCGACGATGATGCCGCCCGGGTAGCGACTGAAGTTGCCGGCCTGCAGCGGATCGCTGAAGTCCTCCCACGACAGGCTGCCGTTCAGCTCGTTGTCGTCGAGCAGGTCGAACGCAACCTGCGTGCGGCCGGCCCATTCGCGTTCGTCCTTGGTCACGCGATAGCCGCCGGTCAGCGTGAAGCTGTCGGTGACCTCCCAGCTCAGGTCGACGTAGCCCGCGAGCGAATCGGAGTCCTGCCGGTTGCAGAGCACCTGCGGCGTCGAGTTGTTGAGCTGCTGTGGCGCGCCGATCGCGCCGAGGTCGAACGCGAGGTCGATGAAGCCGAGGACCTGCACGACGCAGAAGGCGGCGTCGTTGGTCTGCTGGAACACGCCGGCGACGAAATTCACTGGCCCGTCGAACTTCGAGGCGTAGCGCGCCTCGAACTGCGTCGTCTCGCGCGTGGTGTCACGCGTCGCGTCGAACAGCGAAATCACTTCGCCCGTCTCGAGGTTGACCGGCGCGGCGCCCGGATACGTGTTCGGCAGGTGTTCGTCCTGGTCGCGCTTGCCGGCAAGCGCGTAGACGGTGCCGTGGCCGAGGTCCCACTCCATGTTGAGGTAGAGGCCGTCGACGTCGATGACCTGGCCCTCGCCCATCTTCAGCAGCGAATCGTTGCGCTGCGTCGCGCCCATGTTGTCGAGCGGGTCGCCGCTCGGGCGCGTGAAGCCGAGCGAGTTCCACAGGTAAGGACCGTCGGGCGGCGTGTCGTTGTACGCGGGCACCGCGTCGGAACGGTCGCGCATGATCTCGTACTGCAGCAGGAACGTGAGGTCTTCCGTGGCCTGCCACTGCGCCTTGACGCGCCCGTTCACGATGTCGTCGCCGCCGATGCTCTCGCCGGGCCGGCCGGCACCGGAAGTGCCTGTCACGCCGGGGATCGTGAACGCTGCGTTGGTGCCGCCGAAGATGTTCAGCGTGTTGATCGGGCCGTAGTTGGCCCCGAGCTTGTAATAGCCGTCGGATTTCGAATACGCACCGACGAAGCGCAACGCGAACACGTCGTCGACGATCGGCAGGTCGAGCGAGCCCTGCACGCGTTGCGAATTGAAGCTGCCGTAACCGAGGCGCAGGTCGGCGCCGAACTCCTCCATGTCGGGGCGCTTGGTCTGGATCGTGACCGCGCCGCCGGTCGTGTTCTTGCCGAACAGCGTGCCCTGCGGCCCGCGCAGCACCTCCACGCTGTAGGTGTCGAACGTGTCGAGCAGCTGTGTCTGCACGCTCGGCATGATGAAGTCGTCGACCTGCACCGCGACCGGCGAGTCCTGGTAGACGATGATGTCGGTCAGGCCCACGCCGCGCATCGCAAACGACGCCGCGTTGAAGGCCGTGACGCGCGCCGCCGAGAAGCCCGGCACCGACGTCGCGATGCCCGAGATGTCGCGGGCGACCATGCGGTCGATGTCCTCGGACGTGACGGCCGACACGGAGACCGGGGTCTGCTGCAGGTTGGTGATGCCCGCGCGCGTCGCGGTGACGAGCACTTCCTCGAGCCCCCCCGCGGGCGCAGGTTCAGCGGCCGGCTCGGCCTGCTGGGCCAGCACCGTCGCGGGCGCCGCAGCAGCGAGGACTGTGGAAACGATGCGTGCGAGCGACGCCGAGCGCGATCGAAGAAGGCTCATGTCTGTTCCCCCGAATTGATGAACCCAGTCCTGCCTGCAGGCCACCGGCCGGACGGCCGTGCTGCAGATGCGTCTAATTTAGCAAGCCTAAAAAAAGCAAGCTAGACTGTTTTTCATTATTGCAACGCAAAACTTCGATTCCGGGACGCGCAGTACGCGAAGACGCTAGATTGCAGGCGATTCCTACACAACAGTGTGGACACCACGCAACAGAAGGGCGCCACCGAACCGGGCCGGCAAAACAGTCAGTTCTGTTTTTTTACGGCGAAGGCTATAGTCCGGCCTCCCCCTGCACGCGCCGTCGAGGACACTGCCCATGGCCGCCAACCTCAAGCCGACCTGGCCGATGACGCTGGGCGCCCCGAGCGACTCGCTCGAGGCGAAGCAACCCCACATCGACCATGGCCCGTTCGTCGTCGACCCCTCGCGCTACTACTCGCGCGAGTTCATGCAACGCGAATGGCAGCAGTTGTGGCCGCGGGTCTGGCTGCTCGCGGGCGTCACCTCGGACATCCCCGAGGAAGGCGACTACACGGTGTTCGAGCACGGGCACGAGAGCTTCGTGCTGGTCCGCCAGGAGGACGGCGCGATCCGTGCGTTCTACAACGCGTGCCCGCACCGGGGCAATCCGATCGCGCTCAACGAGCGCGGCAGCGTCGCCAAGTTCACCTGCGCCTTCCATGCCTGGCGCTTCTGCGTCGACGGCACGCTCGACTGCATCACCGACGAGCAGACGTTCGACCCGCGCCTGGTCGCGCATCGGCCCGGGCTGACAGAAGTGCGCTGCGACCAGGTCGGCGGACTGATCTTCATCAACATGGACGGAAAGGCGCCGCCGCTCGCCGAGTGGATCGGCCTGCCACCGGGGTACATCGAGAACTACCGGATCGACCAGATGCACGTCGTGCGGCACGTGCGCACGGAGTGGCTCGCCAACTGGAAGACCGGCGTCGATGCGTTCTACGAGACCTATCACCTGCCGCACATCCACCCGCAGACGCAGGGGGTCATGGAGGACTACTCGCAATACGACCAGTACCCGAACGGCTTCACGCGCATGATCGTGCCGATCTGCACGCCGAGCCATCGCGTGCTCGACCGCGACTCGGTCAACGAAGGGCTCAGGTACATGATGCTCGAGGCCGGCATGGACCCGGCCGGGTTCAACGGCACCGGCCTCGAGGTGCGCACGGCAGTACAGCGTGCCAAGCGCGAGCGCGCGCGACGACTCGGCCTCGACCACTACGAGAAGTTCACCGACGGCCAGCTCACCGACAGCTGGGCGACGGGCTTTTTCCCGAACGTGCAGATCGGCATGCACCCCGAGGGCGTGTTCATCATGCGGTTCCAGCCGCACCCGACCGACCCGGAGCGCTTCTATTACGACAACATGACGCTGATCCGCTACGTCGACGACGCGAACTACGCGGTGCCGGGCTGGATGGGCCTGCCCAAGGACACGGACGTCACCGGCGCGACGCGGCCGAACATCGAGCGCTACGCCGCCGGCGTGCGTGCCGACCTCGGCGAAGTGCTCAACCAGGACGTCGACCTCGTAGAGGCCGTGCAGCGCGGCCAGAAGTCACGCGGCTTCCGCGGCCCGCTCTGGAGCGACCAGGAACTGCGCCTGCGGCACTACCAACGCGAGATCGACCGCTACCTGAACGGCGAAAAGTGACGCGACGCTATTACGACGACCTCGTCGTCGGCGAGGTGCGCGAATCGGGCGCACGGCTGGTCGAGCTCTACGAGCTCGTCGCGTTTGCGCGCCAGTACGACCCGCAGTATTTCCATGCCGATCCGCGGGCCGCACGCGATTCCGTCTTCGGCGACGTCATCGCCTCCGGCATCCACACGATGGCGCTGTGGCGCCAGCTCGATCACGAGATCAGCGGCGACATCGCCTGGATCTGTGGCGTGGCCTGGGAGGACGTGAAATGGCCCGTGGCCGTGCGCGCGGGTGACAGCCTGCGGGCGCGTGCCGAATGCCTGTCCAAGCGGCCGTCGGCCACGGATCCGGCGCGCGGTGTCGTCGAATTCCGCTACACGCTGCTGAACCAGCGCGACGAGATCGCCTGGACCTGTCGCAGCATCAACCTCATCGAGGTCGCGCCACGCGGCGGCTGATCACTCGTCCGGAGCGATCTTGATTTCGAGGCCGTCGAGGTCCTCGCTGAAGTCGACCTGGCAGCTCAGGCGCGAGGTGCCGGAGTCGTAGTTCTGCAGCTCGACCAGCAGTTCCTTTTCGTCACCCTGCGGCGCCGGCAGGCGCTCGCCCCACTCGGGCGCGACGTGGATGTGGCAGGTGGCGCAGGAGCACAGGCCGCCGCAGATGGCCGTCACGCCCCAGTCGTATTCGCGCAGCGTCTCCATGAGCTTGAGCCCCGGACGCCCCTCGACTTCATGGACGTTGCCGTCGCGATCGGTCACCACCATCTTCGCCATGTCTCACACCACCGTCTCTGAACTTAGGCTCAAGCCTCGAACCCGGCATTATCGCAGCGCAGGAGGCGGCTTGCACGCGCCCGCAACGACGCGTGCAGTCGTCGTGCGCGGGTCGTCACGATTGCACGATCGGCCGCGGCGCGCTCCGCGTCGAGCGTGGCGACGTACCAGAGCCACTGCACGTAGTCGAAGGCCCAGGTCGCGAGTTCCAGTCGTCCGGCGTCGGTCGCGCCCCCGGCGGCGAAGTAATGGTGCAGCAACCGCGCGCGGGCCCGCACGCACAGGCCATGCTGGCTCGCGTACGAGGCGAGGTCGACCGCAGCGTCGCCGCGGCCGGCGTACTCCCAGTCGACGAGCCAGGGTCGCCGATCGCGATCCCAGACGAGGTTCAGCGGGTGCAGGTCGTGGTGACAGAGCACCAGCGCCCGGCGGGTTGCATGCAACCGCTCGAACACGCGGGCGGCGACGCGCACGAGTCCGGGCTCGCGACGTGCGGCCGGCAGGGCCTGCTCGAGCAGGCGTGCCTGGCGTTCGAAATCGACCTCGCGCACACCCGCGGGCACGTTCGAGGCATGCAGCCGGGCGAGCAGTGAGCCGACCACCCTGCGCTGTTCGATGTCAGGCGGCGGCGCGTCCGCGTCGATCCACCGCGTGACGAGAATCCGTCCCGCCGGATCGCAGCGGACGACGGCCGGTGCGATCCCCGCCTCCGCGGCGAGCGTGAGCACGCGACACTCGTTGCCGTGGTCGGCCCCGAGCCGCTCGTTGTGGGCCGCCGCCAGGCGGACGAAGACGCTGGCTCCGTCGTCCGTCGTGGCACGCCACGCGTGGTTGCTTAGCCCGAACGGTATCCGCTCGAACGAGGCGTCGGCGAACTGCGCCGTGACGGCATCGGCGCGCAGTGCGGACCGCGCCTCGTGTTCGGCGGCGCGCGCAGCCGCCGATACGTCAGGCGGCAACGGCGACGCGGCCACGAGCATCCTTTTGCCAGGCTTGGAACCCGCGCACCGCAAGCCCGGCGTACAGCAGGTAGAGCACCGCGGTCGCGTGCAGGCCCTGCGAGCCGTAGAGCAGGGCCGCCGCGACGTCGATCACGATCCAGTACAGCCAGTTCTCGAGCACCTTGCGCGCGACGAGCCATGTCGTAAGCACGCTGCCCCAGGCGATCGAGGCGTCGGCATACGGCACGAGCGGACCCGCCGCCGGGTCGGCGACGATCCGGCCGTTGACGAGCGTCGCGAGCGCCACGCCGCCGAGCGCGAGAGCATGCCAGCGGACGGGCCAGCGCCGAACCGGGGCCGGCGCTGCGGTGGCACCGCCTTTCCAGACGCGCCAGCCGTACACCGCCATCGCGACGAAAAACACCTGCAGCGCCGCCTGCATCACCAGGCCCGTGCGCGCGAAGATCACGCAGTACATCGCCGAGCTCGCGATCCCGAACGCCCAGCACCACGGGTTTTGCCGGATCGCGAGCAACAGGTACGCGAGCGCGAGCACGACCGCCACCCATTCGGTCCAGGTGACCGCTGCGAGCGAGGCGACGATCGTCTCCAACTCAGCGCTCGTCGGAGGTCGGTTGACCGCCCAGCACCTTCATCACGAACACGGCGCGTCGGTCACCGGCAAACGTTGCGCGGGTTTCCTGGGCGAGCGCGGCGAACACGACGTCGTGCTCGCCGGAGATCTGCGTGCTCATGGCGTTGGTGAGCACGTTGAGACCTGTGTGACGGTTCAGGCGCTCGATGAAGTCCTTGATCGGCGGCACGTAGTCCGCATCGAGCGGGTAGAGGCTGATTTCGACGGCAGTGCGCATGGACGATGACCTCGCGTAGGAACGGCGCTCACTTCCAGCGCCAGTTCAGCGTGACGCCGACGAGCCGCCCGTCGCCACGCTGCACGTAAAGCTCGTCCGCGTAGTCCGGCGGTTCGAGCCCGAAATAGAAGCCGCGCACCGCATACGCTTCGTCGGTGAGGTTGCGTGCCCAGGCGTAGACGGCCCATGCGCCGCGCGCATAGCCGGCCTTGAGGTTGAGCAGCGCATACGGCTCCGAACGCTGGTCGTGGCTCGCGTCGAAGTAGAACGCGTCGCTGCCGCTCAAATCGGCACGCGCCATCCAGCCTTCCGCACCGCCCCACTGCGCCGACAGCGAGTACTGCCAGTTCGGCGCGTGCGCCTGCTCGCGGCCGTCGAGGTCACGGTCGCCGTAGCGGTAGCCGAGGTACTCGGACTCGAGCAGGCCCAGCGTCGCGGCCAACGTGAGACGCGCGACGGGTCGCCAGGAGCCGGACGCCTCGAGCCCGAAGTTGCGACCGCGTGCCGCGTTGTCGGTGTAGAACACGTACGACAGCGGATCGCCCGGGTCGAGCTGGAACGATGTCGCGACCTGCTGTTCCTCGCGCCACATGTGGAACAGCGACACCTCGCCCTGGAGGCGCGCGTCGGCGTCGGCGTAGCGCAGGCCGGCCTCGGCGTTCCAGAGGTACTCGGGTTCGAACTGACGTCGCTCGTCCGGCACGGCCTGGCCGATGTTGAAGCCGCCCGCCTTGTAGCCGCGCGCCACGGTCACGTACCAGCGCGACGCTTCGCCGGCCGGCCCTTCGAGCGAAACCTGGCCACCGACCATCGTGTCGCGCGGGTCGAACGCGGCGCCGTCGGAATCGCGGTAGTCGGCCGCACGCGTCTCCACGCGCAGCCCCGCGGTCAGCGCGACCGCTTCGGTGATGCGCCACTCGGCTTCGCCGTAGGCCGCGAGACTGGTCGCGGCGTATTCGGTCTCCAGCGGCGCGCGCATCAGCTCGTCGGCAAAGTAGTCACGTTGCAGCGAGTCTTCCTCGAGACGCAGTGCGTAGACACCGGTGACCCAGTCCACCTCACCGCCCGCTCCGGCGGCGAGCCGCAGGTCCTCGGTCAGGGTCGTGCGTTCGCGCTCGAAGCTCGAGAAATAGTCGTATGGCGCGTACTCGCCCCAGTAGTTGTCGTTGGCCCAGTCGCCGTCGAAGCTGTAGTGACTGTCGGAGACCGCATACGCCGACGTGCTCGACAACGTGTAGTCGCCGAGCGGGCCCGCGAGCGCGACCGAAGTGCCGGCCGTGCGCTGGGCATCGCGACCCGGGCGGTCGGAAAGCGTGCGGTGCGAGTTGTCGAGGCTGAACGCGTCGTAACCGTTGTCGAGATCGACATAGAGCGCTGCGACGTCTGCGCGCCAGCGACCGGGCAGTTCGAGCCGCAGCTTGCCACGCAGCGTCGACTCGTCGCGGCCGTTGGTGTCGTCGCGGTCGAGATACGCATCGCGCATGAAGCCGTCGCTCTCGTAGCGCTGGCCGACCAGGCGCCACGCCGAACCGCCCTCGCCGAGGGCGCCACCGGCGACGACACCGGCGGACCACGTGTCGTGTTCTCCCGTGGTCACCTCGGCCGCGAATTCGTCGCGTGCCCGCGCATCGTGAGTCTTGAGCTTCACGAGGCCGGCGAGCGCGTTGGCGCCGTAACGGGTGCCTTGCGGCCCGCGCAGCACCTCGACCTGTTCCGTGTCGTAAAGAGTCGCCGGCATGCCGACGCCGCTCAGGTCGATCTCGTCGATCAGGAACCCGACCGAGGGATTCGGCGCGCCCTGGTACTGCTCCAGTTCGCCGATGCCGCGCATCTGGAAGAAGCGCGGTCGCGACGTGCCGCCCGACCAGTTCAGGTTCGGAACGAGTCCAAGCACGTCCTCGAAGTGCTGCAGCCCGGCCGCCTCGAGCGTCGCCGCCGAGAGCACCGTGGTGCTGGCGGGAATCTCGGCGGCCGTCTGCTGGCGCAGCGAGGCCGTAACGACGATTTCCTCGAGATCGGCGGGTGGCTTCGTTGCGGGGGTCGTTTGCGCGAGGACCGCGGTCGGCAGTGCCGCAAGCACGGCACAGGCCCAGTGGCGACGCGCCCTGCGGGCCGCAGCCATCGATGAAATGGAATGAGTCGAAAACGAGCGAACGACAGTGGTCATACCTGCTCCCTACGCCGGTACTAACCGGATCAGGTTCGACGGGTTCGTCGATGAGCAGGCCTGCGCCCGCGGTCGACATCTCAGGCCCTTCAGGCCACCCCAAGGTGACGACGAGTATAGCCGATCGCGGTCGTGGCGGTTGTTGACGGCCGCGGCGAATCGGGGGCTAATGCGCCCTCCGATGTTTTGATGGACGACGGACAAGATGAGCCGACAGCGCAAGTGCCGCCTGTTCCTGGTGGACGCCTTCACCCGCAACCGCTTCTGCGGCAATCCGGCGGCCGTGGTGCTCGATGCCGAAGTGCTCGAACCGAACGAGATGCGACGACTCGCGCGCGAGCTCGCGGGCACCGAGGTGGCATTCGTGTTCCCGTCGGAGTCGCCCGACTGCGACGTCGAGATCCGCTTTTTCTCGCCGCGGCGCGAGGTCACGTTCGTGGGCCACGCCACGGTGGCGGCGCATTACGTGCGTGCCATGGTCGATGGCGTGCCGCAGGGCAAGGTGCGGCAGAAGTCCCAGTTCGGCATCGTCGAGGTCGAAGTCACCGGCACCGCGCCGGACCTGCGCGTCTCGATCGACCAGACACCCGCGACCTTCGGCCCGGTCGTGCCCGAAGAGCGGCTCGGCCCTGTGCTCGACGCGCTCGGCATCAGTTCGGCGAGCCTGCACCCGGCGTGCCCGGTGCAGGTCATGAGCAAGGCCAACTCGCGGCTGCTGATCGGATTGCAGTCACCCGACACGCTTGCGTCGCTGCAGCCGAAGATG
>DATMIB010000056.1:0-1743 GCA_035554635.1 Steroidobacteraceae bacterium | reverse complement strand
AAGCGCAACTTCTTCTCGATCGCGAGCCATTACGAGCCGATCACGCTGTATGCACACTTCCAGCACTGGTTCGACCACGCGTGGCTCGTCCAGGCGCCGCATGCGAGCCCGATCCGACGCACCGCCTGGAACTACAACGTCTGGGATTCGCGCGCCGAGGGCATGGCGACGGCGATGGAGGAGCTGATCCTCCATGCGGGCTATTACGACGACAACCCACGCGCGCGGGAGATCGTCTGGATCATGCTCGCGCAACGCGCGGCGCGCGGCCTCGCCTCGCTGTACGCGCACGCGAACCTGATGGACATCCGCGAGGCGAAGGCCTTCCAGGTCGAGTGGACGCCACGCGGCTGGATGCGACCCGACCTCGACCTGCTGCATTTCGAGCAGCAGCTGTACCTGCGCCAGCCCGGCTACGGCACGAGCTACGTGACGGGCAAGCACCTGATCGACGAGCTGATCCGCGACCGCTCGCACCAGCTCGGCGCCGACTTCACGCTGCGACGGTTCTTCGACGAGTTCAACGCGGCCGGCATGATGCCGGTGTCGCTCGTGCACTGGCAGGTCACCGGCGAGCCGTCGCTGCTGCCAAAGGCACCGAGCCTGTAGGACGCCATCCCCCGTCGCTGCATGGGCCGGCCGATGCCGGATCGACGGACGCCGTTGGACGCTCCCGCCACCAGACGACGGGGGCCTCCACATGAACATCACGCAACGGGCCGTTTCGATCCTTGCGGTCGTGCTACTGCTGACGCTGGCGACCACCGCCGTGGCCGGTCCAGGCGACCGTCTCGACCGACGCCCGATCCTGGCATGCGTGAACTGCGGCCAGACGGACGTCGAGCCGGACGTGGCATCGGACGCCGCGGGCAATTTCGTCGTCGTCTGGCGTCGGGCCTATGTCGACGAGATTCGAGGTCGGCGGTTCGCGGCCGACGGCACGCCGCGCGGCGGTGAATTCCTCGTCGCGCCGACCACGGTGGGCCTGATCGGCGAGCCCGCGGTGGCCATGGCCGGTGACGGGCGGTTCGTCGTGACCTGGCTGGTTCGGGCCGGCCTGAAGGGGACCGTCTATGCACGTCGCTACGCCGCCGACGGCATGGCGCTCGGGGGCGTGCTGACCGTGAATTCGCAAGACCGGTCGCCGGGATTGCCCGACGTCGCGATGAACGACGCCGGCGAATTCGTCATCGTTTTCAGCGATGCGAACGTGTCGGGCGCGGCCTCGGTGGCCTGGGCGCGCATGTACGACGCCAATGGCATGGCCGCCCTCGGCGAGTTCCTGCTCGACGGGTCGAACTCCGATCACCCGACCGCCGGGCCCCGCGTGGCGCTCAGCGAGCAGCGGATCTTCGTGGTCGTCTGGCCACGCGGCGAGACGCAGGACGGTGACATCGTGCTGCGAGGCCGGCGCTACAGCCTTGCGGGCTACGCGATCGGGTTCACCTTCGACGTCGCGAATTCGACGGCGGGCAGCCTGGTTTCACCGGATTTCGGCGTTGCCGCGGACGACCGCGGCGGTTTCGTCGTCGCGTATTCGCGATGGCGCAACACGGCCTCGGGTTCGGAAGTGCTCGGGACCTACGCCCGGCTCTACAACTCGCCGGCACAGCCACGCGGAGCGGAGTTCCGCGTCGCGGCCCCTGGCATCACGGTCGGCAGCGAAATCGAGATCGGTGCCGACATGGACGCCGACGGCGACTTCGTCGTCGCCTGGAACGACCGCGAGCCGAACTTCGGGCC
>DATMIB010000055.1:0-18562 GCA_035554635.1 Steroidobacteraceae bacterium | reverse complement strand
CACGCTGCTCGGTGGGCGACGCGGCGGCGATCAGCGCGTCGCGCGGGGCCGTGCGCACGCCCTTGCCGACCCGGTCGAGAAAGCGCAGCACCAGCACGGCGGACCATGCGAACGCGAGCCCGATCAGCGGCCTCGCCAGGTTGGAGGTGCCGTAGCCCGCGAGCACGAGGGTCTTGGCGCGTACACCGCGGTCGGCCAGCCGGCCCGAGACGAGCTTGAGCACGCTCGCCGTGGCCTCGGCGATGCCTTCGACGAGCCCGACGATCGCCGGCCCTGCACCGAGCGCCGCGGTCAGGAAGATCGGCAGCAGTGGCGTGATCATCTCGCTGGCAGCATCGTTCAGGAACGACACCATCCCGAGCACGATCACGGTTCGCGGCAGCAAGCCGACGACGGGCATCGGCCGGGGTACGGCCCTTGCGTCAGCGTTGTCGTTCATGCGGCTGTCGGCGTTCGACGCATTACGGGCACGAGCCTCTGGCCATAGACTGTCGTGGCGATCGTGACCCACGATCGCGTGCAGTCGCAACGGAACAAGGATGTCCCATGAGCGTATTCGGCAAGATCCTCGAGAAACTCGGCCTGCGCAAGGAACAGGCGCCGCCGTCCATGACTACCACACCGTCCCAGGCCGGCGCCGCATCGGGCACGGCCCGTGCGCCGAGCCAGACCGCGACCCAGTCGGCCGCCCCGGGCACCCAGCGCACGCCTCCACCGCCGGGCGCCGGCGCGCAAGGCATGCGGACCGGGGCAGCGTCGGGCGGCCAGACGCCACCACGTGCAGCGCAGCCGGCGCCGATGTCCGAGACCGATGTCGTGGCAAAGCTCGAGAAGCTGGCGGCGGACAACCCGCAAAAGCTCAACTGGCGCACGTCGATCGTCGACCTGATGAAGCTGCTCGGCATGGAGAGCAGTCTCGCGGAGCGGAAGGAGCTCGCCACCGAACTCGGCTATCGCGAAGACATGGCCGACAGCGCGAAGATGAACGTCTGGCTGCACAAACAGGTGCTGCGGCGCATCGCCGAGAACGGCGGCAACGTGCCGAAAGAGCTGCTCGACTAGGCTCCGCCGGCGTGCATGGCCGCGCCGCGGGCAAGCCGCGGCGCAGGTCATTCGGCCTGGTCGTACTTGCGCGCGCTGCCGCGAAACTGCTCGACCGGGTACTTCTCGGCGTTCAGGGCGATCTTGCGATCTGCGGCGGCCGCGAGGTCGACGTCGAGCTTGTCGGCGAGCCGCACCAGGTACAGCAGCACGTCGGCCATCTCGAGCGCGACGGCGTCCTTCGAGTCGGGTGGCAACGCCCTGCTCTGCTCCTCCGTGAGCCACTGGAAGTGTTCGAGCAACTCACCGACCTCGCCGGCGAGTGCCATCGCGAGATTCTTCGGGGCGTGGAACTGGTCCCAGTCGCGCTCGCGCGCGAACTCCGCGAGCCGCGCGGCCAGTTCGTCGAGCGTGGGCCGGGCGCGGTCTGCAGCGGTCATGGGCGGCCGATCAGCGCCCAGCGTCGGCGAGGATGCGCAACATGCGCCGGATCGGCTCGGCCGCGCCCCACAGCAACTGGTCGCCGACCGTGAACGCCGTGAGGTACTCGCCGCCCATGGCGAGCTTGCGCACGCGGCCGATCGGCACCTCGAGCGTGCCGCTCACCTTCGCGGGCGAGAGTTCCGCGACCGAGGCTTCCTTGGTGTTGGGCACGAACCGAACCCAGTCGTTGCCGCCGGCAAGCAACTGCTCCACCTCCGCGAGCGGCACGTCGTGCTTGAGCTTGATCGTCATGGCCTGGCTGTGACAGCGCATGGCGCCGACTCGCACGCAGATGCCCTCGACCGGAATCGCGGCGGCGCCCGAGCGACCGAGGATCTTGTTGGTCTCGACGCCTCCCTTCCATTCCTCGCGGCTCTGGCCGGTACCGAGGTCCTTGTCGATCCACGGAATCAGGCTGCCGGCGAGCGCTGCGCCGAACTGCTTCTGCGGGAACGCAGGCGCCCGCAGCGTGTCGGTCACTGCGCGATCGATGTCGAGGATCGCGCTCGCCGGGTCGCGCAGCTGCGCCGCCGCCGATGCGTGCAGCGCACCCATCTGTTCGACGAGTTCGCGCATGTTGGGTGCGCCTGCGCCCGACGCGGCCTGGTAGGTCATCGAAGTGACCCATTCGACCAGGTCCGCGCGCAGCAGGCCGTTGAGCGCCATCAGCATCAACGAGACGGTGCAGTTGCCGCCGATGAAGTCGCGCACGCCGGCCTCGAGCGCTGCATCGATCACGTGGCGGTTGACCGGGTCGAGGATGATGACCGCGTCGTCCTTCAGGCGCAGCGCCGAGGCCGCGTCGATCCAGTAGCCCTGCCAGCCCGCCGCGCGCAGCTTTGGGTGCACCGCATTCGTGTAGTCGCCGCCCTGGCAGGTCACCACGACGTCGCACTGTGCGAGCGCCTCGATGTCGTTCGCGTCGTTGAGCGTGCCCGTCGGGCGTCCGTTGACTGCCGGACCCGCCCCGCCCGCCTGCGAGGTGCTGAAAAACACGGGATCGACGTGGTCGAGGTCGCGCTCGGCCGCCATGCGCTGCATGAGCACCGAACCCACCATCCCGCGCCAGCCAACGATTGCAGTCTTCACGGCCTACTCCGCCCGCACGGGCTACGACGACGTCAGACGAACACTTCGCGCGCGGGTTCGCGCATGTTGTACGAAGAACTCATGGCCCTGCCATAGGCACCGGCGTTGGCGACGAGCAGCACGTCGCCCTCCTGGGTTGGTGGCAGCAGCCGCTCGTGGCCCAAAACGTCGGCCGATTCGCAGATAGGACCGACGACGTTGTAGATCTCCGTGCCCGGTTCGCCATAGCGGCTCAGGTTCACGATGTCGTGGTGTGCGCCGTACAGCGCGGGCCGGATCAGCGAGTTCATGCCCGTGGCGACGCCGATGTACTGCACGGCGCCCTTGCCCTTCAACTGCGTCACACCGACGACCAGCACGCCCGCCTGGGCGACCAGGAAACGGCCCGGCTCGATCCAGAGCTGCAGCTGCGGCACCTTCGCCTTGAGTTCGCCGATGACCGCCTGCAGCGCCGCGAGGTCGACCGGTACCTGGCCGGGCTTCTCGGGCACGCCCAGTCCGCCACCGAGGTCGATTGCGCGCACCAGCGGGAAACGCTTCGACAGGTCCGCGAGCAGGTTCCCGACTTCCTGCCAGTTGCGCACCTCGAACACGCCGCTGCCGGTGTGCGCATGGAGGCCCACGACGCGCGCGCCCGTCTTCTTGACCAGGCGTTCGAGCTCGTCGAGCTCGAACAGCGGCACGCCGAACTTCGAGTGCACGCCGGCGGTGCGCACGTGGTCGTGGTGGCCGCGGCCAAAGCCCGTGTCGAGACGCACGAGCACGTCGCGGTCGCGGAACAGCTCGCCCCACTCGCGCAGCGCGTACAGGCTGTCCACCGTGAGGTTGACGCCCTGCGCGAGCGCCCATTCGTACTCGGAGCGCGGTGCGAAATTGGGCGTGAACAGGATCTTGCCAGGATCGATGCCGCGCACCGTGTCGAGCACGTGCTGGCATTCGCCCTGCGAGACGCACTCGAACGAGAGCCCCAGGCCCGCGAGGGCACGCAGGATCTCCGGGTGCGGGTTGGCCTTCATCGCGTAGAAGATGCGATCGACGCCGTCGAGGGCGAGCAACTGCTGCGCCGCGAGCTCGATCGAGGCGCGGTCGTAGACGTACGCGGCGCCGTGCTCGCGCGCGATCTGCTGCAGTTCCTCGCGACGGTCCTGCCACCACGGCGGCCCGCCGGCCGGCAACACCGGCGCAAGGCCGTGGATCTGCTCCCAGGTCTGTCCGAGCACCTCGTCCGACGGCGCGTTCCAGACGATCACGTCGTGCAGCCGTCGGACCAACCGGTCGCCCTGCTCTTCGTCGACGACGAAGGTGATGTTGAGGTCGTTGGCGGCCTGCGTGACGAGGTAGATCTTCTGTTCCTCGAACAGCTCGAGCGCATCGCCGAGCCGGTGCAGCGTCGCGCGGATGTTGCGACCGACGAGACTCACGGCGGCGCACGGGCCGATCACTTCGACGCGGCACAGCTGCGCGAGGTCAGCCACCAGTGCGTCGATCGCGCGATGGTCCAGCGTGTTGGCGGCCGGGTCGAGCGAAACGGTCACGCTCGTCTCGGAGGTCGAGACGAGATCGACCGAGATGCCGTGGTCCTTGAACACCGCGAACGCGTCGGCGAGGAAGCCGACCTGGTGCCACATGCCGAGCGTCTCCATCGAGAGCAGCGTGATGCCCTTCTTGATGCAGACGGCCTTGACGCGCGCACCGCCGTTGCCGCCCGTGGCGGTGACGACCGTGCCCTTGAGTTCGGGCCGCTGCGTCGCGTGCACGGTGAGCGGGATCGAGTACTGTTTCACCGGCAGGATGCAGCGCGGGTGCAGCACCTTCGCGCCGCTGCTCGCGATCTCCTGGGCCTCGTCGTAGTCGAGCGACTTGAGCAGGCGCGCGTTCGGCACCGAACGCGGGTTGGCGGTGAACATGCCCGGCACGTCGGTCCAGATCTCGAGCCGGCGCGCGGCGAGCTTGGACGCGAAGTAGCTGCCGGAGGTGTCCGAGCCCCCGCGACCGAGCAGCACCGTATCCGACTTTGCGTCGCTCGCGATGAAGCCCTGCGTGATCAGCACCTTCTTGCCGGTCGCGAGCCGCTGCTGCAGCGTCGCGTCGGGCTCGAACACGCAGGTGGCCGAAAGATAGTTGGAGCGCTCGGTGGCGCCGGGGCGCTCGTCGGCGCGCAGCAACGTGCGCGCGTCGAGCCACTGCACGTCGATGCCTTCGTGTGCGAGGAAGGCCGCGCCGATCCGCGTCGCCATCAGTTCGCCGTTGGCCATGACGCGGGCGCGCAGCCGGTCGCTGACTTCGCCGATCAGGTGGATGCCTTCGGCGCTGCGACGCAGCTCGTTGAAGTGATGGTCGAGTTCGGCGGCGACGTTCGGCACGCCGAGGTCACGCGCGAGGTCCATGTGACGGCGCTCGATCTGTTCCATCACCGGCTCCCACTCGCCGGTGAGCGCCTTGACGAGCAGCTGCTCGAGTCGATCGGTGATGCCGGAGAGCGCGGAGTGCACCACGACCGGGTGCAGTCCTTCCGCAAGTCGTTCGCGGACGACGGCGGCGACGTTTTTCCAGTTGCTGACGCTCGAAACGCTGGTGCCCCCGAACTTCAGGACGACCCAGGAGCTTTCGGTAGTCATTCGAGCGGTCCCTGTGGCGCCCTTGCTATGGTGGTTGGCGCCTTCGTGCTTGCCTGACGAATCCGGGCCTGCGCGGCCCGCACGTCACTGGCTCCCCGTGTCAGGAGCCGGGGGCCCGTGTTGCAGCCGCGAGGCTACTTGTCCTCGTAGTAATCCTTGAGTTCTTTCTGCAGGCGTTTCTCGGCAAGCACGTCCTCGAGCTTGCTCCACGCAGCCTTGCCCTTCTTCACGGCCTGCTTGCGACGATCCACACGTTCGATGAAGCGGTCGTAATCCTCTTCTTCGCCGCCCGCAACGAATTCCTCGTCCAGGTCGAAGTGTTCCTCGTCTCGTTCCATTGCGCAGTTCCAGAAATTCCTGCAATTTCAACGCAGTGCCCGCGGTCTGCCGGCACAAGGCAGCGAACTATACACGGATCGGACCGCATCTCAACCCGTAGCTATTGCGGTGCAACGTACGAAGGTGCCGACAGCGGCACGCATCGTCAGACCAGCGGATCGGGTGAGGGTTCCTCCGCCCAATCAGGCACTTACGAGCCCCGCCGGGAGCCGACGACCAGCGGCGCGCCGCGGCCGAGCCCCAGCCCCTGCGCCGCGCTCTGCTCCGCCCGGGCGATTTCGAGCACCCCGAACGAGTTGACCAGTGCCAGGTAGTCGCCGGGGCGCACGTCGGCGTAGGTCCGGCGCAGCGGGATCTCGTGGCCCGCCGCCCGGACGACCGGGTTCGGCACGTGGGGGATCAGCTCGGCGTCGATGTTCGTGAGCAGGTTGCCGAAGTGATCGACCGTGACGACCGCGCCGCTCACCTGTCCTGTCCCGACGACCGGCTCGTCGACCCAGCCCGGCACCAGGTCCGGCACGACCGAGCCGAGTGCCGACGGCGCCACCCGCCCGGCCGCGAGTTCGGCGGCGATCGGCGCGAAGATGTCGCGCCCGTGGAAGGTCGCGCTCGGCTTGTGGATGTCGAGCGCGGCGAAACACGCCTCGTCGAGCCGGCGCAGCACCGGTGGCGCCTGCAGGCGTTCGAGCACACCGGCCAGCAACCCGTTGTCGGGCGCGAGGAACACGTGGCCGTCCGCCTCGACGATGGCGATGTCACGAGCGCTGCCAACGCCCGGGTCGACGACCGCGACATGCACGGTGCCAGCCGGGAAATAGGCATAAGACCGCCCGAGCCAGAAGCCGGCTTCGGCCGGCCAGTGCACCAGCACCTCGTGCGTGAGGTCGACCAGTGTCGCGGCAGCGAACCGCCGCAGCACCTGCCCCTTCATGACGCCCACGAACGGGTCGGCGTGCCCGAAGTCGGTCGTGAGCGTGATGACGCCGGAAGGCTGGAAGCGCGGAGAAGGTTCGCTGGCCATGGGTGCAGATCACCGTCGGTGGGTCGTCGAGGAACGTGTCGTCATGCCCGGCGTGCAGGCGGCGCGGCACGCTAGACTGCTGCGCTTATGCCTCATCTCTACCTCGTGCGCCACGGGCAGCCGGACTTCACCGGCGACTACGACTCGATCACGACGCTCGGGGCGAGCCAGGCGCGCTGGCTCGGCGCGCATTTTGCCTCGCGCGGGCTGCGGTTCGCGCGCGTGGCGTCCGGCACGCTGCGACGGCAGGTCGCGACCTGCGACCTCGTGACGCTGCAGATGATCGACGCGCCCGACGCCGTGCGCGACGCCCGCTTCAACGAATACGACCATGCCTCGCTGCTCTCGTTCTTCGCGTCCGACCGGATGCAGGAGTTGCGCAGTCGTGGCGACCGCGCCGGCTACTTCCGGGCGATCCGCAACGCGCTGCAGGCCTGGTCCCGTCACGAGGGCGCGCTGGCCGGGGGCGAAACCTGGGCAGATTTCGGCGGGCGCATCCGCGCCGGCGTCGGCGGACTCTGCGACGGGCTCGGCCGTGACGACAACGTCCTGCTCGTGAGTTCGGGCGGCGTCATCGGACGCTACACCGCCGAAGTGCTCGGTGCCGGCGCCGAAGCCGCAATCCAGCTCAACCTGCAGACACGCAACACCGGCGTGACGGAAGTCGTGCTTGCGCCCAACGGCGTCGCGCGTCTCGTTGCGTTCAACGCCATTCCTCACCTCGAAGTGCCGGGCCGCGAAGCCGCGATCACGTACGCGTAGCCAGGAAAGTGGCTAGTGGTCAGAAGAGAGAGTTCAGAGTCTAGAGTCTAGAGTCCAGAGTCTAGTCGGAGGCGCGCTGCGCCGCGGCTGCCGCAGGCAGCCTCCGATTTCCGACTAGACTCTAGACTCTGAACTCTGGACTCTTCCGCTAACCACTAACCGCTAACCACTAACCGCTAACCACTGGCCACTAACCACTTCCGCTCCGCACCAGCGACACCAGGTTGCGCGTGTCGATCGTCCGCGCGGCCTGCTCGATGTCGTTCTGGTACCGCGGCGCCATGCCGCGCGCCTCGGCCAGCAGCTCGTTGAAGGTCTGCTTGAGCATCGCGGCGTCGAGCGTGCGTCCGCCGGCGTAATACCGCTGCGCGACGCGACCGATCGCGTAGGTCGTCGCGAACGTCAGGCCGGAGCTTGCGGCCTGCCGGCCGAGCGTGCGACCGAGCCCGCCCGCCAGGCCGCCGAGCAGCCCGCCCAGCAGCTTGCGGCCGAATTGCTCGACGTACTGCGAAGTGAGGCCGACCCCGAGCGTCGCGATGAAGTCCTTGGCGTGCGTGCGGTCCATCGGGTAGCCGTACGACTGCCCGATGCGGTAAACCAGCCGCATCTGCAACGGGATGATGGCCATCGAGGCGATCGTCTCCGGCAGCAGCTCGAGCGCGGCATTCGTGATCGATGCCTTCAGGATCACGCGATCCATTTCCGCGTCGCTGATCGACGCCTTGCCGAGCACGGCCCCTTGCAACGGCGAAGCCGGTTCGCCCGCACCCGCGGCCGGTGCGACGACCTCGTCGTCGGGACCGATCGCTGCATCCGCCACGGCGCTGGCCGCGCCGGCCGTCGCTTGCGCTGCCTGCTGAGACAGGCCAAGTGCCTGTGCGAGGCGCTGCAGGAACGCGGTTTCCGCGGCCCCTTGCGCACCGTCGGCGTTGACGACGCCGACCGCCATTTCGTATGCGTACTGGCGCAGCTCTGGCGTCGCCAGCGGCGACACCACGCTCGCGAGTTCCGGCTTGCCGAGCAGCACGTCGCGGTAGAGCGCGGGCATGTCGACACCGCTGTCGGTGCCGAGCGTCTCGGCGAGACGACGGATCGCGTCGCGCTCGCGCTCGTCCTTGCTGCCGTCGGCGAAGGCGGCCATCAGGGCCACGGTCAGGATCGATCGGGTCTGCTGTACGTCCATGAGCAGCACGATACCGGATTCGCCGCGCACCACGTCGCCTCGGCGGAAACGAATGCGTCGAACCGTTCGTCGTGAACAAAAAGAAAGGGCCGCCCGAAGGCGGCCCTTGTCGTTCGCATCCGAACTGGTCGGAGCGGCGAGATTCGAACTCGCGACCCCTTGCACCCCATGCAAGTGCGCTACCAGACTGCGCCACGCTCCGACCGGACGCGGATTATAGCCACATGCCGCGTCGCGCGGCGAGCGATTGCCGGCCTCGCTGCCTCAGCGACGCAGGATCTTGATCAGTTCTTCGAGCTCGACGCGCAGTTGCCGCGCGAGCTGGTGCGTCTGCGTCACGTCGACGCGCGCTTCCTCGCCTTCGAGCCGATTGCGCGCTCCGCCGATCGTGAAGCCCTGGTCGTAAAGCAGCGCACGGATCTGGCGGATCACGAGCACGTCCTGGCGCTGGTAATAGCGGCGATTGCCCCGTCGCTTGACGGGCTTGAGCTGCGGGAACTCCTGCTCCCAGTAACGCAGCACGTGCGGCTTGACGCCGCAGAGGTCGCTCACCTCACCGATCGTGAAGTAGCGCTTGCCCGGGATTGCCGGGAGTTCGTCGTTATTGCTGGGTTCCAGCATAGGCTTCCACGCGTGCCTTCAACTTCTGGCCGGGACGGAACGTGACGACACGACGTGCGCTGATCGGGATTTCCTCCCCCGTCTTCGGGTTCCGACCTGGCCGCTGGTTCTTGCTGCGCAAGTCGAAATTGCCGAAGCCCGACAGCTTGACCTGCTCGCCGTTGGCGAGCGACATGCGCAGTTCCTCGAAGAACAGGTCGACGAGCTCGCGTGCCTCACGCTTGTTGAGGCCGAGCTGGTCGAACAGGGCTTCCGCGATTTCCGCCTTGGTCAATGCCATTTGGTGTTATCGGTCTCTTATCGTGGCAGCGCAATCCTGCTCCAGGCCGGCGACGACCCGCGCCACGATGGCATCCGTTTCATCGTCGGTAAGCGTGCGCGAAACCTCCTGTAAATTCAAGCCTATCGCCACACTCTTGCGACCCGTTTCGATGCCCGCGCCGCGATATATGTCGAACACGGTCGTCTCGCGCAGCGAGTTCCCCGCCGCGGTCCGGACACTGTCCAGCAGCTGCTGCACCGGCACCGACTCCGCCACGACCACGGCGAGATCGCGACGCACCGCGGGGAAACGCGACACGTCGCGGAAATGCGGCACGCTCGCCGCGAGCGCCTGCTCGACTTCGAGCTCGAAGACGACGGCCGAATATGTCATGTCGAGCTGACGCTCGACGTCCGGGTGCAGGCGCCCCAGCCAGCCGACGGGTCGCTCCCCGCGCAGGATCCGCGCCGTCTGGCCCGGGTGCAGTGCCGGATGCGTCGCCGGCACGAACCGGAACTCCTCGACGGCACCGGTTGCACGGAGCAACGCCTCGACGTCGGCCTTGACGTCGAAGTAGTCGACGGCCGTCTTCGGGGCGCCCCATTGCTCGGGCAGCGCGGGCCCCGCCGCGATGCCGGCGATGACGGGCACCTCGTCGAGCGTGCCTTCGGCCCCCGTGACGATGAACTTGCGACCGAGTTCGAACAGCCGAACGCGCGACTGCTGGCGACGCTGGTTCGCCGCGAGGGCCGCGGCGAGGCCCGGCCACAGCGATGCCCGCATCGTCGCGAGGTCGGCCGAGATCGGGTTCGACAGCGTCAGCGTCGAGGCGTCCGGCGCGAACAAGGCCTGCAGCCCAGGCTCGATGAAGCTGTAGGTGATCGCGTCGAAGTAGCCGCGCTGCACGAGGATGTCGGCCGCGGCCTCGCTCCGCACGCGGGTCTCGGTGTACGGCGCGATCGGCTGGTGCGACGGCTGTACCGCTTCCGGCACGTTGTCGAAACCAAAGATCCGTGCGACCTCCTCGACCAGGTCTTCCTCGATCGCGATGTCGAAGCGCCACGCGGGCGGCGTCACGAGCCAATTCGACTCGCCGCGCGTCAGGCCCATGCCGAGGCCGTGCAGGATCGTGGCCATGCGTTCGTCGTCGATGTCGGCACCGATCACACGACGCGCACGCTCCGGACGCAGCGAAACGACCGGCTTCTGCGGCAGCTCCGCAGCGAGTTCCGCCAGCTGTGCCGGGCCCGCCCGGCCGCCGGCACAGCCGACGAGCAACGACGTCGCACGTTCGAGCGCGCGTTCCTGCAGCGTCGGGTCCACGCCGCGTTCGAAACGCTGCGAGGCATCCGTGACGAGGCCATAGCGCCGGCCGCGGCCGGCGATCGCGTCGGGCTGGAAGTACGCGACCTCGAGCAGCACGTCCGTCGTGTCGTCGCCGATGCCCGAGTGGTCGCCGCCCATCACGCCGGCCAGGCCCAGCGGCTTTTCGCGATCGGCGATCACGAGCACCGAGTCGTCCAGCGTGACCTCGCGGCCGTCGAGCAGCTTGAGCGTCTCACCGGCATGCGCGCGACGCACGACGATGCCGCCGGCGAGTTCGCGCAGGTCATATGCGTGCATCGGCTGGCCGAGCTCGAGCATGACGTAATTGGTCACGTCGACCGCCGCGCTGATCGGGCGCAGGCCCGCACGACGCAGCCGCTCCTGCATCCAGGCCGGCGACTGGGCCTTGGGGTCGAGCCCGCGGATCACGCGCGACGCGAACCGCACGCAACCGGCGCCCGGCATCAATTCGACCGGGAACGTGTCGCTCGACGTCGCGGCGAGCGGCGCCAGTGCAGGTCCGGTGAGCTTGCCGCCGGTCAGCGCCACGACTTCGCGTGCGATGCCCACGACGCTCATGCAGTCGCCGCGGTTGGGCGTCAGGTTGACCTCGAGGATGGTGTCGTCGAGACCGAGCGCCTCGACGAGCGGTGCGCCCGTGCGCAGTTCGGCCGGCAGCTCGAGCAGCCCGTTCGACTCCTCGGACAGGCCGAGTTCACGCGCCGAGCACAGCATGCCGAACGACTCGACGCCGCGCAGTTTCGCCTTCTTGATCTCGAGACCGCCGGGCAGCCTGGCGCCGATCGTCGCCAGCGGCACCTTGATGCCGGCACGCGCGTTGGGCGCGCCGCAGACGATCTGCACCTGCTCCGCACCGGTGTCGACCGTGCAGACGCTCAACGTGTCGGCGTTCGGGTGCTTGACGCGCTCGACGATGTGGGCGACGACCACCCCCGGCAACGGGGGCGCGGCCGCCTCGACGCCTTCGATCTCGAGCCCCGCCATCGTGAGACGAGCAGCGAGGTCCTTCGCCTCCGGCAGCGTGCCGTCGACCCACTCGCCCAACCACTGCAGACTGATGCGCATGTTTGTTCTTTCCCGTGCCTTCAGGTCAGCCGAACTGGCGCAGGAAGCGCAGGTCGTTCTCGAAATACAGGCGGATGTCGTTGACGTTGTAGCGCAGCATCGTCAGGCGCTCGATGCCCATGCCGAAGGCGTAACCCGTGTAACGCTCCGGGTCGATGCCGACGTTGCGCAGCACGTTCGGGTGGACCATGCCGCAGCCCGCGACTTCGAGCCAGCCCGTCTGCTTGCAGACGCGACACCCGGCGCCGCTGCAGAACACGCACTCGATGTCCACCTCGGCCGAAGGCTCGGTGAACGGAAAGTACGACGGACGGAAGCGGATGCCGAGCTTGCGCTCGAAATACTGCTGCACGAAATCGTGCAGCACGCTCTTGAGGTGCGCGAGGCTGACGCCTTCGTCGACGACCAGGCCTTCGACCTGGTGGAACATCGGCGTGTGCGTCATGTCGGAATCGCAACGGTAGACACGCCCAGGCATGATCATGCGCAGGGGCGGCTTGTCGCGCAGCATCGCGCGCACCTGCACCGGCGATGTGTGCGTGCGCAGCAGCCGACCGTCCGGGAAGTAGAACGTGTCGTGCATGGCGCGCGCCGGATGATTCGCCGGGATGTTGAGCGCCTCGAAGTTGTGCCAGTCGTCCTCGACCTCGGGGCCCTCCTCGACCGTGAACCCCGCGTTGCGGAACAGCGCCTCGATGCGTCGGCGCGTGCGCGTGATCGGGTGCAGGCCGCCCGGCTGCTGGCCGCGGCCCGGCTGCGTGACGTCGATGCGGCCCGCCGCGAGCTTGCGCTCGAGTTCGGCGCGCTCGAGTTCGGCCTTGCGCGTCTCGACGACGGCCGCGAGGTCGTCGCGCACGGCGTTGATGCGCGCGCCCACGGCCTTGCGCTCGTCGGGCGGCAGCGTGCCGAGCGTCTTCAGCTGCGCGGTGATCGCGCCCTTCTTGCCGAAAAGCTCGACCTTGAGCGCTTCGAGGTCCGTCAGGCTCGCGCTGGCCGCGATCCGGGTCCGCGCGTCGGCTGCGAGCTCGTCGAGGCTGCGTTCTGTGGTCGTTTCGCTCATGTCACGGTGCCGTCCAAGCAAAGACCGGTAAAAAAACAAAGGCCGGAGCGCCTGCGCGTTCCGGCCTTGTCGTCCGTGGCAGCCGGGCTCCTCGCCCGGGTTGCCGGCGGCAACCGGGGATGTGCACCCCGGTTCCCGTTCACGTCACCGACGTCAGGCAGCCTTCGCGAGGGCCGCCTTGGCCTGTTCCGCGATCTTGCCAAACGCCTCGAGGTCGTGCACCGCGAGGTCGGCCAGCATCTTGCGGTCGACTTCAAGGCCGGCGGCCTTGATGCCGGCCATCAGGCGGCTGTACGAGAGATCGAACGTGCGGGCGCCCGCGTTGATGCGGGTGATCCACAGCGCACGGAAATCGCGCTTCTTGGCGCGACGGTCGCGGTACGCGTACTGGCCGGCCTTGATGACGGCCTGCTTCGCAGCGCGGAAGACCTTGCGGCGTGCGTTGTAATAACCCTTCGCCTTGGCGAGGACCTTCTTGTGACGGCGTCCAGCGATGACGCCACGCTTAACTCGTGCCATGGGTCACCTCGCTCAGGCGTGGGGCAGCAGTTGTTCGAGACGGACGAGGTCCTGCTTGGCGACCATGGTGGTGCCGCGCAGCTGACGCTTACGCTTCGTCGTCTTCTTCGTGAGGATGTGTCGCTTCTGCGACTGGCCGCGCTTGAAGCCTTTCGCCGTTTTGCGAAAACGCTTTGCCGCGGCCCGGTTGGTCTTCAACTTGGGCATTCAACTACTCCTAATTTTAATGGCCCATCTCGCCCCGGCCTTGCGGCCGCGGTTCGAGGGCGAAGTGACGGCCGAAGCCGCCCTTACTTCTTCTTCGGCGCGAGCATCATGACCATCTGCCGGCCTTCCATCAGCGGGTGCTGTTCGACCATCGCCACGTGGGCGAGGTCATCCTGCAAACGCCTCAGGAGCTGCCGACCGATGTCGGTGTGCGCCATCTCTCGGCCACGGAAACGAAGCGTCACCTTGGCCTTGTCCCCTTCCTCGAAAAAGCGAATCAGATTCCTGAGCTTGATCTGATAGTCGCCTTCGTCGGTTCCAGGGCGAAACTTGACTTCCTTGATCTGGATCTGCTTCTGCTTCTTCTTCGCAAGCCCGGCCTTCTTGTTCTGTTCGAACTGGAACTTGCCGAAGTCGATGATCCGGCAAACCGGCGGGTCCGCCATCGGCGACACTTCGATCAGGTCGAGTTCCTGCGAGGCGGCGAGCTCGAGCGCCTCAAAGCGACTCATGACGCCGACCTGCTCGCCGTCCGCGCCGATTACGCGCAGCTGCGGGGCCGTGATCTCGTGGTTGCGCCGGATGCGCTTGGATGTTGGAGCAGAGATGCGATCAATCCTCGTTCAAAACAGGTACACGCCCGCGGCTCGCGACTTCCCCGGCAAGTTTCGAGGCGAGGGTTTCGAGACCCACCGACCCCAGATCCTTGCCCTCGCGCGTGCGCACGGACAACGTATTTGACCCCGACTCGCGGTCGCCCGCGACCAGCAGGTACGGGACCCGCTGCAGGGTATGCTCGCGGATTTTAAAGCCGACTTTCTCGTTACGCAAATCCATTTCGACCCGAAGCCCCTGATTTTTCAGGAATTCGGTGGCTTTCCGCACGTAATCGGCCTGTCCATCCGTAATGTTCATGACGACGGCCTGCACCGGCGCCAGCCACAGCGGGAAACGGCCCGCGTAGTTTTCGATCAGGATGCCCAGGAACCGCTCCATGGAGCCCAGGATCGCCCGGTGCAGCATGACGGGCCGGTGGGCGGCGCCATCTTCGCCGATGTATTCGGCCCCGAGCCGCTCGGGCAGCACGAAATCGACCTGCAACGTGCCGCACTGCCAGTCGCGGCCGATCGCGTCGCGCAGCACGAACTCGAGCTTGGGGCCGTAGAAGGCGCCCTCGCCCGGGTTCAGCGTGTATTCGAGCCCGGCCGCCTCGACCGCCGTCTTGAGCGCACTCTCGGCCTTGTCCCAGGTCTCGTCGCTGCCCGCGCGCTTGGCGGGGCGGTCCGAGAACTTGACCAGGATCTCCTCGAAGCCGAAGTCGCGGTAGACGCTCTGCAGCAGGTCGCAGAAGGCGACCGTCTCGGGATTGATCTGGTCTTCGGTGCAGAAGATGTGCGCGTCGTCCTGCGTGAACGCACGCACGCGCATGAGCCCGTGCAACGCGCCGGAAGGCTCGTTGCGATGGCACGCGCCGAACTCCGCCATGCGCAGCGGCAGGTCGCGGTACGACTTGATGCCCTGGCGGAAGATCTGGATGTGGCCCGGGCAGTTCATCGGCTTGACCGCGAGCACGCGCTCCTCGGACTCGGCGATGAACATGTTCGGGCGATAGTTTTCCCAGTGGCCCGACTTTTCCCAGAGCACGCGGTCGATCAGCTGCGGCGTCTTGACCTCGACGTAGCCCGTCTCCTGCAGGCGGCCGCGCATGTAGTTCTCGACCGTGCGCCAGAGCGTGTAGCCCTTCGCATGCCAGAACACGCTGCCGACGGCCTCCTCCTGGGTGTGGAACAGGTCGAGGTCGCGGCCGACCTTGCGGTGGTCGCGCTTCTCGGCTTCCTCGAGACGGGTGAGATAGGCCTTGAGGTCCTTCTCGTTCGCCCAGGCGGTGCCATAGATGCGCTGGAGCATCTCGTTCTTCGAGTCGCCGCGCCAGTAGGCGCCCGCGACCTTCATGAGCTTGAATGCGCCGAGCTTGCCCGTGCTGGGCACGTGCGGCCCGCGACACAGGTCGAACCAGTCGCCCTGCCCGTACAGGCTGATGTCCTCGTTCGCCGGGATGCTCGCGATGATCTCGGCCTTGTAGTGCTCGCCGATCTTCTTGAACGTCTCGACGGCCTCGTCGCGCGGCATGACGCGGCGGCTCACGGGCAGGTTGGCCTGCACGAGTTCGTGCATGCGCGCCTCGAACTGCGCGAGGTCCTCGGGCGTGAACGGCCGCTTGAACGCGAAGTCGTAGTAGAAGCCGTCGTCGATGACCGGGCCGATCGTGACCTGCGCGTCCGGGTAGACCGACTGCACGGCCTGCGCGAGCAGGTGCGCGGTCGAATGCCGGATGATCTCGAGACCGTCGGCGTCCTTGCCCGTGACGATGGCGACTTGTGCGTCGCGGTCGATCAGGTGCGAGGTGTCGACGAGCTTGCCGTCGACACGACCGGCCAGCGCGGCCTTGGCGAGGCCCGCACCAATGCCCGCAGCGAGCTCCGCCACGGTGAGCGGTTGCTCGAAGCTGCGTTGGCTGCCGTCTGGCAGGGTGATGACGACCGGCATCGACTTAGGTCCCGTTGAGTGTTCACGATGACCCAGTGCCGGGATCGTGGTGGGCGCACGTGGGATCGAACCACGGACCCCTACCATGTCAAGGTAGTGCTCTACCGCTGAGCTATGCGCCCTCAAACGAGCCGCGAAGCATACACGAAGGCGGAGGAGGAAAGGAAGTGGCTCGTGGCCAGCGGTTAGTGGCTGGTGGTCGGAAGAGTTCAGAGTCCAGAGTTCAGAGTCCAGTCGGAGGCGCGCTGCGCCGCCGCGGCTGCCGCAGGCAGACTCCGGCTCCGACTAGACTCTAGACTCTGAACTCTAGACTCTTCCGCTAACCGCTAGCCACTTTCTGCCCCGGCATCCCGAACGCCTGGTTGCGCAGCTTTTCGATCTGGTCGCGGATGCGCGCGGCGTCCTCGAACTCGAGGTTGCGGGCGTGCCGGTACATCTCGGCCTCGAGCTTCTTGACGCGCTTCATCGCCTGCTCCGGCGTCAGCAGCGCGCCGCCCTCCTCGACCGCCGTGCCACGACGCGTGGACGTGCCGCCCGCCGCCTCGCCGCGCGCCCCTTCCATGATGTCCTGCACGGCCTTCACGATCGACTGTGGCGTGATGCCGTGCGTAGCGTTGTACTCGAGCTGTTTCGCACGTCGCCGGCTCGTCTCCCCGAGCGCGCGCTGCATCGATCCGGTGACGGTGTCCGCGTACAGGATTGCGCGCCCATGGACGTTGCGCGCCGCCCGCCCGATCGTCTGGATCAGCGAACCGGCCGACCGCAGGAAACCCTCCTTGTCCGCGTCGAGGATCGCCACGAGCGCGACCTCCGGCATGTCGAGGCCCTCGCGCAGCAGGTTGATGCCGACCAGCACGTCGAACTTGCCGAGCCGCAGGTCGCGGATGATCTCCACGCGCTCGACGGTCTCGATGTCGGAGTGCAGGTACCGGACCCGAACGCCGTGCTCGTGCAGGTATTCGGTCAGGTCCTCCGCCATGCGCTTTGTCAGCGTCGTGATCAGCACGCGCTGGTCGCGCTCGACGCAGCCGCGGATCTCCGACAGCACGTCGTCGACCTGCGTGCGCACCGGGCGGATCTCGACCTCGGGGTCGACCAGCCCGGTCGGCCGCACGACCTGCTCGACGACGTCGCCGGCGTGCTGCATTTCGTACGGACCGGGCGTCGCCGAGACGAAGATCATTTGTGGCGCGAGCGCTTCCCACTCGTCGAACCGCAACGGCCGGTTGTCGAGTGCCGAGGGCAGCCGGAAGCCGTACTGCACGAGCGTTTCCTTCCGCGACCGGTCGCCGCGGAACATGCCGCCGATCTGCGGGATCGTGACGTGGCTTTCGTCGATGATCAGCAAGGCATTCTTCGGCAGGTAGTCGAACAGCGTCGGCGGCGGCTCACCCGCCTGGCGGCCCGACAGGTAGCGCGAGTAGTTCTCGATGCCCGAGCAGTAGCCGACCTCCATCATCATCTCGAGGTCGAAGACCGTGCGCTGCTCGAGTCGCTGCGCCTCGAGCAACTTGCCCTGCTCGCGCAGCACAAGCAGCCGCTCGCGCAGCTCCTCGCGGATCGCCTCGATCGCGCTGTCGATCCGTTCGCGCGGCGTCACATAGTGCGACGACGGGTAGACGGTGTAGCGCGGCACCTTGCGCAGCACCTCCCCCGTGAGCGGATCGAACTGGCTCAAGGATTCGATCTCGTCGTCGAAGAGCTCGACGCGTACCGCCTCGCGTTCCGACTCTGCCGGAAAGATGTCGATCACGTCGCCGCGCACGCGATAGGTGCCTTGCGTCAGGTCGAGTTCGTTGCGCGTGTACTGCATGTCGGCGAGACGACGCAGCAGCTTGCGCTGGTCGAGGCGGTCGCCACGGTCGAGGTGCAGCACCATGCTCAGGTACGCCTGCGGATCGCCGAGGCCGTAGATCGCCGAGACGGTCGCCACGATGATCGAGTCGGGGCGCTCGAGCAGTGCCTTGGTGGCCGAAAGCCGCATCTGCTCGATGTGCTCGTTCACCGAGGCGTCCTTCTCGATGTACGTGTCCGACGACGGCACGTACGCCTCGGGCTGGTAGTAGTCGTAGTAGCTGACGAAGTATTCGACCGCGTTGTGCGGGAAGAACGCCTTGAACTCGCCGTACAGCTGCGCGGCGAGGGTCTTGTTGGGCGCCATCACCAGGGTGGGCTTCTGCACCGCCTGAATCAGGTTGGCGATCGTGTAGGTCTTGCCGGAGCCGGTCACGCCGAGCAGCGTCTGCCGCGACAGGCCTGACTCGAAGCCCTGGATCAGCCGCGCGATCGCCCGCGGCTGGTCCCCCGCCGGTGAATACGGGGCAACGAGTTGGAACGGGGTGTAATCGGCTGCGGACATGGCGGCGCTTGCTTTTGGACCGGTCAGTTTAGTCGCCGC
>DATMIB010000054.1:0-17201 GCA_035554635.1 Steroidobacteraceae bacterium | reverse complement strand
CCTGCGAATCAGGGCTTCCGCTTCGGCGGGTGTGGGCAGCGCAATGGCGACGTCGTTCATGGTGGCGAGGCAGGGACCGCGGCGGGGGCTGCCAGGGTCACTTGCCCGAGGTCTTGTCCTGGAAGGCCTTTCTCTCGACGTTCCAGCGTTGCACGAAGGCCTGCAGTTCCTCGAGCGCGGCGTTGTGCTTCTTGCCGTGGATCGTGTCGATGCTGGCCTTCTTGGCCGTGTATTCCGGATCCATGTTGTCGAGCGCGCCGATCGCCGCCACGCGCTCCTGCTCGAGGCACGGCAGGTAGTCGTCCTGCACGCTCTTGAGGTAGTCCTTCACCATCGTCTGCGCGGCGAGCATCTCCTCCTTGGTGGCAGACGAGCCGTTCGGCACGGACTTCGGTGCCTGGGGGTAGATACAGGCCGCTTCCGCGGCGAGGCTCGTGGCCAGCAGGAACGGAACGATCGCGGCGACGGTCAAAAACTTCATGGGTCTGGAACCTCGGCGACGGCAGGCGCACGCGGCCATCGGGCCGGCCCGCGCGGGGTGTGAACTATACCGCAGTGGTCCACCCGTCCCATCGGCCGGGGGCTTGGCAAGCCGTCCCCGGCGGACGTAAAAGGCACCATTTCGGATCACTGACCCTCAGGATGCAGAGAATGGCGGCATCGGACGGCCCGGCGACGTACGGAGCGAGCAACCACGGCCTGCGTGGCGACTACGGCGCGATGCGGCCCGATTACACGGTCGAACAGGACTACGCAGCCTACGGCCCCGCCGCGCAGGAACGCTGGCGTCGGCTGTACGAACGCCAGATGAAGCTCGTCCACGGCCGCGCCTGCGACGAGTTCCTGCGCGTGATCGAGAGCCTCGATTACGGCGCCGGCATCCCGCGGTTCGACCAGGTCAACGAGCGGCTCGACCGCGCGACGGGCTGGAAGGTCGTGGCGGTGCCGGGCCTGCTGCCCGAGCACGTCTTTTTCGGTCACCTGGCCGAGCGACGCTTTCCGGTGACGGTCTGGCTGCGCGAGGAAGAGGAGTTCGACTACATCGTCGAGCCCGACGTGTTCCACGACTTCTTCGGTCACGTGCCGTTGCTGTTCGACCCGGTCTTCGCCGACTACATGCAGGCGTACGGCCGCGGCGGCCAGAAGGCCGAGGGCCTCAATGCGCTCGAATACCTTGCGCGGCTGTACTGGTACACGGTCGAATTCGGCCTGATACGCGGACCGCAGGGGCTGCGCATCTACGGCGCCGGGATCCTGTCGTCGCCGAGCGAGATCGAGCACGCGCTCGCGAGCCCGCAGCCGCGACGCATCGGTTTCGACCTGCGTCGCGTCATGCGCACGCGCTACAAGATCGACACGTTCCAGCAGGCGTATTTCGTCATCGACGACTTCGACCAGTTGTTCCGGGAGACCGCGCCGGATTTCACGCCGGTCTATGCCGAAGTCGCGGGCCTCGAGACGCTGCCGGCGGACACGCTGCTGCCCGTCGATCACGTCTATTGAGCAAAGCACCGATCGGCGGCGACCGTCGCCGGTCCGTTCTCGCCGGGACGCGGGGTGCACGGGTGCAGTGGTTGCGAAACTGCCAAGTCGTCCCCCTACAATGGGTGCTCCATTCGTCCCGACACAGGGATTCCCACATGAGCACGCCGCGACCGACCGTCGTCTCCACGCCACCGGCCACGTTCGACATGGGCCACTTCGTCGGCGGCCGCGAGGTGCCCGGAACGTCGGGACGCAAGGGCACGGTGCACGATCCAGCGACCGGCACGGTGCGCGGCGAAGTCGCATTTGCGGACACGCACGAGACACGGGCCGCGATCGCGGCCGCCGAAGCCGCGCTGCCGGCGTGGGCTGCGACGCCACCGCTGCAACGTGCGCGCGTGCTGTTCCGGTTCAAGGCGTTGATCGAAGAGCACGCCGACGAACTCGCGCGGCTGATCACGGTCGAGCACGGCAAGGTGTACTCCGACGCGCGCGGCGAAGTCACGCGCGGCATGGAGGTCGTCGAGTTCGCCTGTGGCATCCCGCAACTGCTGAAGGGCGAATTCAGCGAAAGCGTCGGCACCGGGGTCGACAGCTGGTCGCAACGGCAACCGGTCGGCGTCTGCGCGGGCATCACGCCGTTCAACTTTCCCGCGATGGTCCCGATGTGGATGTTCCCGGTCGCGATCGCCTGCGGCAACACGTTCGTGCTGAAGCCGTCGGAAAAGGACCCGAGCTGTCCGATGCGACTCGCGCAACTGCTCAAGGAGGCGGGCCTGCCGGACGGCGTGTTCAACGTCGTCAATGGCGACCGCGAGGCAGTCGACACGCTGTTGACCGACCCGCGCGTCGCCGCAGTCAGTTTCGTCGGCTCGACACCGGTGGCCGAATACATCTACCGGACGGCCTCGACGCATGGCAAGCGCGTGCAGGCGCTCGGCGGCGCCAAGAACCACATGGTCGTGATGCCGGACGCCGACACGGCCAATGCCGCGAATGCGCTGCTCGGCGCGGCGTACGGTTCGGCCGGTGAGCGCTGCATGGCGATCTCCGTCGCCGTGGCCGTCGGCGACGCAGCGGATCCGCTGGTCGAGGCGCTGCGACGACAGCTCGCGGAGCTCAAGGTCGGCTCGGGGCTCGAGGAGGGCGTCGAGATGGGCCCGCTCGTCACGCGCGAGCACCTCGAACGCGTCAGTGGATACGTCGACCTCGGCGTGCAGGAAGGCGCCCGGCTCGTCGTGGACGGTCGCGGGCTGCGCGTCCGGGGGCACGAGGGCGGCTACTTCATCGGCCCGTGCCTGTTCGACGGGGTCGAGCCGACGATGCGCATCTGTCGCGAGGAAATCTTCGGCCCGGTGCTCTGCGTCGTGCGCGTGCCGGACCTGGCCGCGGCGCTGGAACTCGTCAACGGGCACGAGTTCGGCAACGGCACCGCGATCTTCACGGCCAGCGGCGAGGCCGCGCGCACGTTCAGCCAGGGCGTACAGGCGGGCATGGTCGGCATCAACGTGCCGATCCCGGTGCCGATGGCGTTCCACTCGTTCGGCGGCTGGAAGCGCTCACTGTTCGGGGCGCTGCACGTGCACGGCCCCGACGGCGTGCGTTTCTACACGAGGCTCAAGACCGTGACCTCGCGCTGGCCGACGGCGCGTCGCGAAAGCGCGCAGTTCGTCATGCCGACGATGAAGTAGTCCCCGGGCGGCGGCCGACCGGCCGCCGGCGCCACACCGCGGGCGCACGCGCCCCCGTCGCTCCCTGTGCAGGCTTGCCGGCCGGCTCGACACCCGGCCGCGACTCGCCGTTGCATCCGACAGAACAGTTGTTCTATGCTCGGCATCAAATGGAACGACGATTCCATCGACGTCACGAAACAGCCACCGAGTGCTGTTGGGATTGCACGACCCTGCCACGGACTTCGCGCACCCATGACCCGAGACAAACCAGGACGACACCCCATGAATCTCACGCAGACCATTGCCGCGGGCGCGCTCGCGCTCGCATTGCTGCCGGCCGGCACTGCCCGCGCGGGGGAGGTGACCGGCCGCGTCACGGACCTGTCGACCGGCCGGCCACTGCCGAACTCGACCGTGCGAATCGAGCCGCTGGGTCGCACGGCCACGGCGGACCGCAGCGGCGAGTTCCGCATCGCGAATGTGCCTGCGGGTTCGCACAAGCTGGTCGTGACCTCGGTCGGCTTCCGTGAGGCGACGCAGACGCTCGAAGTGCCGGCGACCGGTGCCGTGACGCAGGCCTTCGAACTGGTCGGCGCCGGTCTCGAGGAGGTCACGGTCACCGGGTTCCGGCTCGCGCTCGCCACAGCGCTGCAGGACAAGAAGTCGGCCGCGGTGATCAAGGACTCCGTGACCGCCGACGACGCCGGCAAGCTGCCGGACCAGAACGCAGCGGAGGCGCTACAGCGCCTGCCCGGCGTGTCGACGACGACGGACCAGGGCGAGGGCCGCTACGTCACCGTGCGCGGCATCGACCCCGGTCTCAACAACGTCACGCTCGACAACCAGGTGCTCGGCACGCCCGAGCCCAACGACCGCCGCATCGCGCTCGACACCGTGCCCGCGAACCTGCTCGCCAAGCTGGAGGTCGTGAAGTCGGTCACGCCCGACATGGACGGCAATGCGATCGGCGGTGCGATCAACATCGTCACGCCCAGCGCCTTCGACGAGAAGGACGGGCACTTCGCGAACGCCTCGGTCGAGTACGGCTACTACGACCTCAACGGCGAAAACCCGTTCGGCGGTTCGCTCGCGTGGGGCCAGACCTTCGGCGACGAGCGCTGGGGCATCGTGCTCTCGGCGAGCTACTCGGAGCGCGAGTACGCCTCGCACAACCTGCAGGGCGGCGACCCGTGGGAGGAGGAGGGCGACTTCTTCATCCCCGACGAACTGGTGCTGCGCGACTACGTGATCGAGCGTAAGCGTTCCGGCGTCGTCGCGAACCTCGAGTTCCGTCCCTCGGACGACATGAAGTTCTATTTCCGCAACCTCTACAACCGCTTCGAGGACATCGAGCTGCAGCCGGAAACGGTATACGACTACCGCAACGGCGACCTCGTCGACCAGACGGAAACCTCGGGCACGTTCACCGAGGGCGAGGGCTCGCGCGAGCTGCAGCGGCGGCGCGAAATCCAGTCGATCCAGAGTTCCTCGCTCGGGGGCGAGGTCGGCCTCGGCGAGCGCTGGACGCTCGGTGCGTCGATCACCTACGGCGAATCGGAACAGGACACGCCGTGGGACTACGGCTGGGTGTTCGAACTCGACGACCCGCTGCCGATGACCTACGACACGTCGAACTACTTCTTCAACGTCGATGCGGGCGCGGGCTTCCAGGACGCGGAAGGCTTCGAGTTCGACGAGCACTTCCGCGCCAAGCAGATGGTCGAGGAGGAGCTCAAGATCGCCCAGGTCGACCTGCAGCGCGACCTCGTGTTCGGCGGCCGTAACGGCTTCGTCAAGTTCGGCGCGAAGCTGCTCGACCGCGAGAAGACCAGCGATCAGAACGCGGTCGTCTACGACGGGATCGACGGCGTGGACCTGCTGCTGGCGCAGGTCATGCGCAACGGCGATCCCGACTTCTACTGCAGCGAGCACTGCTACACGTTCGGGCCGCAGGTCGACTTCGGCGCTGCGCAGCGGTTCTTCGACGCCAACGCCTCCGCGTTCGAGATCAACGTCGAGGACACGATCGCCGAGGAATACGGCGTCGACTACGTCATCGACGAAAAGATCTCGGCCGGCTACGTGATGCTGCAGCTCGGCCTCACGCAGGCGCTGACGCTGACTGGTGGCGTGCGGGTCGAAAAGACGGAAGCCGATTACCAGGGCTACGACCTGCAGTTCGTCGACGGCGAGATCGACGACGTGCCGCCGACCGTCCGCGGCACGAAGGACTATACGAACTGGCTGCCGGGACTGCAGATGCGCTACGCGCCGCGACGGGACCTGCTCGTGCGCGCCGCCTGGACCAACACGATCGGCCGCGCGGCTTACGAGCAGCTCGTGCCGTTCCGCAACTTCGAGATCGAACAACTGGACGACGGCGACTGCCCGAACACACCCGACCCGTGCTTCGAAGGCGCGCTCGAGGCGGGCAATTCCGATCTCGAGCCGATCGAATCGATGAACTGGGACGTGTCCGTCGAGTGGTACCTCCCGGCCGGCGTGCTCGCCGCCGGGGTCTTCTACAAGGATATCGAGCACCCCGTGTTCACGCGCCTGACCGTGCTCGAACAGGAGGAGTTCGAGGGCCGGTTCTACGAGGAACTCGAGATCCTGCAGCCGGAGAACGCAGATTCGGGCGACATCTTCGGCATCGAGATCAACTACCAGCAGTCGTTCACGGGCCTGCCGGCGCCGTGGGACGGCCTCGGCATGCTTATCGGCTACACGTACTCGGACAGCAGCGCGGACGTGTTCGATCGCGACGACGACATTCCGTTCTTCCTGCAGTCCGAGCACGTCGGCAACCTCGCACTGTTCTACGAACGTGCCGGCATCGGGCTGCGGCTCGGCTACTCGTACCGCAGCGAGTACCTCGACACGCTCGGCGAAGGCCCCGACGAGGACCTGTACGTCGATGACCACGGCCAGCTCGACTTCAAGGCGAGCTACGACTTCGGCGAGTCGTTCACGGTCTACCTGCAGATGCAGAACCTCAACGACGAACCGTTGCGCTACGTCAGCGGCCGCGGGCGCCGGCTCGCCGAGAACGAGATCTACTCGTGGAACGCGATGGCCGGTCTGCAGGTGAAGTTCTGAACGTCGCGTGCCCATCGACGGCCAGGTGGAATCGCCGTGCCGACGGTGGAATCGGCATTCCCGCTGGCCTACGATGGCACGCATCCGGCCCGCCCAGGACCATGAGTGTGAAGCCCCCGAGAAGCCCAGAGGCCTTGCGCAACGAGATCGTCCGTCGCTACGAACAGCTGAGCCCGCGGCTCAAGCAGGTGGCGAAATACGTGCTCGAAAATCCGAACGACGTCGCGCTGCAGACGCTGGCCGTGATCGCGACCCGCGCGAAGGTGCAGCCGTCGACGATCGTGCGTTTCGCGAAGACCTTCGGCTACGAAGGCGCGAGCGACATCCAGAAGCTGTTCCGCGACGAGATCCTCAACCTCGCGCCAAGTGCCAGCTACTCCGAGCGTATCCGCCAGTTCGGCGAGCGCTCGGGCGCGGCGGGCGGCCGCGGCGCGCACCAGCTGATGCAGGAGTTCGCGGACAACAACATCCTGGCGCTGCGTCACCTCAAGGAGGTCGTGCGTGACGCCGACCTCGAACGATCGCTCGACCTGATCGAGACCTCACGCGCGGTCTACATCGTCGGCATGCGGCGCTCGTTCCCGGTGGCCGCGTACCTCGCCTACGCGCTGCGGCACGTCGACAAGCGTGCCTACCTGATCGACGGCGTCGCCGGCATGCTGGTCGAGCAGGCCAGCATCGTCGAGCCCGACGACCTGCTGATCGCGATCAGCTTTCACCCCTACGCGCGCGAAACGGCGGAGGTGGCCGCGGCGGCCCGTGCACGCGATGCGCGCGTGATCGCGATCAGCGACAGCCGCCTGAGCCCGATCGCGCGCGAGGCGGACCTCTGTTTCGAGGTCAAGGACGCCGAAGTGCGCCAGTTCCGCTCGCTGACAGCGTCGCTGTGCCTCGCACAGACGCTTGCGATCAGCTATGCCTACCGGCAGGGCTCGGCCCGGTCGAAGGAGCGTTGAATGACCGGCCCGCAACGATCGCTGTCGGTGGCATTGATCGGTGCAGGGCGCATTGGTCGCATCCACGCCGAGAACCTCTGCCGCGATCCGTCGGTGAGGCTGGCCTGTGTCTGCGATTCGAACCCGGCCGCGGCCGCCGCGGTGGCGCAACGCTGGGGATCGCAGGTACTGGGCGTCGACGCCGCACTCGCGCTGCCGGACCTCGATGCCGTGCTGATCGCGAGTTCGACCGACACGCACGCGGACCTGATCGAGGCCAGTGCGCGGGCCGGCAAGGCGGTCTTCTGTGAAAAGCCGCTCGACCTGGACCTCGCCCGGGCGCGTCGCTGCGTCGAGGTGGCGGCCCGCGCCGGCATCGTGCTGCACCTCGGCTTCAACCGTCGCTACGATCCGTCGTTCGCGCGGCTCCGGCGCGAACTGGCGGCCGGCGCCATCGGACCACTGGCGACGCTGGCGATCACGAGTCGTGATCCCGCGCCGCCGCCGCTCGACTACGTGCGACGCTCGGGCGGGCTGTTCCGCGACATGATGATCCACGACTTCGACATGGCACGCTGGCTGCTCGACGACGAGCCGGTCGAGGTCTACGCCCGCGGCGCGTGCTTCGTCGACCCGGCCATCGCGGCGGCGGGAGACGTCGACACGGCGGCGGTGCTGCTGACCACGGCGAGCGGGCGGCTGTGCCAGATCACGAACAGCCGTCGCTGCAGCTTCGGCTACGACCAGCGCATCGAAGCCTTTGGCGCGACCGGCATGCTGCGCGCCGACAATGCGACGGCGACGCACGTCGAACACGCGGGGGCAGAGGGTTTCACGAGCGAACCGGCGCTGCCGTTCTTCCTCGAACGCTACGCCGAGGCGTACCGGCTCGAACTCGCGGACTTCGTCCGCGCGTGCGCTGGCGAAGCCGTGCAGCTTGCGACGGCGACGGACGGCGTCCGCGCGCTCGAGCTCGCCGAGGCGGCCCAACGCTCGCACGCGACCGGTCAACCGGTCGCGGTGGGCTGAGCGGTCGTGCGCATGGAAGCGCTGCGCGTCGGGGTCATCGGCAGCGGCTACATCGGCCGCGCACACGCGATCGCCATGCGCACGGTCGGTACCGTGTTCGCCGACGTCGCGGCCCCCGTGCTCGAACTGCTCGCCGACAGCGATGCGGCCCGTGCGCGCGCCGCGGCGGCCGAACTCGGCTTCAACCGCAGCACCGGCGACTGGCGCGAGCTCGTGACGGATCCGGCCGTCGACGTCGTCGTGGTCGCAACACCAAATTACCTGCACCGTGAAATGACGCACGCGGCACTTGCGGCGGGCAAGCACGTCTCCTGCGAAAAGCCGCTGGCGTTGACGGCCGCCGAGGCGCACGACATGGCGGTCGCAGCCGATCGCGCCGGCGTCTGCCACATCACCGGCTTCAACTATGCCTGCAATCCGCTGCTCGTGCTGGCGCGCGAACTCGTCGCGTCTGGGGAGATCGGCGCGCCGCTGGGGTTCCACGGGCGCTACTTCGAGGATTACCTCGCCGACCCGGCCGTGCCCTACAGCTGGCGGTGCCAGCGTGCACTGGCCGGGGCGGGCGCACTGGCCGATCTCGGCACGCACCTCGTCAACCTCGCGCACGTGCTGCTCGGCGACATCGCGCGCGTCAACGCGCGTCTGGCCACGGTGATCGGTGAGCGCCGCGAGCCTGCGAGCGGTCTCCTGCGCCCGGTCGAAAACGAGGATTCGGCACAGGTGCTGGTCGAGTTCGCCAGCGGCGTGCCCGGCAGTTTCGACGTCAGTCGCGTCGCGACCGGCTACAAGTGCGGCCTGGCCTTCGACCTGTTCGGCACGCGCGGCAGCCTGCGCTTCGACCAGGAGCGCATGAACGAGCTGCAGCTCTACCGCAACGACGACGGGGCGGGGAGGCGTGGCTATCGCACGATCCTGGCCGGCCCGGACCACGGTGACTACCGTGCGTTCTGCCCGGCGCCCGGGCACGGCCTCGGCATCAACGACCTCAAGGTGATCGAGGCGCGCAACCTGCTCGTGGCGATCGCCCGCCGCGCGCGCGACGCCCGCGCCGCGGGTGCCAACCCCGATTTCCACGAGGGTGCGCGCGTGCAGGCCGTCGTCGAAGCGATCGAGCAGTCGGCCGCGGTGGGACAATGGGTGCCGGTCGCCACAGGACGTGGAGCACAGGCATGAACGCTACGGAATTGCACCTCAAGGCCCATCGGGACGGATTCGGCCCTGGCGAAACGTCGATCGTGCGACACGACGAAGCGGCCGACCCGATCGGCCTCGGCCTGTCCGTCCTGCGTCTCGCGCAGGGCCAGCGGCTCGAGCACGACGCGCCGGTCGAGACGGCGTGGCTGCTCATGCACGGGCGGCTGCGCGGGTGGGCCGGCGACGCGCCGTTCGAGTTCGAGCGCCGCTCGCTGTTCGACGAGTCGGCCAGTTGCGTCCACGTCGCGGCGGGGACGCGCGTTCAGTTCGAGGCCCTGTCGGACTGCGAGCTGACCGTGTACCGCTGCCCGAACACGCGCGCATTCGAGCCGCGCGTGTTTCACCCGGCGGACGTGCCCGACGAGCATCGCGGCGCCGGCCAGGTGCGCGATCGCTGTCTGCGGTTCGTGCGCACCGTGTTCGACCGGCGCAATTCCTCGGAGGCCGTCGAACTCGTGCTCGGTGAGGTGGTGACGCTGCCCGGCGGCTGGTCCAGCTATCCGCCGCACCATCATCCGCAGGCCGAGATCTATCACTACCGCTTCACGGAGCCACAGGGCTTCGGGCATGCCGAACTCGGCGACGATGTCGTCAAGGTGCGCCAGTTCGACACGGTGCGCATTCCGCCCGGCCACGACCACGCTCAATGCGCGGCGCCGGGCTACGGCATGTATTACTCGTGGGTGATCCGGCACCTGCCGGGCCTGCCGTACACCGTGCCCGAGTTCACGCCCGAACACGCCTGGACGCTGCGCAGCGACGCGCAGTTCTGGTGGCCCGGGCGGCGAGGGCACCGATGACTGACGCGACGGCGGCGCTCGACGTGATCTGTCTCGGCCGCGCCGCGGTCGACCTTTACGGCCAGCAATCCGGCGGTCGCCTCGAGGACATGCAGTCCTTCGCGAAGTCACTCGGTGGTTCATCGGGCAACCTCGCGGTCGGGCTCGCCCGGCTCGGCCGGCGTGCGGCGATGCTGACGCGCGTCGGCGACGAGCACATGGGCCGGTTCGTGCGCGAGCAACTCGCCCGCGAACGTGTCGACGTGAGCCACGTGAACACCGATCCGGAACGGCTCACGGGGCTCGTGCTGCTGGGTATCGCGGGCGGCGCATCCTATCCACACATATTCTTCCGCGCCCACTGCGCCGACATGGGGCTCGTCGCCGATGACTTCGACGCGGCCTGGATCGGCTCGAGCCGCGCACTGGCCGTGACCGGCACGCACCTGTCGTCGCCGGCGACGCGCGCCGCCGTGCATCAGGCCATGCGGTGGGCGCGGGACGCGGGCCGGAGAGTGGTGCTCGACGTCGATTATCGCCCTGTGCTCTGGGGCCTCGCTGCGGCCGGGGCGGGCGAAAGCCGCTACGTCGTGGCCGCGGCCGTCACCGAGGCGCTGCAGCAGTGCCTCGGGTTCTGCGACCTGGTGGTCGGCACCGAGGAGGAAATCAGGATTGCCGGTGGCAGCGACGACACGGAGCAGGCGCTGCGTGCCATTCGCGCACGGACCGCGTCGGCGGTGATCGTGCAGAAGCGCGGCGCCGAAGGCTGTGTCGTGCACGAGCCGTGTCGCGCAGCCCGCGTCGTGCCGGGGTTCCCCGTCGAAGTCTTCAACGTGCTCGGTGCCGGGGATGCGTTCCTGGCCGGGCTGCTCACGGGCTGGCTCGAAGGCGCGGACTGGGAGCGAAGCGCCCGTCTCGGCAATGCCTGCGGTGCGCTCGTCGTCACCCGTCACGGCTGCTCCCCGGCCATGCCCACGCGTGTCGAACTCGATGCCTACCTCGCGCGCGCCGCGGACATGCGCCGCCCCGACGACGACGAACGGATCGCCCACCTGCATCGCGCCACGACGACACGACGGCCGCACGAAGAACTGCACGTGCTGGCGTTCGACCACCGTCGCCAGCTCGAAGCGCTTGCCAACGATACGGGGGCGACGGCCACACGCATCGCGCAGTTCAAGGGGCTGGTGGCGAGTGCGGTCGAACGCGTCGCAGCGGTCGAGGGGGCGGCACAGCTCGGCGTCATCGTCGACGAACGTCACGGCATGGCCGCGCTCGAGCGATTCACGCACGCGGGGCTCTGGGTCGGCCGCCCCGTCGAACTTCCGGCGTCGAAGCCGCTGCGTTTCGAGTCGCGCGAGGAGCCGGGGCTCGCCTTGCGCGACTGGCCGTCGCGACAGGTGGTCAAGTGCCTCGCGTTCTATCACCCGGACGATCCGGCGGCCTTGCGTCGCGACCAGGAAGCGAGACTCATGGGGCTGCACGCCGACTGCGTGACGCTCGAACGCGAACTGCTGCTCGAACTGATCACGACGGCCAATGGACTGCCCACCGACGACCGCACGACGGCACGCGCGCTGACGCGCCTCTACAATCTCGGCATTGCGCCGGCCTGGTGGAAGCTCGAGCCGCAGACGCCGGCATCGTGGCAGGCCATCGCCGAAGTGATCGCGACGCGCGATCCGTGGTGCAACGGCGTGCTGCTGCTCGGGCTCGATGCGCCCGAGCCCGATCTCGTGCGCTCGTTCGCCGCAGCGGCGAAGGTGCCCATCTGTCGCGGCTTCGCCGTCGGGCGCAGCATTTTCGGCGCCGCGGCGCGTCGCTGGTTTGCCGGCGAGGTCGACGACGAGCAGGCCGTCGTCTCGATCGCCGACGGATACCGGCGGCTGATCGGCGCCTGGCGCGCGGCCCGCGCGGAGACCGCCACGTGACGACGCTGCGGCTGACGATGGCACAGGCGCTGGTGCGCTACGTCGTCGCACAACGCACGCGGCTGGACGGCGCAGAGGTGCCGCTCGTGCATGGCGTGTTCGCGATCTTCGGTCACGGCAACGTCGCCGGTCTCGGCGAGGCGCTCGCCGCCGCACGCAGCGAGCTGCCGACGTACCGCGCGCACAACGAGCAGGCGATGGCGCACGCGGCAATCGCCTTTGCCAAGGCCCACGCACGTCGCAGGCTGATGGCCTGCACCACGTCGATCGGGCCGGGCGCCACCAACATGGTCACTGCGGCAGCGCTCGCACACGTCAATCGGTTGCCCGTGCTGCTGTTGCCGGGCGACGTGTTCGCGAGCCGGCGTCCGGACCCTGTGCTGCAGCAGATCGAGCACCCCGGCGACGCCACGGTTTCGGCGAACGACTGTTTCCGGCCGGTGTCGCGGTACTTCGATCGCATATTGCGCCCCGAGCAGTTGCTGCGTGCCTTGCCGGAAGCCTTTTCGGTGCTGACCGACCCGGCCGAATGCGGGCCCGTGACGCTGGCGCTGCCGCAGGACGTCCAGGCGGAGGCGTACGACTATCCCGCCGCGTTCTTTGCACCGCGGCTGCGTGACCTGCCGCGAAGCGGGGCCGACCCCGGGCGCCTGGCAGACGCCGCGCACCTGCTCGCGCGTTCGCGTCGTCCGCTGATCGTGGCCGGCGGCGGCGTGCACTACGCCGGCGCATGCGAAGCGCTGGCCGCGTTCGCCAGCCGCAACGAGATTCCGGTGGCGGAGACGCAGGCGGGCAAGGGCGCGCTCGCGCACGATCATCGCTGGAACGCGGGCGCGATCGGCGTGACCGGTGCGGAGTCGGCCAACCGTCTCGCCGCCGACGCGGACCTGCTGCTGCTGGTCGGCACGCGGCTGCAGGACTTCACGACCGGTTCCGGTGCGCTGTTCCGCGACGCGGTACGGCCGGTCGTCGCGATCAACGTCGCGCGTCACGATGCCGTCAAGTACGGCGCGCTCGCGCTGCAGGGCGACGCGCTGCGCACGCTCGCCGAACTGCAGTCGCAGCTCGACTTGCACGGGACGCGACAGCCGGACCCGGGCTGGACGCGACGCACAGACGAGCTGATCGCGCATTGGCGTCGCACGGTCGTCGAGGCGACCGCCGACCGTGGCACGGACCTGCCCGCGGATGCCGAGGTGCTCGGCGCGGTCAACGACTGGTTGTCGCCGCAGGGCACGATGGTCTGCGCCGCGGGCGGCCTGCCAGGCGAACTGCACAAGCTGTGGCGGTCGGCCACGCCCGGGCACTACCACGTCGAGTACGGGTATTCGTGCATGGGTTACGAAATCGCCGGCGGGCTCGGCGTCAAGCTCGCGCAGCGCAAGCGCGAAGTCGTCGTGCTCGTCGGCGACGGCAGCTACCTGATGCTGAACTCGGAGATCGCGACCTCGATCGCGCTCGGCCTCAAGCTCGTGATCGTAGTGCTCGACAACCGCGGCTACGGCTGCATCAACCGGCTGCAGCAGGCCTGTGGGGGCAAGCCGTACGGCAACCTGCTCGGCGATGCCACGAGCCCGGACGCGCCCGCCGTCGATTTCGCAGCGCACGCGCGCGCCCTGGGTGCGATGGCCGAGCAGGTCACCGGCATCGTCGAGTTGCGCGCGGCCCTCTCGCGGGCACGGGCGGCCCCGCACACCGCGGTCGTCGTGATCGCGACCGATCCGCGGCGCAGCACGGGCGCCGGGGGGCAGTGGTGGGACGTGCCGGTCGCGGCCACGTCGGGGGACGAGTCGGTGCGCGAGGCGCGCCGGCACTACGAGACGAAGCGGGGGGAGGCGTGAGCGACGCGATCCGGTTCGGCATCAATCCCCTGACCTGGAGCAACGACGACCTGCCGTCGCTCGGCGCCGAAAACTCGCTCGAGCTGTGCCTGCGCGAGGCGCAAACTGCGGGCTATGCCGGTGTCGAGCTCGGCAACAAGTTTCCGCGGGAACCGCGTGCGCTGCGCGCGGCCCTCGAACCGCACGGACTCGCGCTGGTGTCGGGCTGGTACAGCGCACGGTTGCTCGAGCGCGACGCCGACGCCGAGTTCGATGCGATGCAGCCGCACCTCGAACTGCTCGCGGCGCTCGGCAGCGACGTGATGGTCGTCGCCGAGGTCACGCGCTGCATCCACGGCGACCGGAACATGCGCCAGTCGCGACGGCCGCACCTCGCACCGGCAGAATGGCCGGTCTTTGCGGCGCGGTTGACGCGCCTTGCCGAGCTCATGCGCGCGCGCGGTATGCGGCTCGCCTATCACCATCACATGGGGACCGTGGTGCAGGGTGCCCAAGACGTCGACCGGTTGATGGCGACGAGCGGCGATGCGGTCGGCCTGCTGCTCGACACGGGACACCTGGTGTTCGCCGGTGCCGATCCGGCCGCGATCGCGCGCACGCACGCGCAGCGCATCGTCCACGTGCATTGCAAGGACGTGCGCGCCGAGGTGCTGGCCGACGTGCGCAATCGCGACACGAGCTTCCTCGACGCCGTGCTCGCCGGCGTGTTCACGGTTCCGGGCGACGGTACCGTCGACTACGATGCGGTGCTGGCGCCGATTGCGGCCGCGGGCTATCGCGGCTGGCTGGTCGTGGAGGCGGAACAGGACCCGGCGCTCGCACACCCGCTCACGTATGCGACGCTCGGGCATCGCAACCTCGCGGCCGTCGCCGAGCGCTATTTTCGATGACCCGCGCCCGCGCGACGAGTTTCCTGCGTCGCCGGCTGCTGCAGTCGACGCTCGCGTGGCCATGGCTCGCCCGCACCGCGGCGGGGGCGCCGGGCTATCCGCGACTGATGCAGGGGCCGATGGTCGGCGCGGTCACGCCGGACGCGATCACGATCTGGGGACGCGTCGCTGGCGCACAGCAGGTCGCGGTCGAGTATTCGACACGGCCCGACCTGTCGAACGCGCGCACCACGGCGCCAGTCACTGCGCGCGCCGACGAGGACTTCACGGTCCGCGTGCGTCTGGACGGCCTCGCCCCGGCGACGCGCTACTGGTATCGCGTGCGTGTCGATGGCCAGGTCGACCGCTACCGCCAGACGCCGTTCGCGACGCGGACCGCGCCGGTGGCCCGCGAAGCCTTTCGCGTCGTGTTCGGCTCATGTTCGCGGGTGCAGGTCGACCCGGTGCAGCCGATCTTCGAGGCCGTCCGTCGGGCCGAGCCCGATCTGTTCCTCTGGCTCGGCGACCATGTCTACGGCGACACGCTCGAACCGACCGTGCTGGCCGAGGAGTACCGGCGCCAGCGCAACGTTCCGGCGGTGGAAGCGCTGCTCGCGACGGTGCCCCAGCTCGCAATCTGGGACGACCATGATTTCGGCATCAACAACAGCGACCGCACGAACCCGATGCGCGAAGGGTCGCTGCGCGTGTTTCGCCAGTACTGGGCCAATCCCGCATTCGGCACCGACGGCGTGCCGGGTGTCTTTTTCCGCTATGCCTACGGCGGTGTCGACTTCTTCTTCCTCGACGGTCGCTACTACCGCGACCCGAACGCAGGCCCCGACGGCCCGGGCAAGACGATGCTCGGCGCTGCGCAGAAGCAGTGGTTCAAGCAGGCGCTGGGCGCGAGCGAAGCACCGCTCAAGGTCGTCGTGTCCGGCAGCGGCTGGTCAACCGGCGACGGGCCGCAGGGCGACACCTGGTCGGCGTTCCTGCACGAGCGCAACGAGTTGTTCGATTTCGTCCGTGACCAGCGGATCGGCGGCGTCGTGCTGCTGTCCGGTGACACGCACGCCGGCGAACTCAACTGCATTCCGTGGTCGGAACGCGGCGGCTACGACTTCTACGACCTCGTGAGCTCGCCGCTCGCGCAGCTGCCGACCGCGACTTGGATGGACCTGCGGCCGGAGCTTCGCGTGCGTCCCGTGTATGCACGCGGTACCAATTTCGGCGTGCTCGACGTCGAATGGGCGCCGGAACCGGCGATCACGTTCACGCTGCGTGACGTGCGCGGCGACGCAGTCTGGGCGTCGTTGCGGCTCACGGCGACTGAACTCGTCAACGGCCGTTCGACCTGGCGTGCCAAGACGCAGCCCCCGGTGGCCTGAACGTTCGGGCGCAGCCGTCGGCCCCGTCGTCAGAACGTGGGAGTCTCACGCGAATCCGCCGCTCGTGCCCGGGGACGCGTGCGGTCGCGGCTACTCCGGCAGCCCGAGTGCGCGCGCCACCGCGTCCCACGACACCAGCTTGAAGTTCTGCCGGTCGGCCGGCATCAGGTTGCGTCCGTCCTGCACCACCAGCAGCCCGCGCGGGTAGGCCGCGCCGAGCGGCGCGCTCGTGACGTCGAGACCGTCGGTCTCCGAGGCGCCGTCGATGCCAAGCCCGCCGTTCTCGATCACGTGGAACTTGCCGACGAAGGCGTTGTCGCCCTCGCGCCGGTAGACCGCGTAGTTGTCCTCGCCCTGGTTCGAGACGATCAGGTAGCCCTTGCCGTCCGCGCCACGCCACAACGTCATGCCCTCGACGTCGGCGGTCAGGTGGCCGCCTTCGGTGCGATCGACCGCTGTGCGTGTGCTGCCGCCGCGGGCGTCGGCGGAGTACTTCCAGAGCCCGGTGTCCTCCTCGCCGACGTAAAGGTGGCCGAGTTCGTCGTCGGCGACGCAACCTTCGGCCTGCGAGCCGACCTGGACATCGCGCACCGGCGTCGCGCGCACGCGGCCGCGGCGTTCGTCGAGACGCCACTGGCGCATCAGGCCGGTGTCGGCGTCGTTGACGAACAAGTAGAAGTGACGATCACGCACGCTGTGATACAGGCACAGGCCGTACGGGTCGCGCAGGCCGGTGGCCGCCGATTCGAGCGCGACGGCCGCGAGACGACCCGTGGCGACGTCGATGCGATACAGCGCGATGGTCTTGCTCGTGCGGTTGCTCGCGGCCACGATCGGAGCTGGCCCGCCGGCGAACGGAAACCCGTCACGCACGTCGACGTTGTTCATGCGGCCGTCGGCGAGCGTTTGCAGGCGCCGGCCCGTGAGGTCGTAGACCTCGAGCCCGAGCTTCTTGTTGGCGCCGATCACGAGGCTGCG
>DATMIB010000053.1:0-4259 GCA_035554635.1 Steroidobacteraceae bacterium | reverse complement strand
GGCATTGCATTCCAGACCAATATCCTCGCGCTGAACGCGGCAGTCGAGGCCGCGCGGGCCGGTGAGGAAGGCAGGGGATTTGCCGTTGTCGCCAGCGAAGTCCGCGGACTCGCGCAGCGTAGTGCTTCGGCGGCAAAAGAGATCAAGGAACTCATCAGCCAGTCAGTGGCGAAAGTGGAGGCCGGAACATCGCTGGTCGATAACGCGGGGACGACCATGAAAGAGGTGGTCGACTCGGTAAAGCGTGTTACTGATCTGATGGGGGAGATCGCTTCTGCGTCGGTCGAACAGCATACCGGTATCGAGCAGGTGAACCAGGCCGTCATGCAGATGGACGAGGTGACGCAGCAGAACGCGGCGCTGGTCGAGGAAGCGGCCGCCGCCGCCGAGGCGATCGTCGAGCAGGCGCAGGGCCTCGAAGCAATGATCGCCCGGTACCAGCTCGGCGACTCCACGCGGTCCGGCGATCTCGCGGGGTCGACACAGGGGCCATCACGGGTCGTCCGGGCGGCCTGATCGACGGCCCGGCGGGCTTCCCTTCCGCCGACGTCCTGTCGGACGGTCGGTGACGCGCGCGCGGGCTCGCGGGCGGTATTCTTGCCCGCCGGACGTGCGTCCGGTGGTCGACAGGAAGCGCTGGCTTGAACCCCTCTGCGATGCTGGCGGCGCCGGGCACTTCGATGGCGTTTCCGGTCGCCACCGGACAGATGGCCCGGCTGGTACGTGGCCACGACTGGGCCTCGACGCCGCTCGGCACCATCGACCAGTGGCCGTCCAGCCTGCGCGCCGCACTGGAAGCCTGTCTCGCGTCCGCGTTCCCCGCGTTCCTGTGGTGGGGCGACGAACTGCTCCAGTTCCACAACGACGCTGCGATCGCGATCCTCGGCGCTCGGCATCCGGCGGCACTGGGGCAGTCGGCGCGCCGCGTCTGGGCCGACGCCTGGGAAACGCTGGGCCCGGTCGCCGCAGCCGTGCTGGCCAAAGGTGAGACGGCCAGCGGCGGTGAACTGCAGTTCGCGCACGACCCCGGCTCGCCGGCCGGCGCGGCGCGTTACGCGTTCAGCGCGGCACCCGTACGCGACAGGCTTGGCCAAGTGGCCGGGCTGTCGCTCACGGTCTTCGAGACGACGGTGGCCGTGCGCACGGCATCGGCGCTGCGCGAGAAGGAAGATGCACTGCGCGAGAGCGAGCAGCGGTACCAGCTCCTGTTCGAGTGCGCCACGGACGGCATCTGGCTCGCCGACCGGCAGGGCCGGTTGATCGACGCCAACCCGGCGGCGTGCCGGCTGCTCGGCTACACGCGCGAGCAGTACCTGCAACTGCGGGTCGACGATCTCATCCGCCCGGGCCTCGATGCGCAGCGTTTGCGCGCGCTGACGACGCGACTGGCCGCGGGCGAGCGGGTCACCGACGTCTGGGAGATCCGCAGCGCGAGCGGCGACTACGTGACGCTCGAGTTGAGCCACGCCTACACGGCCGACGGCCATTGGCAGGCGAGCGGTCGCGACGTCACGGAACGCCAGCGCGTCGAATTCGCTCTGCGCCAGAGCGAGGAGCGGTACCGTTCGCTGTTCGAGGCGATGGGGCAGGGCTATGCGCGACTGGTCCTGGAACGCGACGCCGCGGGTCGCGCGCTCGACTATCGCTACATCGAGGTCAACCCGGCCTTCGAGCGGCTGACCGGCGTGCCTGTTGCGAGTGCCCTCGGCCGACTCGGTCGCGAAGTGCTGCCGGGCATCGAGCCCTGGTGGATCGAGACCTATGACCGCATCGTCCGCAGCGGCCGGCCCGAAGCCTTCGAGCACGAAGTCGCGGCACTCGGGCGCTGGTACATCGTCTACGTGTACCCGGACGAGCGCGACCGTTTCACGGTGCTGTACGAGGACATCACCGAGCGCAAGCAGGCCGAGCAGGCGTTGCGCGCGAGCGAAGCGTTGCTCGGCGCCGCGCTCGCGAGCGTGCCGGTCGGCATCGGCGTGCTCGACCGGCGCGGCGACGTCGTGTTGTCGAACCCGGTCCTGCGTCACTACCTGCCGACGGCGAAGGTGCCGTCGCGCGACGCCGCACGCGCCTGGCGCTGGCGCGCGTGGCATGGCGATGGCACGCCGGTCCAGCCGGAGGATTTTCCGGCGGCACGGGCCCTGCGCGGCGAGAGCACCCTGCCCGGTCTCGAGGCGATCTACGTTGCGGACGACGGGCGGGAGACCTGGGCGCGGGTTGCAGGCGTCCCGGTCCGCGATGCCGACGGTGAGGTCACCGGAGCGATGGTCGTCATCACCGACATCGACGCGCTCAAGCGCGGCGCCGAGACGCTGCGCGAGATCGCGGCCCGGCAAGCCTACATCGTGCGGCTCGGCGACGCGGTGCGCTCGCTCGACGACCCGGCGGCGATCCGGGGCATGGCGAGCCGGGTGCTGCGCGAGCAGCTCGGTGCCGATCGCGTGCTCTACACGGAAGCGCACGGCGAGGAGGAGCTGGATTTCGTGGCGACGGACCATGCGCCCGGCATGCCGGAGCTGCCGGTCCGCAGGGTCCGCACGGCCGATTACGGCGCCGCGCTCGCAGCCGAGTTCCGCGCCGGTCGCACGACGTACCGCAACGACGTCCGTGACGACCCGGCCAACAGCGACTCGGAACTGGCGGCGTTCGCGGCGCTGCGGATCCGCGCGTGGGCCAATGTGCCGCTGGTCAAGGGTGGTCGGCTCGTGGCCATGGTCTCGGCGCATTTCTGCGCGTCGCACGCCTGGTCCGCCGGCGAACTCGCCCTGCTCGAGGAAACCGCTGAGCGCACCTGGGCCGCAGTCGAGCGCGCGCGGGCCGAGGCAGCGCTGCGCGACGCGGATCGCCGCAAGGACGAGTTCCTGGCCACGCTCGCGCACGAGCTGCGCAATCCCCTGGCGCCCATCCGCAACGGCTTGCAGATCGCGCGCCGCACCGACAGCACCGACCCGGCGTACGGCCGCGTGCTCGACATGATGGAGCGACAGCTGAGCCACCTCGTGCGACTCGTCGACGACCTGCTCGACATCGGCCGCATCAGCGCCGGCAAGATCGAGCTGCGCCGGGCGCGCGTGCCGCTCGCCGACGTGCTGGCGACGGGCATCGAGGGTGCGCGCGCGAAGATCGAGGCGCACGGGCACGAGTTCTCGGTCGCGCCGGTGCCGGAGGAGTTCGCGATCGACGGCGACTTCCACCGGTTGGCGCAGGTGTTCTCCAACCTGCTGACCAACGCGGCGAAGTACACGAGCCGCGGAGGACGCATCCGCGTCGTCACGACCGCGGAGCAGGGCGCCGCCGTCGTGCGCGTCATCGACAACGGCATCGGCATCCCGCGCGAGGACCTGTCGCGCGTGTTCGACCTGTTCTCGCAGGTGCGGACCCACCAGGGGCTCGCCGAGGGTGGTCTCGGCATCGGCCTCGCGCTCGCCCGGCGGCTGGTCGAGATGCACGGCGGCACGATCGAGGTGTCGAGCGACGGCTCGGGCTTCGGCAGCACGTTCTGCGTGCGGCTGCCGCTGACCGGCGCGGTGCGTGCCGACGTCGATGTCGCGCATCGCGGCGACATGACCGTCGCGGCGACCTCGGGCCGCCGCGTGCTGGTGACTGACGACAACGTCGACGCCGCGGAGTCGCTCGCGGCGATCCTGCGTCGCGAGGGGCACGAACTGCGGCTTGCGCACGACGGCCGCACGGCCATCGCACTCGTCGCGGAGTTCCGGCCGGACGTCGTGATCCTCGACCTCGGTATGCCGGACATGGACGGTGTCGAGGTCGCCAAGTCGATCCGCGTGCTGCCCGGCGCGCGCCCGGCGTGCCTGATCGCGCTGACCGGCTGGGGCCAGGAAGCCGACAAGCGCCGCACGCGCGAGGCCGGCTTCGACTGGCACCTGGTCAAGCCGGCCGACCCGGCGCAGATCCTGAGGCTGCTGCGCGAGGCGTTGCCCGGCGCATCCTGATCAGCGGCGGACGTCGCGCTCCGTCGCCGCCGCGTCCGCCGCGACCACGGCCGGCGGGTTGTTGACGTCGAGGTCGAAGGGCCGTTCGCGCGGCGGCACGAAGTCCTTCGGGAACCACACGAACGAGAGCCGCATGACGCGCGCGACGCCCGGGATCTCGTCGATCCGCGTCAGGTAGAGGCCGAAGCGGTTGCCGCTCGGCAGCAGCGTGTTGTCCGAGAACGGGAACGAGTAGGGCGAGAGCGTGAACTCGATCGGCGGCGTGTGCGCCTGCGACTCGCCGTTCGGCCCGAGCAGCACCGA
>DATMIB010000052.1:0-2226 GCA_035554635.1 Steroidobacteraceae bacterium | reverse complement strand
GCAGCGCGAGCGCTGGCGCATGGTGCGCGCCGACGGCGAGCAGATCGATGCCGACGTGGGGCTGCGCACGCTCGACGACGGTACGCACATCGCCTCGATCCGCAACGAGTCCGGGCTGCACGCGGCGCGACGCCGGATCGAATTGCAGCGCAACCTCTACGACCTGCTGTCGCGGTGCGCCGGCGAAGTCGCGCGGCTCGAGAGCAAGCAGTCGATGTACGACGCCGTGACCCGGATCGCCGTGGAGCACGGGCGTTTCCGCTTCGCCTGGGTCGGCGAGGTGCAGCCCGACGGCTGCATCTCCAAGGCCGCGCGCTACGGCGACGACCGCGGCTACGTCGACCGCGTGGCGGTCAGCGTGTTCGAGCACATGCCGAGCGGCAAGGGTCCGACGGGCCGCGCGATCCGTTCGAATTCAACCCAGGTCGCCAACGACTTCCGTTCCGACCCGCTCACCGAGCCCTGGCGGGCGCTTGCGCGCGCCACCGGTGTGGGCGCCTCGGCCGCGATTCCGCTGCGCGTCGGCGGCGTGGCGACGGCGGCGCTGATGGTCTACGCCGACGAACCCGGCTTTTTCAACGACGAGATGGTCCAGACGCTCGAACAGGTCGGCGACGAGCTCTCGGCCGGCCTGGATGCGCTCGAGACGCGGCGGCGCCTGCGCGAAAGCCAGCACCTGCTGCAGATGCTGATCGACGGCAGCCCCAACCCGATCCTTTCGTTCGGGCCCGACCGGCGTCTCACGGTCGTGAACAAGGCGCTCGGCACGCTGCTCGGGATCGAGCCGGCGCGGGCGATCGGGCGGCGTCGCACCGACCTGTTCCCCGAGCCGCAGGTCGCGCAGCAGCAGGCGTGGGACGACCGCGTGCTGGCCACGGGCGAGCAGGTGCTCGTCGAGGAACGCATCGAACTCGCGGACGGGGAACACATCTTCCTCACGTCCAAGTACCCGCTCCGCGACACCGCCGGCCGCATCTTCGGCGTCGGCAACGTCGCCACGGAGATCACGCAATTGCACCGGATCGAGCGCGAGCTGCAACAGGCCAATTCGCGGCTCGAGGAGCTCGTGCTCGCGCGCACGCAGGAGCTCGTCGAGGCCCGCGACCGGGCCGAGCGCGCCGATCGCACCAAGACCTCGTTCCTGTCGACCGTGTCGCACGAACTGCGCTCGCCGCTGAACGCGATCATCGGCTTCACCGACGTGTTGCGGCTGGGCATGTCCGGCCCGCTCAGCAGCGAGCAGGACAGCCAGCTCGCGATCGTGCAGGACGCTTCTCGCAGCATGCTGGCACTGATCAACGAACTGCTCGACCTGGCGCGGATCGAGGCGGGCCGTCTCGCGCTGGAGATCGACACCTTCGAGGTCGGCAGCCTGGTCGAACGACGCGTGCAGCCGTTGCGAGCGCTGAGCGAACCGAAGGCGCTCACGCTCGAGGTGCAGCTGCCGGCGCGGCCCCTGCTGGTCTCGAGCGACGCCAACCGTGTCGGCCAGATCGTCACCAACCTCGTGTCGAACGCGATCAAGTTCACCGCGACCGGCGGCGTCACGGTGCGCGTCGCGCAGGAGCAGGAAGCCGCGAGCATCTGCATCACGGACACCGGCCCCGGCATCGCGCCCGGCGACCTCGAGCGAATCTTCGAGCCCTTCGAACAGGTCGGCGACCAGCAGCACCGGCGCGACGGCACGGGGCTCGGCCTGCCGATCGCGCGCCAGCTCGCGCGCGCGCTCGGCGGCGACATCACGGTCCAGAGCGAGCCCGGGCACGGCTGTCTCTTCACGCTCACGTTGCCACTCGAGGCGCCCGTGACACAGAGCGGCACGCTCGTGTCCGCCTCGGCGGTGCCGCGCACGCGCTAGGCGACGCTCGGCAAAGCCTAGGGTCGCAGCCAGGCCGAGCCGAACACGACGTACAGCACCGGGTCGTCCGGACCCCAGGCCACGTCGAGACCGAGGTGCAGCCCGTACGTGCGCGCGATCGCGTAACGGAAGCCGACACCGCCGGCCGTCACAGTCTCGTCCTCGCCAGCCTCGATGCCGGCCGTGCCGATGCCGCCAAACGCCACGACGCTCCAGCGTGGGCGCCATTGAAAGCGCAGCTCGGCCTCGACTTCGGCGACCTCCTCGCCCTGGTAACGCATCGCCTGCACGCCGCGCAGACCCACGTACGGCCGAAGGTAGAACGGCGTGCCGTCGGAGCTGTCGCGCCAGCCGGCGCGCACGCCGCC
>DATMIB010000051.1:0-5178 GCA_035554635.1 Steroidobacteraceae bacterium | reverse complement strand
ATAGCGCCTACACAGCTAAGCGACCACGACCGAGCGAGCACTCAGACGTCTGTAAGTGTTTGAAATTTTTTACTAAAATGGTGGCCAGGGACGGAATCGAACCATCGACACGCGGATTTTCAGTCCGCTGCTCTACCAACTGAGCTACCTGGCCACGGCAGTACCGGCTCGAACGGCCGGTCTTGGGGGCCCGGAATTAGACCCGAGCGGCCCTATGGGAGTCAAGGTCGGAACCCCACCCCCTATACCCCGACGAACCGAGGGGTCAGCAGGGCAGGTGCCCTCACCCGGCCCTCGTCCCGCCGGGGCGGGAGAGTCGCTCAGGTGGTCTTCTTGAAAATCCCGATCGCCTGCAGGAGGAAGATCAGCGCGATCGCGCCGATGAGTGAGACGACGAACCGCAGGATGCCGCCACTGGGCGCGATGCCGAGCGCACCCGCGGCCCAACCGCCGAGCAGCGAGCCGACGATGCCGACCAGCACATTGGCGATGATGCCCATCTGCGCATTGGTCTTCATGACGATGCTGGCGAGCCAGCCGACGATGCCGCCGATGATCAGTGAAATGAGCCAACCCATGTGCAGTTTCCTTTTGTTGCTTGGGGTTACCGCAGGAACTTCCCGGCCATGCCGAGAATGTCGTCGAGGGGATTGCCGTCACCGTCGAGGTCGAGCATCGACGCGAGTCCGCCGGCGTTAGGGCCGCCGCCGCGCATGGCCCCAGGATTGCCGCCGAGCACACCGCCCAGCAGGTCGCCGAACCCGCCGGCGCCGCCCGAGGTCGGTTGCGCGGACGCCGAGCCCGCGCCCCCGCGCTGCTTTGCCATGTAGCCACCGACCAGCATCGCAAGCACCGGCAGCATCTTCTTGAGCAGCGAAGGGTCGAGCCCGGTGCGCGTCGCGGCGTTCTGCGCGACGGTGCGACTCACGTCGCGCGAGCCAAAGACCTGGCCCAGGATGTCGTTGCCGGCGCTGACGTTGGTCGGCTGCGACGCGAGCACTTCGTCCATCAGCCCGCCGCCGCCCAGGCCACCGAGCATGCCCACGAGGCCGTCGAGACCGGCCGGTTGTGCCTGCGCCTGCTTCTTGAAGCCGCCGAGCAACGCGGGCATCAACGCGGCCGCACCGCTCGCGGCCTGTGATTCGCTGAGGCCGAACTCACGTGCGATCGACTGCAGGCCACCGCTCTGGCCGAGGATGTCCAGGATCTGCTGCATGTCGGAACTCCCTGGAGCCGCCGAGTCGTGGACGACCAGCGTGTGCTTCCGGCAGCGCCCCCGTCAAGACGTCAACGCAACTGGCTGTCCTTGCTGCCGCGGCGGTTGTACAGCGCGAAAGCCTGGTCCTTGTCGCGCTCGCTCTGGCACGCGAGGCACAGGCGCACGCCTGGCACGGCCTGGCGGCGCGCCTTAGGAATTGGCTCTCCGCACTCCTCGCAGTGCTCGAGGCTCGGGCCCGCCGGCAACTGCGCGCGGGCGCGCTTGATGGCGTCCTCGATGCTGTCGTCGATCTGCTGCTGTACCGCGCCGTCGCCGGCCCAACCCGTGGCCATGAATACTCGTCCCTGCGGAAGTGAATGAGGTGTACTGCGTGGCCGGCCCGCCCCGCGTCGCCACCTTATGTTCGACCGGCCGGAGCGCGGAGCGTTCCTCCGCGCGCGGGGGAGCATAGCGCAGGTTCATTGTCCGCTTCGCAGGCCCGGAACCCTCACCCGACGTGCCGTCGACCTCTCCCGCAGAGCGGGAGAGGTGAAGAGCAGTGCCCTCACCCGACCTGCGGTCGACTTCTCCCACGGACGGGAGAGGTGAGAGCCCTCACCCGCCGCTATGCGGCGACCTCTCCCGCAGAGCGGGAGACCTGAGGAGCCGTCCCCGACGTGACCGGCGTAGCACCGTGAGCACGCCGCTTGCGGTCCATGAGCCTGAGGATCAGCGGCGTCAGGATCAGCTGCATCGCAATGCCCATCTTCCCGCCCGGCACGACGATGTTGTTCGGCCGGCTCATCCACGCGCCTTGGAGCATCGACAGCAGGTACGGGAAGTCGATGCCCTTCGGGTTCGCGAAGCGGATGATCACCATCGACTCGTCGGCGCTCGGGATGTCGGCCGCGATGAACGGGTTGCTCGTGTCCACAGTCGGCACCCGCTGGAAGTTGACGTGCGTGCGGCTGAACTGCGGGCAGATGTGGTTCACGTAGTCGGGCATGCGTCGCAGGATCGTGTCGACGACCGCCTCCTGGCTGTAGCCGCGCTGGTGCTTGTCGCGGTGCAGCTTCTGGATCCACTCGAGGTTGATGATCGGCACGACGCCGACGAGCAGGTCGACCTGTCGCGCGACGTCGGCACCGGGCCCGACGTAGCCGCCGTGCAGGCCTTCGTAGAACAGCAGGTCGCTGTTCTCGAGCATCGGCGCCCACTCGGTGAACGTGCCGGGCGCGCTACCCAACTCGCGCGCCTCGACGTCGTCGTGCACGTAGCGGCGCACCTTGCCCTGGCCCGTCGCGCCGTAGGTTTCGAACGTCGCCGCGAGCTCGGCGAGCAGGTTCGACTCCGGCCCGAAATGGCTGATCTGCGGCCCTTGGCCCGTGTCGGCTGCTTTCACACGTGAGCGCATCTCGACGCGATCGTAGCGGTGGAACGAGTCACCCTCGATCACCTGCGCCTCGATGCCCTCGCGCCGGAAGATGTGCGCGAAGCTCTTCATGACGGTCGAGGTGCCCGCCCCCGAGGAGCCGGTGACCGCGATGACGGGGTGTTTCATGGACATGGTGTTGCAGCTCGAGAGAAGTGGTCTCGCCAGGTGTGGTCGTTCAACTCACGTGTGTGGTCGCTCAGCTCACGAAAGAAGTGTCGTGGCGGAACAGCGAGCGCTCGTTGAACAGCGGCGACGAGTAGTGGCGGTCGAAGCCCTTGTCGTGCTCCCAGTGGTAGCGTGCGATGCGGCCCACCTCGTTGCACGAGCCGAAGATCACCGGCACGCGCTGGTGCAGGCGGTGCGGCGTCAGGTCGAGCAGCCGCTGTCGTCCGGTCGAGGCCGCGCCGCCGGCCTGCTCGACCAGGAACGCGATCGGGTTCGCTTCGCAGAGCAGTCGCAGACGCCCGGGCTTTTCGGGGTCACGCGTGTCGCGCGGGTACATGAACACGCCGCCGCGCACGAGGATCCGGTGCACCTCGGCCACGAGCGAGGCGATCCAGCGCATGTTGAAGTCGCGACCGCGTTCGCCGGTGCGCCCTTCCTGACACTCGGTGACGTAGCGGTGCACCGGCGCCTCCCAGAAGCGCGCGTTGCTGGTATTGATCGCGAACTCGCTGGTGTCCTCGGGGATCTTGAAGCCCGGGTGCGTCAGGATGAAGTTGCCGGTCTCGCGGTCGAGCGTGAAGCCGTGCGTGCCCTTGCCCACGGTCAGCACGAGCATGGTCGCGGGGCCGTAGATCGCGTAACCGGCGGCAACCTGCTGCACGCCGCGCTGCAGGTAGTGCTCGATGCGCGGCGCGTCCGCCTCGTCGTGGCGCAGGATCGAGAAGATCGTGCCGACGCTCACGTTGACGTCGGCGTTCGACGAGCCGTCGAGCGGATCGAAGACCAGCAGGTAGCGGCCGCGCGTGTATTCGCTCGGGATCAGGTATGGCTCTTCGAGTTCCTCGGAGGCCATGCCCGCGACGAGGCCGCCCCACTCGCAGCCGCCGAGCAGTACGTCGTTCGCGGTGACGTCGAGCGGCACCTGCTCCTCGTCCTGCACGTTGCGACGCCCGGTCCGCCCGATGAAACCGCCGAGCGCGCCCTTCGCGGCGAGTGCCGAGATCGTCTTGACCGCGGCGGCCACGTCGATCAGCAAGGCGCCGAGGTCGCGCGAGCCCTCGATGCCCTCAAGCTGCTGGATCAGGAACTTCGACAGTGTCGTGCGTCCGAGATGCATGGCGTGTCCCCTAGGATTCCTTGTGTTTGGCGAAGACGCGGCTCGCGCGGATGTCGGCGGGCAGGATCGAACTCAGGTCTTCGCGATTCAGCGCACGCTCGGGCTGCGCGTAAAGCCGGCTGGCCTGGCGCAGCCGCGCGCGCTCGAGCGCGTTACGGACGCTGCGCGCGTTGGCGAACTGCGGCTGCTGCAGGCGGCGGTCGAGGTATTCGCGGAAGGTGGCGCGCCCTTCGGGTCCGAACGCGTACTGCTGCTGCTCGAGCATGCGCTCGGCGATCTGCAGCAACTCGTCGATCGAGAAGTCGGGAAACTCGATGTGATGCGCGATCCGCGAGCGCAGTCCGGGGTTCGACTGGAAGAACGTCTCCATGCGGTCGCGGTAGCCCGCGACGATCACGACCAGGTCGTCGCGCGCGTTCTCCATGACCTGCAGCAGGATCTCGATCGACTCCTGGCCGTAGTCGCGTTCGTTCTCGGGTCGGTAGAGGTAGTACGCCTCGTCGATGAACAGCACGCCGCCCATCGCCTTCTTGAGCACTTCGCGCGTCTTCGGCGCCGTGTGGCCGACGTACTGGCCGACGAGGTCGTCGCGTGTCACGGCGACCAAGTGCCCGCGGCGCACGTAGCCGAGGCGGTGGAGAATCTGCGCCATGCGCAGCGCGACGGTCGTCTTGCCGGTGCCGGGGTTGCCGGTGAACGACATGTGCAGCGTCGGCGCCTGCGCCTGCAGTCCCTGCTGCGCACGCAGCCGGTCGATGACGAGCAGCGCCGCGATGTCGCGGATGCGCGCCTTGACGGGCGCAAGGCCGACGAGGTCGCGGTCGAGCTCGTCGAGGACTTCACCGACGTGGCTTTGCGCGAGGACATCGGCGACGGTCCTCACCTCTCCCGCGACGGCGGGAGAGGTCTTCACCTCTCCCAGTGCGCTGGGAGAGGTCGACCGCAGGTCGGGTGAGGGCCTCTCTCCCTCCCCCACGACCGTGAGGGAAGGCTGGTGTGAAGGTTTGGTTCCTGGAAGGTTGTACACGACGCGGACTCAGCGAGAGCCCTCACCAGAGCCCTCACCCGCACTTCGTGCGACCTCTCCCTCAAAGCCGGGAGAGGTGATTGGAGGGGTGAAGGTGTAGCGCATGGTCCTGCCCTGCACCTCCTGTCTCACAAAGCCAAAGCCCGGCTCATTCGCCGGTCGATTGACGATGAAGCTCATCGCGATGCTCTCGACCCCGCGTGTCGAGTCGAACGCGACAAGCCGGATGTAATGCC
>DATMIB010000050.1:0-1979 GCA_035554635.1 Steroidobacteraceae bacterium | reverse complement strand
AGTTTAGAGTTCAGAGTCTAGTCGGAAGAAGAAGCCGCCTGCGGCGGCGGCCTTGGCGCAACGCGCCTCCGACTAGACTCTAACCACTAGACTCTGGACTCTTCTTCAGCTTCTTCCAGCGCTTGTGCGACCACCACCAGCCGGGTGGGTCGGCCACGATGTCGCGCTCGAGCACGCGCGCGTAACGCTCCGTCGCCGTGCCGCTGGGCAGCCGCTGTCCGCCGACGGTCAGCGGCTCGAGTTCGATCTCGTAGCAGCCCCGTGCCAGGCGTCGCATGGAGACGTAGACGACCGGCGCCCGCAACGCGCGGGCGAGTCGCTCCGGTCCCTTGAAGAACGCGGTGTCCTGGTTGAGGAACGTCGTCCAGTGACGCTCAGGACTCGTGCGCGGCACCTGATCGGCGATCAGGCCCAGTGCGCGCGCCTGGCGGATCGTCGCGAGCTCGTGCGAGACCGCCTTCGCGGGCAGCAACCGTGCCCCGAAGCGCGTCCGGATCGACTTGAAGTAACGTTCGGCGAAGCGGCCGCGCAGCGGCTTGTAGAGCCCGATCATGTCCGGGCCGAGTTCGAGTGACAGCCGCAGCAGCATCCACTCGAAGTTGCACTGGTGCCCGCCGATCAGCACCAGCAGGTTGCCCCTGGCGGCGTCGGCCTCGGTTGCAGCGTTCAGCACGCCGTGCGGATCGAGCAGCCGCACCCGTTCGCGCAGTTCCTCCGGCGTGAAGCGCCGCGCGTAATCGACCTCGGCAAAGACCTGCGACTGGCGCCGCACGAAATCGCGCGCGATCGCCGCGCGCTGCTTGCCGTCGAGCTGCGGGAACGAGCGTTCGAGATTGCGGGCGATCACGCCGCGTCGCAGCCCCAGCAGCCGATAGACGACGACGAACAGCGCGGCGGCGAACGCGTACCGCCAGCGCAAGGCCAGCGGGGTCCGCGGCAACGCGGTGGTCCGCTCGGCGGGCGACGCGCGGACAGGTTCAACCATAGAGGGGTCTCTCACGCTTCCATCGGTTGTAAGCCCAGTAGTACTGGCTCGGGCAGGCGCGCACGTGCCGCTCGAGCGCAGAGACGTAAGCGCACAACAGCTGATCCGGCTCGGCGCGAGGCACGCCCGGCAGCAGCTCGACGAATCGCACGACGTAGTGGCCGCGACGCTCGCGGTGCATCGCCGCGAAGTATGCGCGATAGCCGAACCTCGCGCCGATCCAGCCCGGGCCGCCGTGGAACGCCGTGGGCTGGTCGAAGAAGGCGGTCCAGACCTGCTGCGGGTTCGAAGCCGCCGGCGACTGGTCGGCGAGCATCGCGAGCAACCGCACCTGGCCCCGTCGTTCCATCAGGTACGGCACCAGCGACCGGGTCTGCACCATGCGACAGCCGAAGCGTTCGCGCAGCCGGCGCACCAGGCGTTCGAACCGGGGGTTGTCGAGCTGCTTGTAGACCGCCGTGAGCGGCTCCTCGAAACCCGTCGAGCACCGCAGCAGCAGCCATTCCCAGTTGGCGTGGTGCGCCGACAGGATCAGCACGCGGCGCCCGGCCTGCAGCTGCGCGGCCAGTTCCTCGCCATTCTCGAAGCGGACCCGTTCGGCCAGCGTCGCACGGTCGAGCAGCCGCTCGGCAACGATCTCGGCCGCGAGTTCGCCCAGGTAGCGATAGAAACCGACCGCGACCCGCTGCCGCTGCGCGGGATCCAGGCAAGGCAGGCAGCGTTCCAGGTGCTGGTCGACCAGGTGGCGCTGCCATCGCATGGCACGCAGGATCCCGGCGACGAGGCCGAAGAAAAAGTAAAAGGCCAGGAACGACGCCTTGGTGAGCAGGCGCTTCATCGGCGCGGGGGCGTGGGAAAAATTGGCGCCGGCGGACGGACTGGGGCTACCGACCCGCGCATGACGAGTAGACACGCGCACAGTCTGCCACGATTTGCAGGGGGCGACCGTGCGTGGAACATGTAAGCGACTGCGCAGGCCCGAGGCTGCACTGGC
>DATMIB010000049.1:0-4121 GCA_035554635.1 Steroidobacteraceae bacterium | reverse complement strand
CGGCGCGATCCTGACCGCAGGTGGGGTCGTCGTCGACAATCCCGGCGATCCGCAGGAGTACACGCCGGCCGGCTTCCCCGCGAACCCGGAGTCGCTGTTCCTCGACGTCTCGAAGCTGATGCCGCCCGAGGTCACGAAGGTCGTGGCCTTGCCGCGCATGCTCATGTCGCCGCGGTATCGCGCGCTCAGCGACACCAACACGTTCGATGCGCTGTTCGGCGTCACCGACGAGGGCGTGCGCTTTCGCGAGACCTTCCTCGGCAGCTTCCACCTCGACGACCTCATCCCGGGTCGCAATCTCGGCTGCGGCGGCGAGACGACGATCGACGGCGCCAACGGGCCGAACCTCGACATCGTGCTGACGCTGTCGGAGCGCTACACGACGGTCGGCGGCCTGACGGGTGGCGGACGCCAGCACACGGACATGCTGGTCAACACGTACGGCTGCGACCCGATGGACCCGCCGGTCGCCGGCACGCGCTGGTCGTTGTACCCGTACGGGCTCAAGCTCGCGGCCGAGCTCGTGCCGAATCGACAGAACCCGAGCCAGCTGGAAGTGCGCTATCCCGACTCGGTGTTCGCACGGCTCGTGCTGTCGCTGTTCCGCGACCTCGGCGCCACGATCGACGACTACCTCTGCTTCGATCGCGACGGAGGCAACGGCGCACCGGTGTCCGCATCGACGTGCTCGACGCTCAAATCGACGTGGTTGAACACGAACGACAAGCTGACCAAGTGCGTGGAGTCCTCGACCGAGCCGATGAATTCGACCGAGATTCGCGCCTGCAACGCCTTCGAGACGCAGTACGCGCCGTTCGTCACGCTCGTGAACGGCCTCGTGCGGCCCGCCGGCATCACGGACGTCGCCAACCGCATCGGCGAGGCCAAGGCGCGCCTCGAGGTCTTCCGCTACGTCTACGACACCCAGTACAAGCCGTCGATTCCGCCGGCCACCGGCTTCATCGACGGGCTTTGACCTGGCAATCGCGGCACGCAGCGGGAGCAACCCCGGGTCACAGTGCCATGCGTGGTGCCTGAGCTTCGACACCACGCATGGCCACCGTCCCCGACAGTAAGACCGAGCCGGCCGAGGTTCCCTTCACGGCAGGCGCTGCGCGCCGGGCCGGTGCGCGCAGCTACAGCGTGCCGTTCGTCGTCGCGGTCACGGGCCATCGCGACCTCGTCGACGCCGAGCTCGCGGCGATCCGGTCGCGCGTGCGCGACTTTCTCTTCAGCCTGCGCTACCAGTACCCGAGCCGCATCGTCGTCGTGATGTCGGCCCTGGCCGAGGGCGCCGACCGTGTCGTCGCGGAGGAAGCACTCGCCGCGGGCATGCCGCTCTGGGCCGTGCTGCCGATGGCGCGAGCCGAGTACCGCACCGATTTCCAGACGCAGGAATCGCGCGCCCGCTTCGATGCACTCTGCGCAGCGGCGCAGGACCTGTTCGAGCTGCCGTTGGCGCCGGGCGTGTCGCCGGAGGCGATCGCGGAGCACGGTGCCGCACGCGCGCGCCAATACGCCCAGCTCGGCGTGTTCCTCTGCGCGCACTGTCACGTGCTGCTCGCGCTCTGGGACGGCAAGCCCAGCGACCAGCTCGGCGGCACGAGCCAGGTCGTGCAGTTCCACCACCACGACGTCATGCCGGGCTACACGTCGCGCGGCGCCGAGAGCCGTCTGCACCTGACGCAGGACGAGAGCGACCTCGTCTACCACATCGTCTGCTCGCGCGACCGGCCCGAGGGCCAGCCCGAAGCGGGCCTGAAGCCGCTCGACGCGTTCTGGTTCACGACCGACGAGGCTGCGCCGCGCTCGACCGAGATGCCGGCGCGCCACGGCAAGGTGTTCGCGTACGCGAACGAGTTCAGCCGCGAAGCGCAGTCGTTCGCGTCGAGCATCGAGGTCGGCAGCTACCCGCTGCTGACCGCTGCACAGGCCGCCGCCTTGCCGGGCGGCTTGCGCGACATCGACCAGGTGTTCTGTGCGGCCGACTGGCTCGCGATCCACTACCAGCAGCGCGTGCTGCGGACGCTCAAGGTCGGCCACCTCTGTGCGCTGCTGATCGGCATCGGCTACCTCACGTACACCGACGTCGCATCGACCCCGCTGATCGTCGGCCTGATCATCCTGCTGATGCTGACCTCGGTCGGCGCCAATGCGCTGGCCGTGCGCGGCAGCTGGCACCGCAAGTACCTCGACTACCGCACGCTCGCCGAAGGCCTGCGCGTGCAGTTCTACTGGGCGGCCGCCGGCGTCACGAGCGGTAACCTGAGCAAGTTCGCTCACGACAACTTCCTGCAGATGCAGGACACCGAACTCGGCTGGATCCGCAACGTGATGCGTGTCGCCGGCACCGAGTGCGACGCGCACCCGAGCGGCAGCCAGGCGGGCCTCGAGTTCGCCATCGACGAATGGATCGGCGACGACACCGGCGGCCAGCTCGGCTACTACGGCCGGAAATCGAAGCTGCGGCTCGTGCAGCACCACCGGACCCAGCGGATCGGGCAGGTGGGCGTCTGGGTCACCATCGTCGCGCTCGCGGCGCTGCTGTTCGTCGGCTCCGGCATCCCCGACGCCATGAAGACGCCGGTGGTGTATACGATGGGCGTGGTGCTGCTGATGGTCGGCATCCGCCAGTCCTATGCCAAGAGCACGGCCGAGGCGGAGCTCATCAAGCAGTACGAGTTCATGTCCCGGATCTTCCGCAACGCGAGGCGTCGCATCGACCAGGCCGAGAACGACGCCGACCGGCGCCGCGTGCTCAAGATCCTGGGCGACGCGGCGCTCGAGGAGCACGCCGAGTGGATCCTGATCCACCGCGAGCGCTCGATCGACGAAAAGGAAGGGGTCAAGCTCGGCTGAGCGGCCATGGACCAACCGACGCAACAACGCGAGTTCCGCTACCGCGCGTTCATCAGCTACAGCCACGCCGACGAGGAGTGGGCCAAGTGGCTGCACCGCGCGCTCGAGACCTACAAGTTGCCCAAGCGGCTGGTCGGGCAGGACACGCCGTACGGCCCCGTGCCCGCGCGGCTCACGCCGATCTTCCGCGATCGTGACGAACTTGCGACCGCGACCAGTCTCGGCGAGACGTTGACCGCCGCGCTCGAGCAGTCGGCCTGCCAGCTCGTCATCTGTTCGCGCAAGTCCGCGCGCTCGCGCTGGGTCAACGAGGAGATCAAGACCTTCAAGCGGCTGGGCAAGGCCCATCGCATCTTTGCGCTGATCGTCGACGGCGAGCCGGGTGCCTCGGCCGACCCGGCGACCGCCGACGAGGAGTGTTTCCCGCCGGCGCTGATCTACAAGCTGGGCCCCGACGGCGAACTGACCGACGAGCGCACCGAACCGATCGCCGCGGACGTGCGCGAGGACAAGGACAGCAAGCCCGACGTCAAGCTCAAGCTGATTGCGGGCATGCTCGGGGTCGGGCTCGACGAACTCAAGCAGCGCGAGGCCCACCGACGCCATCGCCAGATGATGGTGCTCGCGGTCGCCTCGCTGACCGGCATGGCGATCACGACCATGCTCGCGGGCGCCGCCTGGCTCGCGCGGATCGACGCCGAACGGCAACGCGTGCGTGCCGAGAACGAAGCCGAAACGGCACGCCAGACCACGCGGTTCATGGTCGACCTGTTCAAGGTGTCCGACCCCAGCGAGGCGCTCGGCAATTCGATCACTGCACGCGAGATCCTCGACAAGGGTGCGGCGCGCATCGACAAGGAGCTGTCCGGACAGCCGGCGATCCAGGCCACGCTGATGGACACGATGGGCACCGTCTACACGAGCCTGGGCCTCTACGAGTCGGCGGCCTCGCTCGTGCGCAAGGGCTACGAGCGCCGACTCGAGCTGTGGGGGGCGGAACACGCCGAGGTCGCGAGCAGCCTCAACCACCTCGGTGAAGTGCTGATGTACAAGGCCGATTTCGCCGAGGCCGAGCAGCGGCTGCGCGAAGCGCTGGCGGTGCGTCGGCAGCTCTTCGGCGGCAAGAGTCTCGAGGCGGCCGAGACGGCGGCGCGGCTCGCGCAGCTGCTGTGGGAGACGGGCAAGTACGACGAGGCGGAACCGTTCGCGAAGGAAGCGCTGCAGATCCGGCGCGACGCGCACGGCCAGCGGCCGGACGCCGA
>DATMIB010000048.1:0-1755 GCA_035554635.1 Steroidobacteraceae bacterium | reverse complement strand
GATGCTCCTCGAGCGTCCGTGCAAACAGGCGGTAACCGTCGCGCTCCGGCTCCTCGAAGCTTCGACTTCCCGGGTCGAGGAACGGCCCCATCGGCGAGATGAAACACGACAGGCGCGGATCGGTGAGCTGGAAAAGGCGCTCGATGTAGTCGACGGTGCCCGCGACCGACTCGCGCGTCTGGCCCGGCAGTCCGATCATGAAGAACGCGTCGATCCGGCGGCAATGTCGCCGCAACGCCTCCTCGAACACAGCCTCCATGCGCGCATTGTCATAGGGCGGCTCGCCGTCCTGCGCCTGGCGCAGCACCCGATCGTGGCTGTCCGGGCTGATTTCGAGGCTCCAGCGCCGCACGTACCGATCGATCTCGCGCACGAAACCTTCATCCGGCAGGTCGAGGAACTCGAACACGATCTCGTTTGGCAGTCGTGCCCGATGCAGCCGCTCGAGCACTTCCTGCGCGGCATCGCGCCCGGCCTGCAGCAGGTCGCCCACCAGGTAGATCGGTGCGCGGGAAAGCCGCGAGATCGCCGCCATGTTGGCGACGAGGCTTGCAGGCGAACGAAACACCGCCGGCGCCGCCGGATCAGCGAGGTGCAGGTCGTGCGCGACGCGCCGCAGGTGACGCAATCGTGCGAGCAGCCCTTGACCGTCAGCATCGCGGTCATCGGATTGCGCAGCCACCCCTGCATCGGCAGCGCGCCACCGACGTCGCGGTGACGCACGATCATCTGCGCGACGACGTCCGGCCGCAGGTCGACGTAGTCGAGCGATTCGGGCACGAAGTCGTGCGGGTTCACGCGAACGTCGACACCCTGCTTCCAGGTCAGGTTCGGCACGTCCGCAAGAGCGCCGTCGCCCCGCAGCGCGCGCAACAACTGGAGCAAGGGCGGCTCGGTGCTGTCGCCGCGCAGCACGAAGTCGACCTGGGGATAGCGGATCAGCTCCTCGTGGAAATACGAGGCGGACAGGCCGCCCATGATCACGGGAACGTCCGGATGTCGCTCCTTGCAGATCCGGGCGACTTCGAGCGCGCCGTGTGCGTGCGGCAGCCAGTGCAGGTCGATGCCGATCGCACGCGGGCACACGCCGCCGAGAAACGTGGGCACGTCGAAGTCCGCGTCGTTCATCATCCTCAGCGCGAGGTTGACGATGCGCACGTCGTAGCCGCGGTCGTGCAGGTAGCTGGCGATCGTGAGGAATCCGATCGGGTACATCTCGAACACGGTCGACGACGGCACCATGTCGCTGACCGGCCCGTACAGGATCGAATGCCGGCGGAAGTCGTACACGCTGGGCGCGTGCAGCAGCAACAGGTCGGTGACGACGCCGTGTGGCTCACCTTGATGCCGGGCGCATCCGAACGTGTCCGTGTTCATGGCCACGCAAGCATTCGCGCCGCGAGCGCGTCGCGCAATACGCGTCTATTCGTGCCGCGCTCTCACCGGGCCGTCGGTCGCATTACTGCGGCTGCCCCGGCTGCACCGGGCCGATGCGGAACGGCCGCATCATTTCGTTGTCCTCGTGCTCGACGATGTGGCAATGCCACACGAACTGCCCGGGCTCGAGGAACTGCGCACGGATCCGCGTGACTTCGCCGGGATACGCAAGCACGGTGTCCTTGAGCCCCGTCTCCCAACGCTCGGGCGGTCGGGGCTGCGAGTCGCCCGCGAGTTCGACGGTCGGCGCCATGCCCTCCGCCGCAGGCTCGGTGACCACGATGGGTTGGCGATCGATCACCTCGAACGCTACTTCGT
>DATMIB010000047.1:0-6088 GCA_035554635.1 Steroidobacteraceae bacterium | reverse complement strand
CGCGCAACGAGGCGGAGTTGCACGAGGCCGAGGGGCTCGGGCAGCACTGCAGCGAGCGGCTGGTCGAGGTCGTCGACGACCGCGTCGCCTGGCCGCGCATGGTCGCGTGGCTGCCGACGACGCGGCCCTCGAGCTTCGGCTATTTCCATTCCGCGCGGCTCAAGCAGCGCATCGACGCCGCAACGCGAGCGCAGGCACAGCCCTGGGACCTGGTCTTCGTGCACTGCTCCTCGGTCGCGCCCTATGTGCTCGACGTGCCCGCCGCGGTGAAGATCCTCGACTTCGGCGACATGGACTCGCAGAAGTGGCGCGAGTACTCGCAGCACAAGCCGTTCCCGTTCTCGGCCGGCTACTGGCTCGAGGCCGTCAAGCTCGAGCGCACCGAGCGACTCCTGGCTGGTCAATTCGACCTCGCGACCTGCACCACGCGCGCCGAAATGGAATCGCTGCGCGGGCTCGGTGCCAGCGGGCCGACCGACTGGTTCCCGAACGGCGTCGATGCGCAGTTCTTCGCGCCGGCCGCGACGGCCTACGAGCCGGACCTGGTGACGTTCGTCGGGCGCATGGACTATTTCCCGAACCAGCAGGCGGTCAAGGCCTTTTGTGCCGACGTGCTGCCCGAACTGCAGCGTCGCCGGCCCGTGACGCGCTTCGAGATCGTCGGCGCCGACCCGTCGCCCGAGATCCGCGAGCTGGCACGGCTGCCCGGCGTCACGGTGACCGGCTCGGTGCCCGACGTGCGCCCGTACGTGACACGGGCGGCGTTGACCGTGGCGCCGCTCGAAATCGCGCGCGGCACGCAGAACAAGATCCTCGAGTCGATGGCGATGGGCGTGCCGGTCGTGTGCAGCCGGCAGGCGGTCGGTGGCGTCGATGCGGTCGCGGGCGAACACCTGCTCGCGTACGACACGCGTGAGCAGTTGATCGAGGCCACGCTCGCGATCCTGGAGTCGGCTGAACTGCGCGGTCGCCTGGCCGCGGCGGGACGCGCGCGCGTGCTGAGCCACCACAGCTGGCCGGCATCGATGCGACGCGTCGACTCACTCGTCGCCTCACAGTTCGGACGCCGGGCGGCCGCCTGACGCGGCCCCGGGCAGGACCACAGAAGAAGCAATGAAAATCAGCATTTTCGGTCTAGGTTATGTCGGCGCCGTCTCGATGGCGTGTCTCGCCCGTGACGGCCATCAGGTCGTCGGCGTGGACCTCGACCCGCTCAAGCTCGACCTCATCCGCAGCGGGCGCTCGCCGATCGTGGAGGAGGGCATCCAGGAACTGACGGCCCAGGTCGTCGCGAGCGGACGCGTGCAAGTGACCGACGACGTCGCGGCTGCGGTGCGCGAGACGGAGCTGTCGTTCATTTGCGTCGGCACGCCGTCCAGCCCGAACGGCAGCCAGGACCTGTCCGCGGTTCGTCGCGTGTCGGAGCAGATCGGTGCCGCGCTCAAGGACAAGCCGGGTTATCACACTGTCGTGATGCGCTCGACGATCCAGCCGGGCAGCATGGCCGAAGTCGTGCAGGCCGGGCTCGAGGCGACCAGCGGCAAGAAGGCCGGTGTCGATTTCGGCCTCGGCTTCCAGCCCGAGTTCCTGCGCGAAGGCACCTCGATCAAGGATTACGACAATCCGCCGTTCACGGTGATCGGCACCGACGACCCGCGCGCGGCCGACGTGCTGCGCCAGGTGTTCGGCCACCTCGACTGCGAGTTTGTCGTGACCTCGATTGGCGTCGCCGAAATGCTCAAGTACGCCTGCAACGCGTTCCACGCGCTCAAGATCACGTTCGCAAACGAGATCGGGCGACTGGCGCGCAGCGTGGGCGTCGACGGGCGCGACGTCATGGAACTCGTCTGCAAGGACACGCGACTCAACATTTCCAAGGCGTACCTGAAGCCAGGATTCGCGTTCGGTGGTTCGTGCCTGCCCAAGGACCTGCGCGCGCTGACCTACGTCGGCAAGCTCAACGACGTCACCACGCCGATGCTCGGCAACGTCATGGGCAGCAACCGCGCGCACATCGACCATGCATTCGACCTGATCACGCAATCCGGCAAGCGCCGGATCGGCATGATTGGCCTGAGCTTCAAGGCGGGCACCGACGACCTGCGCGAAAGCCCGCTCGTGACGGTCGCGAAACGGCTGATCGGCGAAGGCTACGACCTGCGGATCTACGATCCGGAGGTCAACCTGTCGCGACTGATCGGCGCCAACAAGCGCTACATCGAGCAGAGCATCCCGCACATCGGCAGCCTGATGGCCGACGACTGCGAATCGACGATCGAGCACGCCGAGGTGCTCGTCGTCGGGCTCAACGATGCGGCGATCACGACATTGGTCGCGGCGCGGCTGCGCCCGGACCAGCAGGTCGTGGACCTGGTCGGCCTCGCTCGGTCGAGCACCGCTGTACACGCGGACGGCTACGCCGGCGTGTGCTGGTAACAGGCGCAGGGTTTCGCCGATGGCAGCCATGGACACAGGCGCAACGACCCCGGCAATGCCGTATCCGCGAGCCCGGTGGCTCGCAGTGCTCGCGGCAGCGATCGTCGCGGTCATCGTCGTCTACCGGCACACGTTCCTGTCGATGGCCGACAAGTGGAACGACGACACCGCGTTCTCGTATGGTTTCCTGATCGCGCCGATCGCGCTGTGGATCGCATGGCGGCGGCGGGACTGGCTGCGACACGTCGAGTTCACGCCGTCCTGGCTCGGCGCGGCGGCCGCGATCGGTGCCGCGCTGCTGTGGCTCGTCGCCAAGGGCACCGGCGTGCTCGTGGTCGAGCAGCTGGCGGCCGTGCTCACGCTTCAGGCGCTCGTGCTCGCCTTGCTCGGCTGGCGCGCGGTCCGCGCCCTGCTGTTCCCACTCGCATTCCTGCTGTTCCTGGTGCCCTTCGGTCGCGCCCTGGTGCCGTGGCTGGTCGACATCACGGCCGACATTGCCACCGTGCTGCTGCGGTTGAGCGGCGTGCCGGTCTATCGCACGCACACGCTGATCAACATCCCGGGCGGCTGGTTCCAGGTCGCGCGTGCCTGCAGCGGCGTGTCGTTCCTGATGACTGCGCTGGTGCTCGGGCTGCTCTACGCCGAACTGAATTTTTCGAGCTGGCGCAAACGCCTCGTCGCGGTCGTGCTCGCCTGCGCGATTCCGGTCGTCGCCAACGCCTTGCGTGTCTACATCACGATCGGTGTCTCGCACCTGACCGACATGAAGTTCGGCCCCGGCGCGGAGCACGTCGCCTTCGGACAGGTCTTTTTCATCGTCATCATGCTCGGCACGTTCTGGGTCGGGCGTCGCTGGCACGACGATGAGCCCGGAGAGCCGGCCTGGCTGCGTGACGCTGCGCCTGCGGCACGGCGCCCGACGCTGGCCGCGCACCTGCCGTTTGCGTGCGGCATGGTGGTTGTGCTCGCCGCACCGTTCTACCAGGCTGCGTACGCGCGGCAGTTGCAGGCGAGCGGTGCCGCCGGCACGGACCTCGTCGCCGTGCCGTCAGTGGCGGCTGCGGGATGGACCCGCCTGGAGTCCGCGCCCGACGCCTGGCGCCCGCTGTATCGCGATGGCCTCGTGGAACGGCAAGGCAGTTACGTCGCTGCCACGGGTGGTCGCGTCGACGCCTACGTGGCGGTCTACGGTCTCGGCACCTCCGCCGGTGCCGAGATGATCGGCTACGGCAACGTCCTGTACGCCGAGGAAAAGGAAGTCGTCTCGGCCGCCACCGTGCGTCGCATCGAACTGGCCGGCGAGACACTCGAGGTGCGCGAAGTGCTCGTACCGGACGGCGGGCGCGGCCGGCTCGTCTGGCACTGGTTCGTCGTGGGCGACCGGACGTCGACCAACCCGTACGCAGTCAAGGCCTTGGAGGCGCTCGCCTGGATCACCCACGAGGCGAGTCACGAGCGCGTGGTCACGCTGGCGACGCGAGCAGGCGTGAATGCGGCCGCCACGCTCGAGGCATTTGCCGCGGCACATGCCCGTTGCGTGGCGACGAGCTTTGCTGCCGAGGCCTGCGGCCCATGAGTGCTGCCACGTCGCCGCCGCTGATCGTGCACGTGATCCACCGGCTCGACTTCGGCGGGCTCGAAAACGGGCTCGTGAACCTGGTGAACCGGCTGCCGCGCGAGCGCTTTCGGCACGCGATCGTTTGCCTGGCCGGGTTCAACCCCGCCTACCGCCAGCGAATCGCCCGCAACGATGTCGAGGTCGTGTCGCTCGACAAGCGGCCCGGCAAGGGCTTTGGCGTGTACCTGCGGATGTGGCGCACGCTGCGACGGCTGCGGCCGCAGGTCGTGCACACGCGCAATCTCGGCACGGTCGACATGCAATGGGTCGCCTTCGCCGCCGGCGTGCCGTGCCGCGTGCACGGCGAGCATGGGTGGGAGGCCTCCGATCCGCGCGGGCGTAACCGGAGGCACCTCGCGATCCGAAGGGCCTGTCGGCCGGTGATCCAGCGGTTCGTGCCGATGTCCGCCGACATCGCCGACTGGCTGCGGACGTCCGTCGGCGTCGATCCTGCCTGCATTCGGCAGCTCTACAGCGGCGTCGACACGCACCGTTTTACCCCCTCTCCCGCGCGAGCGGGAGAGGGTGGGGGTGAGGGTCCGGCTCCGGGTGAGGGCTCTTCACCTCTCCCGCTCGCGGGAGAGGTCGACCGCAGGTCGGGTGAGGGCTCTGGGGGTGAGGGCCCTCTCACCATCGGCACCATCGGCCGCCTCGACCCGGTCAAGAACCAGGCCGCCCTGATCGACGCCGTGCATGCACTGCGTCACCGCTTCCCGCGCCTGCGACTGCTGATCGTCGGCGACGGCCCGCTGCGGGACGCGCTGCGCCGCCACGCTGCCGATGCCGGGCTCGCCGACGCGGTCGAGTTCACCGGTGCGCGCAGCGACACGCCCGACCTGCTGCGACGCATGGACCTGTTCGTGCTGCCGTCGATCAACGAAGGCATCTCCAATACGATCCTGGAGGCGATGGCGACGGGCCTGCCGGTGGTCGCGACACGGGTAGGGGGCAATCCGGAACTCGTCGCCGACGGCGCCACCGGGGCGCTGTACGACCCGGCGCGAGCCGGGGCGCTCGAGGACGCGCTCGTGCCGTACCTTGCCGATGCGCCGCGCCGCCACGCGCACGGTCGCGCAGGCCGCGAGCGGGTCGTGCAGAATTTCAGCCTGGAGGCCATGGTGCAGCGGTACCAGGCGCTTTACGACGAACTCTTGAAGGACCAGAGGCCCTCACCCCGACCCTCGTCCGCGCTGGCGGGAGAGGGGGGGCGAAGGCCGGGTGAGGGCATCTAGACCATGTGCGGCATCACCGGGCTCTTCGACACACGCGGCCGGCGCGACATCGACCGTGCGCTGCTCCAGCGCATGAACGACTCGCAGGCACACCGCGGGCCGGACGGCGAGGGCGTGCACGTCGAGCCGGGCGTGGGGCTCGGCCACCGTCGTCTCGCGATCATCGACGTCGCGACCGGCCAGCAGCCGCTCTACAACGAGGACGGCTCGGTCGTCGTCGTCTTCAATGGCGAGATCTACAACTACCAGGAACTGATCCCGGAACTGCAGGCGCTCGGCCACGTCTTCCACACGCGCAGCGACACCGAGGTGATCGTGCACGCGTGGGAGGCCTGGGGCGAAAAGTGCGTCGACCGTTTCCGCGGCATGTTCGCGTTCGCGCTCTACGACCGTAACCGTGAGACGCTGTTCCTCGCGCGCGACCGCCTGGGCGTCAAGCCACTGTTTTACGCGGTGCTGCCGGACGGGCTGCTGCTGTTCGGCTCCGAGCTCAAGTCGCTGCTGCAGTGCCCGGCGCTCGGGCGCGAGGTCGATCCCTGCGCGGTCGAGGAATACTTCGCGCTCGGTTACGTCGCCGAGCCGCGCACGATCTTCACGAGCACGAAGAAGCTGCCGCCGGGCCATCGGCTGACGATTCGCCGCGGCGAGCCGGTGCCAGAGCCGGTCGAGTACTGGGACGTGCGCTTCACGCTCTCCGAGCGTATCTCGCTCACGGAAGCCTGCGAAGAGCTCGACCGCCGCCTGCAGGAGTCGGTGCGGCTGCGCATGATCTCCGAGGTGCCGCTCGGCGCGTTCCTCTCGG
>DATMIB010000046.1:0-4698 GCA_035554635.1 Steroidobacteraceae bacterium | reverse complement strand
TCCCGCGAGCGGGAGAGGTGGTCCCCCGAGAGGTGGGATCAGCGCTGCTCGATCGGCACGAACTTGCGGTCCTCGGGCCCGGTGTAGTTCGCGCTCGGCCGGATGATCTTGCCGTCGATGCGCTGCTCGATCACGTGCGCGCTCCAGCCGGTCGTGCGCGCGATCACGAACAACGGCGTGAACATCGCGGTCGGCACGCCCATCATGTGATACGAAACGGCGCTGAACCAGTCGAGGTTCGGGAACATCTTCTTGACGTCCCACATCACGCTCTCGAGCCGCTCGGCGATGTGGAACATCTTGAGATCGCCCGCCTCGAGCGCAAGGCCCCGTGCGACTTCCTTGATCACCTTGTTGCGCGGATCGCTGATCGTATAGACCGGGTGGCCAAAGCCGATGATGACTTCCTTGCGCTCCACCCGCGCGCGGATGTCGACCTCGGCCTCGTCGGCGTTCTCGTAGCGCTTCTGGATCTCGAACGCGAATTCGTTGGCGCCGCCGTGCTTCGGCCCGCGCAGCGCGCCGATCGCACCGGTCACGGCCGAGTAGATGTCGGCACCGGTGCCGGCGATCACGCGAGCCGCGAAGGTCGAGGCGTTGAACTCGTGTTCCGCGTAGAGGTTCAGCGAGACGTGCATCGCCTTGACCCACGAGGCGGGCGGCTGGCGCCGGTGCAGCAGGTGCAGGAAGTGGCCGCCGATCGAGTCGTCCTCGGTCTCGACCGAAATGCGCAGTCCCGAGTGGCTCCAGTGGTACCAGTAGCAGAGCATCGAGCCGAGGCTCGCGATCAGCCGGTCGGCGATGTCACGTGCGCCGGCCGTGCCGTGGTCGTCCTTCTCCGGCAGCGCACAGCCGAGCACCGAAGCGCCCGTACGCAGCACGTCCATGGGGTGGCTCGACGCGGGCAGTGCCTCGAGCGCCACGCGTACCGGCACCGGCAGGCCGCGCAGCCGCTTGAGCTTCTCCTTGTAGCCCTTCAGCTCGGCCACGTTCGGGAGCTTGCCGTGGATCAGCAGGTGGGCCACTTCCTCGAACTCGCACTTTTCGGCGATGTCGAGGATGTCGTAGCCGCGGTAGTGCAAATCGTTGCCGCTGCGGCCGACGGTGCAGAGCGCGGTGTTGCCGGCGGTGACGCCCGAAAGGGCCACGGACTTCTTCGGCTTGAATCCGACGGCGGGCGTTTCGTTGGTGCTCATGGTGCGGGTCTCGTCCTGGTGAGTGGCGGTCGTCGCGGCGTGGGTCACTTGCCGCCTTCGCGCGTGAAGAGCTCGTCGAGCTTGCGCTCGTAGTCGTGGTAGCCGAGCACCTCGTAAAGCTCGGCGCGTGTCTGCATGTACGCGGTCACGTTCTTCTGCGTGCCTTCCTTGCGCAGCGCGCCGTAGACGACTTCGGCGGCCTTGGACATCGCGCGAAACGCCGAGAGCGGGTACAGCACGAGCTGCACGCCGGCGCCGGCGAGTTCCTGCACCGTGAACAGCGGCGTCTTGCCGAACTCGGTGATGTTGGCGAGCACGGGCACCTTCACGACCGAGGTGAACTGCCGGTACTCGTCGAGCGTCGTGAGCGCCTCGGCGAAGATCATGTCCGCGCCGGCTTCGACGTACTTGAGGGCACGATCGATCGCGGCCTGCTGCCCCTCGACCGCGTGCGCGTCGGTGCGCGCCATGATCACGAACTGGTCGTCGGTGCGGCCGTCGACGCCGGCCTTGATGCGGTCGACCATTTCCTCGGCCGAGACGAGCGCCTTGCCCGGGCGGTGGCCGCAACGCTTGGCCTGCACCTGGTCCTCGAGGTGGCAGCCGGCCGCGCCGGACTTGACCAGGTCGGAGATGGTGCGCGAGATGTTGAACGCGGCACCCCAGCCGGTATCCGCGTCGACCAGCAGCGGCAGGTCGGTGGCCGAGGTGATGCGGCGAACGTCTTCGCAGACGTCGTTCAGGCTCGTGATGCCGAGGTCCGGCAGGCCGAACGAGGCGTTCGCAACACCGGCGCCCGAAAGGTAGATGGCTTGAAAACCCGCGCGTTCGGCGAGCAACGCCGTGTAGGCGTTGATGGTGCCCACCACCTGCAGCGGCGTTTCGGCGGCCACGGCCGCGCGTAAGCGCGCGCCGGCGGAAGTGGAATTCTTCGCTACTCGCGTGGACATCGGCCGTCCCCCTGCTCGTCGTTGAAAATCGCGAGGCATTCTGCGCCTTTACGCGCGTGGCGCCGTTGCAAAGTTGGGCGTATAAAGCTTGCGAAACTGGCTCGTTCTGCAAAATTGCAAAAGAACATGCGCGAGAAGATCTTCGTCGGCCCGAAGGTGCGGTCCCTGCGCGAGCGCAAGGCGCTGACGCTCGACGCCTGCGCCAAGCACCTCGGCCTTTCGACCAGTTACCTGTCGCAGATCGAGACCAATCAGCGCCCGGTCACTGCGCGCGTGTTGATCGCGTTATCACGCTATTTCGGCGTCAATCCCGCCGAATTCGACACCGATGAGGAAAGCCGCATCATCGCCGACCTGCGCGAGGCCACCGCCGAGCTCGCGCTCGACGCCCCGTCGCCGTCGTTGTCGGAGCTCAAGCTCGCCGCCGCGACGACCCCCTCGCTGGCTCGCCAGTTCATCGCGCTGCACCGCGCCTACCGGGCGCTCGACGAACGCATGATGCGGTTCGACGAGTCCGTCCGGATCCGCACCGAGGACGCGCCGGACTCGCTGGTGCCGTACCAGGAGGTCCGCGACTTTTTCCATTACCGCGACAATTACGTCGACGAGCTCGACGTCGCGGCCGAGGCGCTCGCGGAGGAGGTCGGCATCGACGGTTACGGCGACGTCGTTGATGCGCTCGAGCGCGCGCTCGCCGGCCGCTTCGGCCTGCGGGTCGAACGCGCCGCCTCGACCGACGCCGGCTTCATTCGGCGTTACGACCCGGCCGCCAGGGTCGTTACCCTCGCACGCGACCTGCCCGAGCCGACGCGTGTGTTCCAGCTCGCGACGCAGCTGACCTCGCTGTTGTTCGCCGACAAGGTCGACGCCGTGCTCGAGTCGGCCGGGCTCAAGTCCGCGACCGCCCGCGACGTCGCGCGGATCGGGCTCTTCAATTACGCGGCCGGTGCGCTGTTGTTGCCTTACGGCAAGTTCGCGCGTTCCGCGATGGACCTGCGCCACGACATCGAGCAGCTGCAGCACCGCTACACGGCGAGCTTCGAGCAGGTGTCACACCGGTTGAGCACGCTGCAACGCCCCGGCGCGCGCGGCGTGCCGTTCTATTTCGTGCGCGTCGACCAGGCCGGCAACATCACCAAGCGGCACAGCTCGACGCGATTCCAGTTCGCGCGCTTCGGCGGCGCGTGCCCGCTCTGGAACGTGCACGAGGCCTTTCACCAGCCCGGCCGGATCCTCGCGCAGGTCGCGGAAATGCCGGACGGGGTGCGTTACCTCTGCATCGGCCGCAGCATCATCAAGCGCTCGGGCAACTACCTCGAGCCGAATCGTCACTACGCGATCGGCATCGGCTGCGAAATCGCGCACGCGGACAAGGTCGTTTATTCGGAAGGGCTGCGGCTCGATGGCGCCGCCGTGCCCGTGGGCGTGAGCTGTCGCATCTGCGAGCGGCCCAACTGTCACCAGCGCGCGTACCCGCCGCTCGATCGCCGGCTCGTCGTGCACGAACACGAGCGCCGCGTCGTGCCGTATTCGATCGAGTGATTCGTCAGGCGCGGGGCGCGCCCGCGCAAGACGCCGATCGCTCCCTATTGCGGGCTGGAGGCCGTTGCGCGAGAGTCCTCGCAAACAAGAACGAGCAAGCCAACGCGCGCGAATAATGAGAACGCACGGAACGCTGATCAAGTGGAACGACGACAGGGGTTTCGGATTCGTCGCCCTGCCACAGAGTCACGAAGAGGTCTTCGTTCACATTTCCGCGTTTCCGAGGGACGGGGTGAGGCCTCGCGTCGGCGAGACGGTCTCGTTCGAGGTGCGCACCGGGCCCGACGGACGCAAGCGAGCAGAGCAGATCGTGCGACCGGCCCGCCGAATGGCGACGCCGAAGCAAGAGGCACCCACTCGGGCCAATCGCAGCAACCTGGTGGGCAGGCTGTTCACAGGCGTTGCCGTCGCTGCGATCGGCTTCGTGGGCTATGACTGGTACGCGGCACGACACGAGGCCGACACGTCACCTTTGCCGGTCGCTGAAACGATTGATGAATCGTTCAGTTGCGACGGACGCACTCACTGCTCGCAGATGACTTCGTGTGCCGAGGCAGAGTTTTTCCTGAAGCACTGCCCCGGCGTGCAGATGGACGGGAACGGTGACGGCGAGCCTTGCGAGCAGCAGTGGTGCAACTGAATTCTTCAGCAAGCCCATGCGCTGCCCCACGACGCACCGCCCCCCGAATCACTGACGATTGTCGCGGTTCACACGCGCGCGTGCGGTGAAGCACGCGCGCGGTGAACGGCGTCCGCCGCTATTCGAGGCTCGAGCCCCGGCAGTACCTCATCCTCAGGGCTTCGACTGGCCGATGTACCGCTTGAGCCAGCCGTTGACCGTGTCGTGCCACTGCACGCTGTTCTGCGGCTTGAGCACCCAGTGGTTCTCGTTCGGGAAGTACAGGAACTTCGACTCGATGCCCTTGAGTTGCAGCGCGGTGAACGCAGCGATGCCCTGCTCGACGGGGATGCGGAAGTCCAGCTGGCCGTGGACCACCAGCATCGGCACG
>DATMIB010000045.1:0-26377 GCA_035554635.1 Steroidobacteraceae bacterium | reverse complement strand
GCCGCGTGCGGCTGCGTTTCGACCCGGCCCACAGGCGTGTCAACCCGGTGCTCTACCGGCGCGAGGAAACGGAGGCCTGCTGGCGCGAGATCCGCGCGCCGCTCGCCTACGTCATCGGTGGCGCATCGGAGCTCGTGACGCGGCTGCAGGGGGCCGCGGCGCCCGACGCCATGCGCCGCCACCTGCCGCATCTCCGACCGCACGTGGTCGCGGCGGCCGGGCACATGCTGCATCACGACCAACCCGAGAAGGTAGCTCGCATCGTCGACGGGTTCCTCGACCGCGAAACCCTATAATCCGGCCTCGGGTCGGGGAGCGCGCATGTGGGACACGGGCATGGAGGTCGGTCGCTGGATCGATGAGTTGCGTCGGCGCAAGGTCGTCCGCGTCGCGATCGGCTACGTGCTCGCGGCGTGGGTGCTCGTGCAGGTCGCCGATGCCACGTTCGAACCGCTGGGCCTGCCCGCGGTCGCCCAGCGTTTCCTGATCCTCGCGCTCGCGCTCGGCTTCCCGCTCGTCTGCGGGCTCGCCTGGGTCTTCGACCTCACGTCGCGCGGCATCGAGCGCACTGCGCCGCTGCCCGTCGGGGCGCCGCCACCGGCCGACGCTGCGGGCGTCGTCGCCGAGCCTGCGCGTCCACCTGCGGGTTCCGGCGACCCTGCGATCGCGCCCGGTGCGTCGATTGCCGTGCTGCCGTTCGCCGACCTGAGTCCGGCACGCGACCAGGAATACTTCTGCGACGGCATCGCCGAGGAAATCATCAACTCGCTCTGCTGCGTCCGCGGCTTGCGGGTGGCGTCGCGAACCTCGGCATTCCAGTTCCGCGGCCGGCAGCAGGACGTGCGCGAAATCGGTCGGGCGCTCGGCGTGGGCTCGGTGCTCGAGGGCAGCGTGCGCAAGGCGGGCGAGCGCGTACGCATCACTGCGCAGCTGGTCAGCTGCACGGACGGCTACCACCACTGGTCGGAGAGTTTCGATCGCAAGCTCGACGACGTCTTCGAGATCCAGTCCGAGATCGCACGGCAACTCGTGCGTGCGCTGCGCCTGACGCTGACGCCCGGCGAACAGGCCTTGCTCGGTCGCGGCGGCACCGGCAACGCCGAGGCGTACGACCTCTACCTGCGCGGCCAGGCGCTGCTGCGCGACCACACCGACCATACGCTGCCACGCGCCGCGGCCCTGTTCCGACAGGCCATCGATCGCGACCCGGGTTTTGCGCAGGCGCACGCCGGTCTCGCGAACGCGATCGCGGTCAAGGGCCAGTGGCAGTTCGACCTCAAGCTCGAGGAGTTCGAGGAGGCGATCCGCTCCAGTCAGCGGGCGCTCGACCTGCAACCGCAGATGCCCGAGGCCTGGCTCGCCAAGGCGTGTCTGTACTCGATGCAGGGACGCGCCGCCGAAGCAGAGCGCGCATTCGAGGAGGCGCTGCGCCTGAACCCGACCTCGTACGAGACCAGCTACATGTACGCGCGGCATTGCTTCGCGCGCGGCGAGTTCGAGCGGGCGTCACAACTGTTCGAGGCGGCGCATCGCTTGCGGCCGGAGGAATACCAGCCGCTGTGCATGTGGCAGGGCGCGCTTGCCCAGCTCGGCCGGTACGAGCAGGAACGAGCGGTCAATGAACGCGCCATCGCTGCGATCGAGGCGCACCTCGAGCATGATCCGGACGACGGTCGCGCGCTGCACCTCGGGGCGGTCGCGCTCGCCAAGGCGGGCCAGCGCGCACGCACGCACGAGTTCGCGCGGCGCGCGCTCGTTGCTCGCCCGGGTGAGTTCGCGACCGCCTACAACCTCGCCTGCGCGCACACGTTGCTCGGCGAGCACGACGAGGCGCTGCGCTTGCTCGACGACGCAGTGCGTTACGGCCGCGGCAACCTCGGCTGGATCGAACACGATCCCGACCTCGGTGCGCTGCGCGACGATCCGCGTTTCCGTGCGATCGTCGAACGGATGAAGCACGTCGCCGTCGAGGTCGCGGGCGCCGCCGGAGCGCCGCCGTGATCGAGCGTGCAGATCGCCTGCCGCTCGCGCTGCTCGGTATTGTCCTCGCTGGACTGGTCTGGTCGGGCATCGAGCCCTACGACCGTCTCACCTGGCTGCTCGAAGTGCTGCCGGTGCTGGTCGCGGTGCCGCTGCTGCTGTGGACCCGGGCGCGGTTTCCGCTCACGCCGCTCGCGTATGTGCTGATCGCCGTGCACGCGCTGATCCTGATGTACGGCGGCCGCTACACGTACGCTCTGACGCCGTTTGGCGACTGGCTGCGCGACACCTTCGACCTCTCGCGCAACCACTACGACCGCATCGGTCACCTGATGCAGGGTTTCGGTCCCGCGATCATCGCGCGCGAACTGCTGTTGCGAACCTCGCCGCTGCGACCGGGCAAGTGGCTGTTCGCGATCGTCTGTCTCAGCATCCTCGGCATCAGCGCGACTTACGAGTTCACCGAGTGGTGGGCGGCGCTGGCCGGTGGCGATGCCGCCGGCGCCTTCCTCGGCACGCAGGGCGACGTCTGGGACACGCAGTGGGACATGTTCCTCGCCGGTTGCGGCGCGATCGCGTCGCAACTGCTGCTCGCGCGGCTGCACGACGCGCAACTGCTGCGGCTCGACCCGTACGTGCGCTTGAAGTTCGTGCCGGTCGAATCGGCGCGCCTGGTGGAATGATGCCCGCGTCGCGCCCCGCGGCGCCGGCATGCATCGGCGCGCGCGACCGGGCCCGTCGCCGCCCGTTGCGGACGGCGACGGGCCGGCGACCTCAGCGGATCGGTTCGTCGAACAGCAGCGCGCGCACGTAGCGCACCGGCGGCGAGCCGAACGACAGAACGGTGTCGTGGTAACGCTTGATGTCGAACTTCGCGCCGTCGCGCCGTTCGGCCTCGGCGCGCATGTCGGCGTGTTCCTGGTAGCCGACGAAGTAGGTCGAAAGCTGCGCCGCGGTCAGCTGCGCGCGCACCCACTTGCCGGCGGCTTCACGCTCCTCCTGGAACCCGGTCTCGACCATCAGCTTCATCGCGTCGTCGCGCGTCATGCCGTCGACGTGGATGGCCGAGTCCATGATCGCGTTGGTGATCGAGCGCAGATACCACTTGAGCTGCACGAGGCGCATCAGCGGGTCGTTGGCGCGGAAGCCCTGTTCGTGCATCACGCGTTCGGTGTAGACGGCCCAGCCTTCGATGAACGGGCCGGAGCCCAGCATCGCGCGCAGCGTCGACGGGTAGCGGTTCGAGTGCGCGATCTGCAGGTAGTGGCCCGGCATCGCCTCGTGGATCGTCAGGTTCGCGATCGAGCGGGTGTTGTACTCGCGCAGGAACGAGTCGACCTGCGTCTGCGTCCAGTCCTCGGGAATCGGCGAGACCGCGTAGAAGGTGCGCTGACCCTTGTCGAGCGGCCCCGGTGAATCGCAGTAGGCCACCGCGACGCCGCGCTGGAATTCGGGCATCAGGATGATGTCGAGCGGCTCGTCGGGCACGGTCACGAAGTTCTTCGTGCGCACGAATTCGGTCGTCTCGCGCAGCGTCTCCTTGGCGAGCTCGACGACGCCCGCGCGCGGCGGGCGCTCGCTCGCCGCAACTTCGAGCGCGGCCTTGATCGCCGCCTGCTGTTCGGCCGGCGTCGGGCTGGCCGGCGTCGCCGGCGCGCCTTCGCGACCCGCAAGCACCGTGCGCGCAACCTCGTACATCTTCGCGCGCGTGGCAACGAGTTCGCTTTCGGCGCGACGGCGAACCTCGGCCCGGTTCAGCGGCGACATCAGCGCAAACGCGAGCTTTTCGTCGTAGAGCTCGCGACCGATCCGGAACTCGCCCTTGGCGGCAGGCTTCAGCTCCTTTTCGAGCCACTGCTGGTGCGCCTGCACGGCCGTGCGCGCATTCGCGATCGCCTGTTCCAGTCGCGCGCGGTCGGCGGCCGGCAATTGCGCGAGGTTCGGCACGACCAGTTCGTCGACGAGGCTCAGCACGCCGGGGTTCTGCTTGACCGCGGTCTCGGCGTGGATGGCCGGCACGCGCGCCGGCACGAGGTTGGCGCGTGTCTGCTCGAGCAGGCGCGGCAGCTTTTCGAGCCGGCCCGTGACCGACGCGAGCCGCTGCGGCAACGGCGCGAACTCGCGCGCGAGCAGGCCGTAGATCGCCTGGCCCGTGAGCTGCGTGTAGACGAGCGGATCCCAGGACCAGTCGCGGTACTTTTCCTCGGTCCAGATCGATTGCCGCAACTGGTTCTCGAGCATCGCCGCGTCGACCTGGTTCGCGCGCGAAAGCTGTGCGTGGTCGATCGCCTGCAACTCGGCGAGCATCGCCTTGGTCCACGCCAGCGTGCGCGCACGGCCGGCGGCGCTGAGGTCGTCGAGCTCGGCGTCGTAGCGGTGATCGCCCAGCTGCGTCGCCGACACGGGCGAGTAGCGTCCGAACTCGTCGACGAAGCGGCGCGCCGTGGCCTCGAACTTCACGTCGGCGGTGACGGGCGTGGCCGCCTCGAGCGACCACGACAGCAAAGGCAACGCGAGCATGGCGACCAGTGCAGTCAGCCAGCGGGAACCAGAGGAGCGGAGTCGGGGCGACGTTGCGACCGGTCGCGACATTGGAGGGTTCTCCCTGTGGTGAGCGGCGACAGGTCGCGGCGTGTGCCGCGACGCGTCGGCCAGTGGCGATGCCCGATTCTCGCCGGGTCGCGCGCCCGCCGCCAGCCGCTGCGCGACGGTGTGCCGCTCGGGTATGCTGGGCCGCACCGATGCGTCCGTCGCCCGTGTTCCCCGCTTCCGTCGCATGAACCACGCGTCCGCCGCGCGGCAGGCACTGCTGCGCAACCCCGACTTTCGTCGGTACATCGCGACGCGTTTCCTCGGCTCGCTGGCCGTGCAGATGCAGACGGTCGCGGTGGGCTGGCAGGTCTACGAGGTCACGCGGGACCCGCTCGACCTCGGCCTGATCGGCCTGTCGCAGTTCGTGCCGTTCGTGCTGCTGGTCCTGCCCGCAGGACACCTCGCCGACCGCCACGACCGTCGTCGCATCCTCGTCGGCTGCTACGCGCTGATGCTCGCGTGCGCACTGCTGCTGCTCGGCTTTGCGTGGCGCGGACTGACGAGCGCGTGGCCGGTGTTCGCGGCGATGACGCTGTTCGGCGTCGCGCGCGCGTTCGCGATGCCGACGAGCCAGGCGTTGTTGCCCAACCTCGTCGGGCGCGAGCACTTCGGCGCGGCCGTCGCGCTCAACACCTCGGTCTGGCAGGTCACGACGATCGCGGGCCCGGCGCTCGGCGGCGTGCTTTATCTCGCCGGCGCTGCGACCGTGTACGGCGTGGTCGTGGCGCTGCTCGCGATCTCGGTGCTGGCGATGGCGACGCTGCGCCGCGGCGGTGGCACGACCCCTGCCGCCAATGCCGGCTCGGCCACCGACCTGCACGCGTTGTTCGAGGGGTTGCGTTTCGTCGGCCGGCGCCGGCCCGTGCTCGGCGCCATTTCGCTCGACCTGTTCGCGGTGCTGTTCGGCGGCGCGACCGCACTGCTGCCCGTGTACGCGGCCGACGTGCTGCACGTCGGCCCGAGCGGGCTCGGCTGGCTGCGCGCGGCGCCCGGTGTCGGCGCCGCCGTGACCGGGCTCGTGCTGAGCGCATCGCCGGTCACGCGCAATGTCGGTCGCTGGATGTTCGGCGGCGTGATCGTGTTCGGCGTCGCGACGCTCGTGTTCGGGCTCTCCACCTCGTTCTGGCTGTCGCTCGGCGCACTGACCGTACTCGGGGCCGGCGACATGATCAGCGTCTACATCCGCCACCTGCTCGTGCAGCTCGAGACACCGGACGAGATCCGCGGCCGCGTGAGCGCGGTCAACGGCGTGTTCATCGGCGCGTCGAACGAACTCGGCGAGTTCGAGAGTGGCGTCGTCGCGGCCTGGCTCGGGGCAGTGCCGGCCGTCGTCGTGGGCGGCGCGGCAACACTGCTCGTCGCGGTGGCCTGGACGCGGCTGTTCCCGGAACTCTGGCGCATGGAGCGCTTCCCCGAACAGAAATAGCGCAGGGCTTGGAAACTGTATATGCATACAGTACTCTCGGCCCATGCGTCGCGCTGATCGACACCAGGTGGAGAAGGGTCGGGGGGCCGTCTCGAACCCCGCGGGCCGCTTCGACTCGACGCGTCTCGAGCCGGCCGACGACGGCTGGGGCAGCCTCGAGGAGGTGCCGCCGCACCCGGCGACGCAACTGATCGCCGAGTTCCCGAAGACCGCCATCACGCGCAACGACTCGCCCGACGTCAGCTTCGAGCAGTCGATCAATCCGTACCAGGGCTGCGAGCACGGCTGCATCTATTGTTATGCGCGTCCCGCGCACGCGTACCTGAACCTGAGCCCGGGGCTCGACTTCGAGACGCGAATCTTCCACAAGCCTGCGCTCGCACAGTTGCTCGCGAGGGAACTGGCCTCGCCGCGTTATCGCTGCCGGGTGATCCACGTCGGCGGCAACACCGATCCCTACCAGCCCGCCGAGCGGTCGCTGCGGTCGACCCGTGCGGTGCTCGAACTGATGCTCGAGCGACGCCACCCGGTCACGATCATCACCAAGAGCGCGCTGATCCTGCGCGACGTGGACCTCTACGTCGAACTCGCGGCCCGCAACCTCGTGCGCGTCGCGGTCAGCCTCACGAGCCTCACCGACGAGATCAAGCGCACGCTCGAGCCACGCGCGGCCTCACCGCAGGCGCGCCTGCGCGTGATGCGCCAGCTCACCGAGGCCGGGGTGCCCGTGAGCGCGATGCTGGCCCCGGTCATCCCGGCGATCACGGACCACGAAATCGAGAAGATGCTCGAGGCGGTCGCGGCGGCCGGTGTCCGGAACGCCGGGTTCCTGATGTTGCGGCTGCCGTTCGAGGTGGCGGGGCTGTTCGAGGACTGGCTGCGCGAGCACTACCCGCAGCGTGCCGACCACGTGCTGCACCTCGTGCGCGAGATGCGCGGCGGCAAGCTCAACGATCCCCGCTTCGGCTATCGCCACCGCGGCCAGGGGCCCTACGCGGCGATGATCGGGGCCCGCTTCGACGCGGCCTGCCGGCGCCTCGGCCTCGGCACGGGCGAGTGGGCCGAACTCGACACCAGCCAGTTCATCCGTGACCCGGGAGCTCCGGTCCAGCCCGGCCTGTTCGACGCAAACTGATCGTCCGGGCGCCGACTTTTCAGTCGCATTGCTTGTCGTATACTCGGGACGACTCCGGTTAATGCACAGGCGCCTGCGTGTTCCACGCACCCGCCGCCGGCAGCAGGAGGAACAGCCATGGACGCCACTCGTTTCGACCGTTGCCGCGCGGCGACGGCTGCAGGTCCGTCGCTGCGCGTCGCGATCGGCACGGCCGTGCTCGCGTCGCTCGCGACCGCGTGCATGACGGCGAAGGTCGACGAGACCCGGCAGGTCGCCGCCTCCATCCAGCCGTACGAGTCGATCGTGCTGCTGAAGAAGCCTCAGCTCGAGGGTGTCGGCACCGAGGAGGTCTTCCTCGACTGCGTCCAGGAGCGGCTCGGCGGCCAGCTGATCCACCCCGAGGACGGCCAGAGCGATCGCGCCAGCACGGCACGCGTGCCGTTCAAGATCTACGGCGAGCAGGAGTTCACCGACGCGCTGTTCCCGTGGTTCGAGCCGAGCACGGCACCGGCCAATGCGGCCGGCCTGCGCGTGCTGCTGCAGCGCCCGGGCGTCAGCGAAAGGCTGCAGCAGATCGGCGTGCGCTACGTGGTCTGGCTCGACGGCAATACGCGGAAGACCAACGGTGGTGGCAGCGTGGCCTGCGCGGCCGGTCCCGGCGGTGCCGGGTGTTTCGGCGTCGGCTGGTGGGAGAAGGAGTCGGGCTACGTCGCCTCCGTCTGGGACATGCAGAGCGCGACCGAGATCGGCGAGGTCACGGCCGACGTGACCGGCACCTCGGTGCTGATCGGGGCCATCGCGCCGATCCCGATCATCACGCCCGTGCGTCGCAAGGCCTGCGACCGGCTCAGCGAGCAGTTGCGCTCGTTCCTGGCCGGCGACGACATGGCACTGGCGGCCGGGGCGGCGATCGAGGCCGACACCGGCACTGCCACGGCGGCCTCGGCCCCCGACGGCACCGTCGGTAGTCCAAGCCCCTGATCGCAGCCGGCCAGTGAACCGTCCCCGGGTCGGCGCATCCAAGTAGGAAAGATCAGCCGGCCGCGCTCGAGGCACCTCGCAAAGGGCTCCACAGATGAATCGCATCCAGGGTCTGTCCACGTTGCTGATCGTCGGCGCAGCCGTGGCCGTGTCTGGCTGCAAGACGACCTCGTCGTCGTCGATGCCGAGTTCCATGCCGTCGTCGACGCCTTCCTCGAGTGGTTCCTCGGGTTCAAGCGGCAGCTCGGGTTCCAGTGGCAGCCAGGGCTCCAGTGGCAGCCAGGGCTCCAGCGGCAGCCAGGGCTCCAGCGGCAGCCAGGGGTCGCCATCGTCGTCGCAGGGCGGATCGTCGGGTTCGTCCGGCTCCACGGGCTCGATGCCGGGCGGCTCCAGTGGCTCGCCGAGTTCGTCGTCCGGGGGCAGCTCCGGTGGCTCGAGCGGGTCGCAATCCGGCGGCTCCACGGGCACGACGGACGGGTCGTCCGGCGGCGAGTCCACGAACCAGTCGGGCAATCAAGGTGGCGCCACCGGCAGCACGGATGCGTCGGGTGCCGGCGGCACGCCGCGTCCTCCCGGCTGGGTGACGCCGCCGCCGGGTTCGAGCGGCGGCTCGTCGGGTGCCAGCAGTGGCAGTGCCGGGGCACAAGGCACGAACGGCGGCACTGCCGGCACACAGGGAACGAACAACGGAAACGCGGGCGCTTCCGGCGACAACTCCGGCGCGTCGGGCTCGAGCGGTGGCAGCGCAGGTTCAGCCGGCGGCCAGGGCGGTTCGGCGGGTTCACGCGAGGGCGGCGGGCCGAACACCACCTCGGGGTCGTCGGGCGGCGGCGGCGCGCAGGGTCGCGGCGGTACGCAAGGCAGTGCCGGTGGCGCGGCCGGCGGTGGCTCGGCGGGCATGCCCGGCGTCGGGCTGCCCGGAATGCCAGGAATCCCGGGGATCCCGGGGCTGCCTGGAACACCGGGAATGCCCGGTACGCCGGGCACCGGTGGTGCCGACGGTCAGGGTGGCGCGAGCCCGCAAGGACAGGCAGGCGGCGGCGACGGTGGCCAGGGTGGCAGCGCCGGTGCGGCAGGCAGCACGCCCGGGCAGGGGCCCGCAGCTGGCACCCAAGGGCAAGGGAGCGGTGCCGGAGGTGGAGGTTCGGGCGCGTCCGGTGGAGGCGCCGACGCCGGCGGCGGCGCGGGCGGGTCGGCGTCGAGCGGCGGGGCGAGCGGCTCGAGTGCGGGCGCCGGTTCGGGCCCCGTGACGCCCGAAGACCGGCGGGCGCAGATCGATCGTCGCTTCGACGAAACCTTCGCCGTCTTCGACGAGCGCATGCGCAAGGAACAGGAGCGGATCTCGCAGGAGCGCGCCGGGCGTTCGGGCAGTGCCGGCGCCGTCGGCGCTGCGGGCGAGGATGCGGAGGCACAACAGGGCGCCGCCGGCGAAGGCGCGTCGGCCGGGCAGGGCGAGGGCGATGCCGGCTCCGGCAATGCAGGCGAGCAGGGCACTGGCACCGGCCAGCAGGGTGGCGACGGTTCCGGCGATCAATCGCAGGGCTCCGGTCAACAAGGCGGTGGCGGCGGCGTTGGTGGAGGTGGAGCCAAGGGCGGTGGCGGGCCGTCCGGCGTCCCGAGCGACATCCCGGACGGGCGCGACGACGACATCGTCGCGCGGCAATTGCGCGAGGCCGCGATGAAGGAGACGGACCCCGAGTTGCGCGAGCGGCTCTGGGACGAATACCGGAAGTACAAGCAAAGCACGCAGTGAGCTCCATGACCCCAACCCACGAACCGCGACGCACGCCGCTGCGTGCCGCAGCCCTCGTCCCGGTGCTGCTGCTGGTGGCGGCGTCCGGTTGTGTCGTGCAGGACCAGCGGCCGATGCCGCCGGTCGTGGCGAAGAAGGCGACGGCGGAGATCCCGCAGGACGAACTGCTCGACGTGGGCATCCACGTCTTCGATCCCAACGTGCCCGAGGACGAGAAGGCCCAGGAAAAGCAGCGCATCTTCCCCGACGTGCGCAAGGCGGAGTCGCGCTTCATGCCCGTGCTGCTGCGCGACACGCTCGAGGGCACCGGGCAGTGGGGTCAGGTCCGCGTGCTGCCCTCCGAGAGCGCGACGAGCGACCTCAACGTGGAGGGTCGCATCCTCGAGTCGACGGGCAGCGAGATCAGGCTCGCGATCAAGGCCACCGACGCGATCGGTCGCGTCTGGCTCGACGACGAGTACGAGGGCATCGCCGACACGCGCGCCTACAAGGATGTCGCGGTGAAGCCGCGCGACCCGTTCGACAACGTCTATGCCACGATCGCCAACGACCTGCTCGCCGCGCGCGAAAAGCTCACGCGCGAACAGCGCGTGCAGGTGCACCAGGTGGCCGAATTGCGTTTTGCCGCCGACCTCGCACCCTACGCGTTCAAGCCCTACCTTGCCCGCGACGGCCGCAAGGGCACTTACACGCTGACGCGCCTGCCCGCGGGGGACGACCCGGTCGTGCAACGGCTCGAGCGCGTGCGTGAGCGCGACTATTCGCTGGTCGACACGCTCAACGAGCATTACTCGAACTTCGCCGAGACCATGGACGACGCCTACGGCAACTGGCGCAAGTACACCCACGAGGAACTCCAGGCGGAAGCGGACGCCCGGCGCAAGGCGCTCACGCGACAGGTGCTGGGCGCAGCGGCCGTGGTCGGTGGCATCATCGCCGGCGGCGAGACCACCTCGAGCGCCGGCAATGCGGCCTCGACTGCCGCCGTGCTCGGCGGCATCTATGCCTTCAAGAGCGGGCTCGACATGCGTGCGGAGATCAAGATGCACGGCGAGTCGCTCAAGCAGCTCGGCAGCTCGTTCCAGAGCGAAGTGCAGCCGATCGTCGTCGACATCGAGGGCCGCACGCTCGAACTCAAGGGTTCCGCCGAGGAGCAGTACGCCGAGTGGCGCCGGCTGCTGCGCGAAATGTATGAAAACGAAACCGGCCTGCCGGCCACGGCTTCGACGGAGGCAGCCAAGCCTGCGCCCGGCCGGCGCTGAGCCCTGCAACCAACGATGACCACTCCGATGCTCGCCACCGGGCAGGTTCTTGCTGCGCGTCACGAACTGCTGCGGCCGCTGGGGTCGGGCGCAGGGTCGTCGTCGTGGCTCGCGCGTGACCTGCAATCCCACCGGGAGGTTGTCGTGCGGGTCCGCGCTCCCACCGACGCCGACGCGTCGGCGCTCTTCGCAAGCGCGCCTCACGCCGCGTTGCTGACGCCGACCGAGACGGTCGAGGCGGAGGGTTACCGGGTCGACGTCTTCGAACTCCTGCCGGGCGGCGAGATCGGTCGATTGCGCGGTCGTCCGTGGACCCTGGTCGTGCGACGCCTGCTCCCGGTCGTCGAAGCGCTCGCGCAGATGCACGAAGCGGGCTGGGTGCACGGCGACTTGAAGAGCGCCAACGTGCTGCTCGACGGCGACGGACTCGCGCGTCTGGCCGACTTCGGCAGCGCGAGGCGCATCGGCGAGCAGGCCGGGGCCGGTGCGTCGCCCTATGCGGTGAGCCCCGAGCGGCTCGACGGTGCCGCCGCCTCGCCGGCCGACGACATTTACGCGCTCGGCGCGCTGCTCTACGAACTCGTCGGCGGTCATCCGCCGTTCTATCCGGACGTCACGCCGGAACGCGTGCGGCACGAACGACCGGCGCCGCTGGCGGGACGGCCCACGCCACCCGAGGCGTTGCGCGCGCTCGTTGCGCAGTGCCTGGCCAAGCAGCCGGCGGAACGTCCGGCCACGATGCGCCAGGTGCGCGACGCCCTCGACCAGTGCCTCGCGCTCGAAACGCCCGTCGCGGAGCCGGACGCAACGGCGCCGGCGTTCACGCCGCGCCCACCGGCCGACGCCGCGCCAATTCGCGCGCAGTGGCGGCGGCCCGACGCGTCGGGACCTTCGGCGACCGACCTGCGACGCGAAGGCTTCCGCCGCGGACTGTTGGCGGGGGCCCTGTTGCTGCTGCTGGTCGCGTTCGGCTTCACGTTCTTCGTGTTGCCCGACATGGTCGAGTCGCACCGGCCGCAGCCGGCGATGCCGGCGCCGGCAACGGAAGGCGCCACACCTGCCCCCGCGGCGACGGCGCCCGCGGACCTCGCGAAACTCGCCGAACTCAAGCGCGAGGCGGACACGAAGCGCGGTCCGCTGCCTGCGCGACTGCAACGGCTCGAGCAAAAGGACGCGGCCGAGTGGGGTGGCGCGCAGTTCGTCGCGGCCCGCAACGGCCTCGCGGCGGGCGATGCCGCGGTCGAACGACGCGACTACGCCGCCGCGCTGCAGCAGTTCACGGCCCTGGCCGCGACGCTCGACGCGTTGGAAAAGCGCCTGCCGCAGGTCGTCGTCGAACGTCTCGCCGCCGCTCGGCAGGCGTTCGATGCCGGTCGCTCAGCCGACGCGCAAAAGCTGTTCGCGGCGGTGCTCGAGGTCGATGCGCAGAACGCCGTCGCCAAGACTGGGTTGCAGCGCGCGCAGGTGCTCGACGCCGTACTGCGCGAAACGGCTGCCGGCGAACGGGCCGAGCAGGCCGGCGATGCGGCGGCGGCCACGGCGGCGTACCGGCGTGCGCTCGCGCTCGATCCGGCGACGACCGGCGCGCGCACCGGCCTCGCGCGCCTGCAGGCCCGCGCCGCCGGCGACGCGTATTCGACCGCGATCGCGCAGGCGCAGTCGGCGTTCGTGCGTCGCGACTACGGCGCGGCACAGGCTGCCTACGAACGGGCCGCGAAGATCCGTCCGGGCGCGCCCGAAGCGGCGGAAGGGCTGCAGCAAATCCGGCGCGCGAGCGAAACCGATGCGCTCGCGTCGACCGTCGAGCAGGCTGCGACGGCCGAGCGCGAGGAGCGCTGGTCCGAGGCCCTTCGGCTGTACCGCGAAGCGCTCAAGGGCGCTCCGACCCTGCGTCCGGCGCAGGACGGCGTCGAGCGCGTGGAGCCACGCGCCGAGCTCGACGCGGAACTGCAGTCGTACCTCGACAAGCCGGAGCGGCTGTACAGCGCCGCGGGTCGCGACGTCGTGCGTCACATCCTCGATCGCGCCGCCGCCGTGCCCACGCCGGGGCCGCGGCTCCAGGCGCAGACGGCGAAGCTGCGCGCGACGCTGGAACAGGCCGGGACGCCGATCACCGTCGCACTGGCGTCCGACAACGCGACCGAGGTGCAGATCTACCGGATTGGTAAGCTTGGGCTGTTCGAACAGAAGAGCCTCGAACTGATGCCGGGTCGTTACACCGTCGTCGGCACCCGGCAGGGCTACCGCGACGTGCGCAAGGAGTTGAACCTGCTGCCAGGCGCACCGCCACCCACGGTCGTGGTCCGCTGCGAGGAGCCGATTTGACCGCGACCGAACTGATCCTGCGCGATCCCCTCGGCGAGCGTGCGCTCGCGGCGGCCGACTTCCCTGTGACCCTCGGTGGCACCGGGCACACGATCGTGCTGCCAGGCGCCGGCGAGGGTGGCACGATCGCGCTGATCGGGCTCGAGGACGGACGGCTGTTCATCCAGCCTGCGGCCACGGGCGTCGTCGCGACGCCGCGCGTGAACGGTGCACCGGTCGCCCGTTCGACGTGGCTGCGCGAAGGCGACGTCGTCGACGTCGGTCGCGGACGGCTGCGGCTCGCCACGCGCGACGGCGTGCGCCTGCTCGACGTCGAGGACGGCAGCGGCGGCAACCTGACGGTGCCACCCGAGGCGCCGCCGATCGCGGTGGTCACCGGCGGCGGCGACGACGACGAGGAACGCATCGAGACGGTCGCGTTTCGCCGGCCCGCGGCCGAGCGTGGCGCCTCGCGCAACCTCGCAGCACGCGTCGCTGGTGTCGCGGCATTGGCGCTGCTCGCGTTCGTCGCCTGGTTCTTCGCGACCGGTCGTGCGGTGACGATCGTCGCGCAGCCGGAGGACGGCGCCGTGCGGCTGCGCGGCGGCCTCAGCGTCGGCCTCGGCCAGAACCATTTCGCGCGTCCGGGGCGTTACACGGTCGAGATCGAACGCGAGGGGTACGTGACGCTGCGCGCGCCGCTCACGGTCACCGACGCCTCCAACCAGCGTTTCACCTATCGGCTGCAGAAGCTGCCGGGGCGGCTGCAGGTGCAGAGTCCGGCGGGACGCGCAAGCGTCGCGGGCAAGGACGTCGGTGCCGTCCCGGGCGAACTGCGGCTGCCGGCAGGACGGCACGAACTCGTGATCGTCGCGCCACGGCACCTGCCGTACTCGGCGCCCGTCGACATCGTTGGCATGGACCGGCGCCAGACGCTCGTGGCAAGGCTCGTGCCGGCGTGGGCGCCCGTCACGGTGCTGACCGAACCGGCCGGCGCGCAGGTCACCGTGGATGGCAAGGCAGTCGGCGCGACGCCGGCGCGGCTCGAACTCGATGCCGGCACGCACCGCATCGAACTGCGCCAGGCCGGATTCAAGGACTGGGTGACGGACCTGCAGGTGGTCGCCAACGAGGCGCAGACGCTGGGGCCGGTGCGACTCGGGCTGCCCGACGGCACGCTCGTCGTGCGCACCGACCCTGCCGGCGCCAGCGTCAGCGTCGGTGGCGCCTACCGCGGCCGCTCGCCGCTGACGCTCGAAGTGCGTCCCGACGTGCCGCTCGCGATCGTCGCGACGCGCGACGGCTACGAACCCGCGACCAGCCAGGCGACGGTCGGCCCGGGCGCGCGCCGCGACGTGTCGCTGGCGCTGACGCCGATCCTCGGCGAGATCACCGTGCAGGCCGAACCGGCCGGCGCCGAGGTGTTTGCGAACGGTCGTGCGATCGGCCGCGCCGGCAGCGTGCTGCGGCTGCCTTCGGCGCGGCAGGAGCTCGAGGTGCGGCTCGCGGGGTATCGGCCGTACCGCACGTCGATCACGCCGCGGCCGGGCCTGCCGCAGGTCGTCAATGTCCGGCTCGAGCCGGGCAGCGGTCCGGCCGTCGTGGCGTCGACGCCGGCCGGCGCCGCCGGCACGGGTGCCGAAGCGGCAGCCACCGCCAGTGCACCTGCCGCGGGCGCTGCGTTGAGCGCGACGATTCGCACGAAGTCGGGCGCCGAGCTGCGGCTGCTCGGGCCGGCGAGCTACACCATCGGCAGTCCGCGACGCGAATCGGGCCGACGCGCCAACGAATCCCAGCGCCCGGTCGAGCTGAAGCGGCGGTTCTATCTCGCAACGCGCGAGCTCAGCAACGGCGAGTACCGGCAGTACCGCACGCCGCACCGCTCGGGCTACATCGGCCAGGAAACGCTCGAACTCGACCGCCAGCCCGTGGTCAACGTGACCTGGCAGGACGCGGCCGAGTACTGCAACTGGCTCAGCCAGCAGGAGGGCCTGCCACCCGCGTACCAGGTGCAGGGCGGCAAGCTCGTGCTCGTCGTGCCGGTGACGACCGGCTACCGCCTGCCCACGGAGGCCGAGTGGGAGTGGGCCGCGCGTGCCAATCGCGACGGCACCTTGCGCAAGTACCCGTGGGGCGAATCGCTGCCCGTGCCGGCCGGCGTGGGCAACCTCGGCGACCGCAGGGGCCAGCCGCTGCTGCCGTCGTACATGGCCGAACTCGACGACGGCGAAGCCGTGACGGCCAATGTCGGCTCGTATGCGGCCAATCCGCTCGGGTTCCACGACATGGCCGGCAATGTCGCTGAATGGACCACCGAAACCTACTCCGTGCAGCCGCCGGGCACCGGTGTCGCCACCGACCCGGTCGCAGCCACGCCGGGCAACTTGCACGTGATCCGCGGTTCGAGCTGGCGCCACTCGACCGTCACGGAACTGCGCGCGGCCTATCGCGACTACGGCGAAGGACGACGCAACGACCTCGGCTTCCGGATCGCACGATACGCGGAGTGAACGAGGCAGCCATGAGCATCAGGAACCGCAGGCTGCCCACCGCCGTGCTCGTGCTGGCCGGCTGTGTCGCGATCACGGCGACGATCGCACTGGCGCAGCAGCCGCCGGCGACGTCATCGCCACCCCCGCCGGCGGGGCAGTCGACACCGCCCGCGGCGTCCGCGCCGCCGTCGGCGACACCGAGCCCCGCGAACCCGGGGCCGAGCACGACCACGCCAGCGTCCCCCGGTGGGCCGGCCGGCCCGTCGACGGGGCCCGCGAGCGCATCGGCCGCCGGCGATCCCGACGCGTCCGCCGACCCCGACGCGCCGCCGCCGAAGCCCGCCGCCGCGAAGGGCTCGCCGCAACGTTTCGAGCCGACCGAGAAAGTCCGTCCGGACTTCGACGTCGCGTTTCCGATCGACATCTGACGCCAGGACGCAGCCCGAGCGCACCATGAAGAAAGTCGCCAACCGCGAATTCCTGTTCGAAGTCGTCTCGCTGGTCGTGATCACGATCCTCGTGCACGCCGTGTACGCGATCCACGTGCGTCCGCGCGCCGCGGAGATACGCGCCCACGACGCGGAAATGATGAAGAAGGACCCGAACTACGTCCCCGAGCGCTACATCGAGGTCATCGTCAAGGACCCGGAGCAGGAAGTCTGTTTTGTGCTGTCGCTCTGGGCGTTCGCGATCATGGGTTACAAGGCCTGGTCGCTGCGGCGCGGCCAGAAGCTGCTGCAGCTGGACCTGCTGCGGCTGCCTGAGGGCATGAAGATCCTGCCCGAGGACTCCCGCGACTACGCGCGACAGGTCGAGGCCCTGCCGCTGGCGATGCGCAACGAGTTGCTGCCCCGCGCGCTGCTGAGCGGCCTGCACCGCTTCGGCTCGACGCGCAACATCCAGGACGTGTCCTCGGCGATCCACGACACCTGCGAACTCGAGTTCGGCCGGCTCGACACCGAGCTGTCGATGGTGCGCTACGTGGCCTGGGCGATTCCGGCGATCGGCTTCGTCGGCACGGTGCGCGGCATCGGCGAGTCGCTGCAGCAGGCGCACAAGGCCGTCGAGGGCGACGTGTCCGGCGTCGTCGCGGGCCTCGGCATCTCGTTCAATTCGACGCTCGTCGCGCTGTCGCTCAGCATCACGGTCATGTTCCTGCTGCACCAGATCCAGTTGCGACAGGAGCGCGCCGTGCTCGACACCGAGGAGTTCCTCGACACGCACGTCGTGCGCCAGATGCTCGTACGGTGAGGCTGTCGCGATGAACGCCACGCCAGCACCGGTCGCCGTCGAGCTCAACGATGCGGGCGTCGCGGTCGCACGCACGACGCCCGCGGGCGCCACGGTGCTGGACGGCGAGCCGAGCCCCGGCTTTGCGCTGCTGCAGGACGGGCGCGTGCTGGTCGGCACGGCCGCGTTGCAGCGTCACCGGCTGTCGCCGCTGCACGCGCAGAACCGCTTCTGGTCGGCGCTCGGCACCGAGCCGTTGCCCTGGAGCGCGCGCGGCATCGGCACGCCGGCGGACCTCGCGCACGCGCACCTGACCTCGGTGCTCGAACCGGCCGTGTCGGCGGGCGCCCGCGAACTGCTGCTCGCCGTGCCGCCCGGCTACACGCGCGAACAACTCGGCCTGCTCGTCGGCATCGCCAACGAATCCGGCACGACGGTGCGTGGGCTGGTCGACCTCGGCCTCGCGGCCTGCACGACGGTCGCGCCGGCGCCGCACCTGCTGCACCTCGACCTGCAACTGCACCAGGCCGTGGCCACGCTCGTCGATTTCGCGCACGCGGACGGGCTGCTGCGCAGGTCGCGGTACGAATTGCTGCCCGGCGTCGGCCTGCTCGCGTTCCGCCAGTTGCTCGCCGAGTCGATCGCCACGACGTTCGTGCGCGAAACGCGCTTCGACCCGTTGCACGAGGCGGCGACCGAGCAGCGTCTGCACGACAGCCTGCCCGCGTGGCTTGAACTTCTTCGCGACAGCGACGAGACCGAGGCCGAAATCGAGATCGGCTCGACCCGCCATCGCGTGACGCTGTCGCGGGCGCAGCTGACCGCTGCCGTCGACACGCTGGCCGCCGAAGTGATGCGGCTCGTGCAGGCGTCGCGCCCGGCCGGGCTCGCGCTGCAGGTCTGCGTCACGCCGCGCGTCGTGGCGCTGCCGGGCCTGCTCGATCGTCTCGCGACGCTGCGCGACTGCGTCGTCGTCGCACTGCCGGAAGGGGCCGCGGCGCTCGGAGCGCTGCAGCACGCCGCCGCGATCCTGCGCCCGGCCGACGCGATCTCGCTGGTGCATCGCCTGCCGGTGCAGGCGGCAGTCGACGCCACTGGCGTCGCCGGCGTCGCGACGTCCGGCGACGTGCCGGCCGAGGCCGTGCCCACGCACGTGCTGTTCCGCGGCCGCGCGTGGTCGATCACGCGCACGCCGCTGGCGCTCGGCTGGTCCGTCGGCGCCGTGCCGCGCGCGCTGACGCTGCCGGCCGGCATCGCCGGCGTCTCGCGCGTGCACTGCACGCTGCGCGTGCTCGACGGCCAGGTCGTGGTCGAGGACCAGAGCACCTACGGCACGTTCGTCAACGACGAACGCGTCGGTGGTCGCGTGGCGCTGCGTGTCGGCGACGTGCTGCGTCTCGGCGCGCCGGGCCTCACGCTCGACCTGATCCGTGTGCTGGAGGGCCCCTGAGCCGGTGAGCCGGAGGTCCCCACGCCATGCCGCGCCGTAGACGCAAGTTCGACATCTTCAGCATGTCCTTCCTGGACACGATCTGCTGTGCCTTCGGCGCGATCGTGCTGCTGTACATGATCCTGAACGCGGCCGGCAGCAAGGCGTTCCAGAAGGACACCTCGCAGCTGCGCGCGGAGGTCGACAAGCTCGAGGAGGAGGTGCTGCAGGGATATGCCGACCTCGTCGTGCTGCGCAACAGCCTGCAGAAGTCCGAGACCGACACGGAGCGCGCCGAAGGGCTTTCGACCCGCGTGCTCGACGAAACCGAGAAGCTGCGCGAGCAGCTCGGGGACGCCGACAAGTCGGCCGTGTCGCGTCGCGAGGCGATCGAGCGCCTCAAGGCCGACCTCAGGCAGACCGAGGAGAGCCGCAAGCGCCTGCAGGCAGGCACCCCGGCGCAAGGCACGCGGGGCAACCGCGTCAAGGGCTTCACGGGTTCCGGCGACCGCCAGTACCTGAGCGGGCTCAAGCTCGGCGGCGAGCGCATCGCGATCCTCGTCGACGTCTCGGCGAGCATGCTCGACGAGACCGTCGTCAACGTGATCCGGCTGCGCAACATGCCGGAGTCGCGCCGGCTCGCCTCCGAGAAGTGGCGCCGCACGGTCGCGACCGTCGACTGGCTCACCGCGCAGATCCCGACCAAATCGAAGTTCCAGGTCATCGCCTTCAACACCAAGGCCTGGACCGTCGTGCCCGACAGCGCCGGGCGCTGGCTCGACGGCAGCGACGCCAAGGCGCTGACCGAAGTCGTGACCCACTTGCGCCGCACCGTGCCCGCGGACGGCACGAGCCTCGAGAACGTGTTCACGCTGATGAACACGCTGAGCCCGGCGCCCGACAACGTATTCATCATCACCGACGGGCTGCCGACGCAGGGCGCGACCCCGCCGCTCGTGCGCAAGACCATCGACGGCGACGGCCGGCTCAAATTGTTCGAGCGCGCGCTCGGCAAGTACCCGGACCGCGTGCCTGCCAACGTGATCCTGATGCCCATGGAGGGCGACCCGGCCGCGCCCGGCGCGTTCTGGACCCTCGCGCGTCGCACCAACGGCGCATTCCTGATGCCCGCCAAGGACTGGCCCTGATGGCACGCCGGCGTACGCGCGACTTCGAAGTGTTCAGCATGTCGTTCCTCGACACGATCTGCTGCGCGTTCGGCGCGATCATCCTGCTGTTCATGCTGAGCAAGTTCGGCGAGCCGAAGGCGCTCGAGAAGTCGCGGCTCGACCTCGAGGGGCGGCTGCTCGCGTTGCAGCAGGAGCGCGCGGAGATCCGAGGCCAGACGGAAATCCTCAATCGCGACCTCACGGAGCGCGAGCGCCAGCTCTCCGACGTGCGCGCGAAACTGGCGCGGCTGCGAGGCGACTTGAGCGACGTCAAGGGCAAGTACCGGGCGAGCACGCAGGACGCCGACGTCAGCAACAAGCTCGAGGGCCAGCTCGTCGCGGCCCAGCAGCAGCTCACCGAGGAAATGAAGAAGGTGCTCGGTACGGAGTTCCGCCGCGCGCCGCAGGACGCCGTCGCCGGCCTGCCCGTCGACAGCGAGTACATCATCTTCATCATCGACACGTCGGGCTCGATGGCCAACTACGCCTGGCCGTTGATGCTGCGCAAGATGCAGGAGGTGCTCGACGCCTACCCGACGGTCAAGGGCTGGCAGGTCATGAGCGACGAGGGTACCTACATGTTCCCGTCGTACCGCGGTCGCTGGCTGCCCGACACGCCGGCGCAACGCAAGCTCGTGCTGGACCGGTTGCGCGACTGGTTCCCGTTCAGCAACTCGAGCCCGATCGAGGGTATCGTCGAGGCGATCCGCACGTACTACGGCACCGGGCGACGCATCAGCCTCTACGTGTTCGGCGACGAGTTCACTGGCTCGTCGATCGATTCGGTCGTGCGGGCCGTCGACGTCATCAACCGCGAAGACCGCGGCGGCCGGCGCGTGCGCATCCACGCGCTCGGGTTTCCGGTGCGGCCTGACGCGCCGCAATTCACGAGCATCCGCTACGCGACGCTGATGCGCGTGCTCTGCACCCGCAATGGCGGCACTTTCGTCGGCCTGAACGAGCCATCTTCCTACACGAGGCGTTGAGCGACATGCGGGACAGTCGGCAACAAGGGATGGGAGAGCGCGCATGACCAGTGTGTCGGCATCGGGCACGTCACGCGGCGGCCGGCGTGCCGTCGTCGCGCGACGAGCCGAGGAGGCGGGCGTGTCCGTGACGCATCGCAGGAAGCGCCGGCGAGGGCTGTCGTTCGGGCGCGTCGTCGTGGTGGCGGCCCTCGCCGTCGCCGGCACCGCCGGTTGCGGCCCGACACGCTTCGAGACGACCACCGAGGTGCCGCCGCCGCTGATCGAGAAGATCCCGGTGACCGTCGGCGTGCACCTGCCGCTCGAATTCCGCGAGCAGGTCTACGAGGAAAAACGTGCGCGCGGTGGCGGCGGCGAGTACTCGATCGGCCTCGGCAAGGCGCAGTCCGCGGGGTTCATGCGCGTGATGGAGGCGATGTTCGCCCGCGTCGTCACGGTGTCGTCGCCGGCCGCGGCCGCGCGGATCGACCCCACGATCCGCGGCGTGCTCGTGCCGACGCTCGACGATTTCGCTTTCATCACGCCGCTCGACTCCGGCACGCAGCTGTACGCCGCGAGCCTCAAGTACACGGTCCGGCTGTATTCGCCCACGGGCGAACTCGCGGAGAGCTGGACGTTCACCGGTTACGGTTCGCAACCGGCGAGCTCGTTCCCCGGCAAGAGCGACGACGCGCTCCGGGCCGCGACACGACTGGCGATGCGCGACGCGGCCGCCAAGCTCGCGGCGGAGTTCCGCGAGCAGGCGATCGCGCGTGGCCTGATCGCGCCCGGCTCGCCACAGGCACCGAGCGAGGTCGCGCCGCCGGTGCCGCCACCGCCGGACCGTTAGCGGCCTCGCCCTCAGCCAGACGTGCCCGCCGGCGCGGGCGACTTGGGACGCTTGTCTGCCGACGCGGATTCGGTCGCCTGCGGCGGCGTAGCCGTACGTGCGGCCGGTGGGTCCCTGGTCGCGCCGTCGCTGCCGTCGGGTGCCTCCGGCAGCAACACGATCCACGGCTGCGAAAAGGTCACGCGCTCCGTCGCGACTGGCTCGCCGTGCGCCATGCGCGGGCGATAACGCGCCGTCTGTTCGACCGTGTAGGCAGTCTTGTCGGCCCGCCTCGGATCGCCCGTGTCGTCGATGACCTTCACCGTCTCGACACGACCCCGTGCGGTCACCGTGAACTCGAGCTGGACGTTGCGGATCTCGACCTGCTCCGGCGGCCGACCCGAGTACCTGTTCCAGCCGTCCGGGCGCACGACCTGCAGCAGCACGGGCTGGCCGAACAGCGCCTCGTGCAGCGTGCGGCCGTGCACCTGCGCCTGCGGTGCGCGCGCGGCCGCGGTCCACGCGGCCTGGTAGTTCGGCAGCGCACGCTCGGGCTGCCCGCGGCCCTGGTACCAGTCGCCGAGTTGCGTCCGGGCGTCGGCGACCTGCGACGGCGACGGGTCGGGCCGTCCCTCCGCGATCGTCACCGCCCGTGCGAGCGACTTCTCGGCTTCGTTGACCAGCATCGCCGGCGAATAGGACGCGGCGACGACGCCCGGGTCGGCGAACAGCGGCGCACGGTCCGTGTCCTGGTCGGGCGAGGCGTGCTGGGTGGGGTCGAGCAACTGCTTGCGGTTGCAGGCCGCGAGCGTCGCGAGCGGGCCCAGCAGTCGTGGCGACATCGGTCCTTCCACCGTCTCGACCAGGTCGATCGACCGCTTGAGCAGGCGTCGCGCCTGTTCGTATGCGCCGACGCGCGCGTACCAGCGACCGATCTTCTCGAGCGTCGGTGCGAGCTCCACGCTGTTCTCGCCGTGCTTGCGCGCGGCGACGCGCAGGATGTAACGCTGGCCGCGCAAAGCCTCCTCGTAACGGCCCAGCGTGGTCAGCGAATCGACGTACTTCTCGAGCAGTGGCACCTGCTGTTCCGTCAGCACGCCCTCGTGGCGACGCGTCAGGGCCACGGCCTGCTCGAAGCTGGTGACGGCGAGTTCGTGACGGTCGGCGTCGTGGTAGGAGGAGGCGAGGCCGGCGTAAGCGCGGGCGAGCCGCGAGTGCAGCGGGCGACCGGAGCCTTCGATCAGTTCGATCGCGCGCAGGTAAGTCGCCTCCGCGGCCGTGTGATCGGCGGCGAGGTACTGCGCCATCGCGAGGTTCATCAACGCGACCTGCACTTCCTCGGCGTCGGGTGCCGTCGCGTCCCGTTCCGCGACTTCGAGCACGCGCTGCGCGTATGGCACCGCTGCGGCGTAGCGACCGCCGTCGAAGTGACTGCGGAATGCGTTGAACGCGTCGGTCGCGCCGAGCGTCGCCGGCGGTTGCGTGATGCCGTTCCCCGCGGCGCCGGCAGGCGCTGCCTCCGCCGTCGCGGCGGCGACCTCCGGTGTCACTGCGGCGGTGGCCGCCACGTCGGCGGCGGTGCCCGGTGCTGCGACGTCGGGCATCGCCGATGGCGCGAGCGGCGGCGCGGACTCTGCGTGTGCCGCCAGCGCAAGTGTGAGGCACGCAAGCGCGACGCAGGACCCGCTGCGCAGCGGCGCGGCCAGGAAAATCGACGTACGGAAGACGCGATTCACCTCGTGACACTTACACGCGTCGTCGCGCTCTGGCAATCGGACGGTGACGCCGCGGGGCGCGATGACGGCGCACCGCGCACTGCGGGTAGCCCGCCGCGTGCGAAGTCAGCCCGGCTCGTAGAGCGCGAAGCTGCCGTAGCCGACGACGCGCGAATTGTCTCCTGCCGTGTCGCCGGAGGTTCGCCGGTCGAGCAACTGCACCGCGAGTCCCTTGTGACGCGCGCATTCCATCAAGCCGTTGAGCCCGCCCGCGCCGCACGCCTGGGCATCCGAGAGGTCGCTGCGCCGCGACAGGATCAGTCGCGCGGTCTGCGCGTCGAGTTCCTGTGCCTCGACGTGCGTGTGGTGGTGGCTCAAGTCGGAGCTGACCACGATGAGCGTGTCGGGCCCGCCCCAGACGGCCTCGAACGCGCGGCACACCTGTTCGGCCGGTGCCGTGCCGACCGCGAGCGGCAACAGGTCGAAGTAGCCGAGCACGGCCTGCAGGAACGGCAACTGCACCTCGAGCGAGTGCTCGAGCGCGTGCGGCGCGTCGGCGACACCGGCGAGCCCGAGTTCGCGCAGCCGCGTGCGTGCCGCGTCGTCGACCGGCACCTCGCCGAATGGCGTCGCGTAGAAGTTCCAGGACGGCATGGCCATTCCACGCATCGGGACGCGGTGGCTCGGGCCGACCAGCACGACGTGCCGAATCGCACTGGCCGCCGGCACGTCGAGCAGGTGGTACGCAGAGGCCGCGACGGTGCCCGAGTAGGCGTACCCGGCGTGCGGCACGACGAGGGCCTTCGGCACGCGTGCGACCGGTTCGGTCCTGGTCGCGAGCAGCGTACGCAGCGCTGCGCGGAGGCCCTCCGCGTCCCTCGGGTAGTAGAGTCCCGCCGCGGAAAACGGGCGGACCGTGTGTGGTTCCCTGGCCAAGGCCGACATACCCACCGCCGTGCGCGCGACCGGCGCGTCGCGACGACTATCCCGTGCCCGGACCGGGGCGACCAATCGTTGCGAATACGCATCCGGGCGCGGACGAATTCGTAGGTCGCGCCGGTAAAAATGCGACGGGCCGCGCGGGCCAGTGCGCTCAGCGACGACGCGAGGCGCGAGGCCGGGCGCGCAGTGCTGCCGGAACGTTCTGGTGCAGTTCGTCTATCCACACGGTCGCCGGCGAATCGCTCGGCGCGCGCCAGTCGCCGCGTGGCGAGAGCGAGCCGCCCGAGCCCACCTTCGGGCCGTTCGGCATCGCGGACCGCTTGAACTGGCTGCCCTGGAAAAAGCGGCGCAGGAACACCTCGAGCCAGTGGCAGATCGTCGGCAGGTCGTACGCGTGCCGCTCGGTCGCCGGCACGGTGTCGGGCCACGCGCCCTGCTGCGCGTCGCGCCAGGCGGTCTCGGCGAGGAACGCGACCTTGCTCGGCCGATAGCCGAAGCGGCTCAGGTAATACAGGTGGAAGTCCTGCAGCTCGTACGGACCGACGACCGCTTCGGAGGATTGCGCCGGCGCGTCGTCGCCTTCGCCGGGAATCAGCTCGGGCGAGATCGGCGTGTCGACGATCCGCGCCAGCACGTCGAGCGTGGCGGCGTCGAACTGGCGCGTCGCGATCAGCCAGCGGATCAGGTGGCGGATCAGCGTCTTCGGCACCGAGCCGTTCACGTTGTAGTGCGACATGTGGTCGCCGACGCCGTAGGTCGTGAAACCGAGCGCGAGCTCGGAGAGATCGCCCGTGCCGAGCACGAGCGCCTCGTGCCGGTTCGCGAGCCGGAACAGGATCGACGTGCGCTCGCCGGCCTGCACGTTCTCGAACGTGACGTCGTGCACCGGTTCGCCCGCGGCGTACGGGTGTCCGAGCTGCTGCAGCATCAGCCCGGCCGCCGGGCGGATGTCGACCTCGCCGGGCGTGATGCCGAGCGCCCCCATCAGCGCGTGCGCGTTCTCGAACGTCTGGCGGCTCGTGCCGAAACCGGGCAGCGTGTAACCGAGGATGTTGCGCCGCGGCAGGCCGAGGCGGTCGAAGGCACGGACGGCCACGAGCGCGGCCTGCGTCGAGTCGAGGCCGCCGGAGACACCGAGCACGACGCGCTTGATGCCGGTCGCGGCCAGCCGCTTGTGCAGGCCTTCGACCTGGATGTCGTAGACCTCCGCGCAGCGTTCGTCGCGCCGCGCCGGATCGGCAGGCACGTACGGAAAGCGCTCGACGCGCCGGCGCAGCGCGACGCGATCGAGCGGCACGTCGAGTTCGAACTCGACGCGACGGAACTGCTCGAGTTCGCCGCGATGCGCCTGCGCGCAGTCGCCGAACGTCGTCCAGCGCATGCGTTCCTGCCGCAGGTGGTCGAGGTCCACGTCGGCGAGGATGTGGCCGCCGTGCAGCGGGAACCGTTGCGACTCGGCGAGCCGCTCGCCGTTTTCATAGATCAGCGCATGGCCGTCCCACGCGAGGTCGGTGGTCGATTCGCCCGGCCCGGCAGCCGAGTACAGGTAGGCGGCGACGCACTTGGCCGACTGCGAGGCACACAGCAGCCGGCGGTAGTCGGCCTTGCCGACCGTGACGTCGCTGGCCGAAAGATTCGCGAGTACGGTCGCCCCGGCCATCGCCGCGAGCGTCGACGGCGGCAGCGGCGCCCAGACGTCCTCGCAGACTTCGAGGTGCAGCACGAACCCGGGCAGGTTGGTCGCCTCGAACAGCAGCCGCGGCCCGAACGGCACCTGCTGGCCGAGCACGCGGACCTGCGTCGACAACGCCTGCAGCCCCGAAGCGAACTGGCGCTTTTCGTAGAACTCGCGATAGTTCGGCAGGTAGGTCTTGGGCACGATGCCGAGGATGCGGCCGCGTCGCAGCAGCACCGCGCAGTTGAACAGCCGGTCGTCGATGCGCAACGGCAGGCCGACGGCCATGGTCATCGCGATCTCGACGCTGCTCTCGAGCAGCGAGCGCAGCGCGCCGAGCGAAGCGTCGAGCAACGCGTCCTGCTGGAACAGATCTTCGTTCGAATACGCGGACAGCCCGAGTTCCGGGAACACGCCGAAGACGGCGAGTTCGCCCGCCGCCTGGCGCGCAATCTCGATCGTCGCGGCGAGGTTGGCGACCGGCGAGGCGACCTCGACGCGCGGCGTGCCCACGGC
>DATMIB010000044.1:0-6552 GCA_035554635.1 Steroidobacteraceae bacterium | reverse complement strand
GCGCTGATGCGCGACGTCGAGGCGCTCGTGCACCGACTGCTGCGGGGCATGCGCGAGTTCGGCCCGAGCGAGTACGTCAGCTACGTCGACGCGTTCCGCCGCGTGCTCGGCGTCGACCCGTTGCACGACGCGGTCGCCGAGATCGTCCTGGCACTCGAGCGCGCCGGCCTGGCCTTGCCCGAGTCGATGCGCGACGCGCCTGCGCGCGACGACGTGCTCGACCTTGCGATGGGCACGCTCGTCGCGGACGCATTCCCGACTGACCGGCTGACTTTCCTCTACGACTTTCCCGCGAGCCAGGCGGCGCTGGCACAGGTCCACGGCGAGGTCGCGGCACGTTTCGAGGCCTTCTGGGGCCCGCTGGAACTCGCCAACGGCTTCCACGAACTCGGCGCGGCGCCGGAGCAGCGTGCGCGCTTCGAGGCCGACATTGCCGCACGGCGCGCCAATGGCCAGCCGCGACGCGACATGGACGAGCATTTCCTCGCCGCGCTCGCGCACGGCCTGCCGCCGTGCGCCGGGGTCGCGCTCGGGTTCGACCGGCTCGTGATGGTCGCCACCGGCGCGCGCCAGATCGACGACGTCGTCGCCTTTCCGTACGAACGCGCCTGACGCGCGTTCGCCTCACGACCAGGTGCCCCCATGCACGCACTGCACGACCTGACCCATCTCGACAAACCCGCGCTCTATGCCGAACTCGAAGCGAACCTGCGCGCGCTGCTCGCGGGCGAGCCCGACCTGATCGCCAGCGCGGCGAACATGGCCTCGCTGCTGTACTGGAGCCTGCCGGACCTCAACTGGGCCGGGTTCTACCTCATGGACGCCACGTCCGGTGACCTGCTCGTCGGGCCGTTCCAGGGCAAGCCCGCCTGCGTACGCATCCCGTTGGGCAAGGGCGTTTGCGGCACGGCGGCGCAGCAGCGGCGCACCGTGGTCGTGCACGACGTGCACGAATTCCCGGGTCACATCGCCTGCGATTCCGCTTCGAATTCGGAGGTCGTCGTGCCGATCCTCGTGGGCGAACGGCTGCTCGGCGTGCTCGACCTCGACAGCCCGAAGGTCGGTCGTTTCGACGGGCAGGATGCGGCGGGGCTCGAGACGCTCGTGCGGGTCTTCGTCGAGGCGACCGTCAGCGGCTAGTTCGCCGCGGCCGCGTGTGACGCGGGTCGGCGTGTCTCTTCACCCCTCCCATTGCGGGAGAGGTCGCGCCCTCGGGTCGGCCGCGATGGGGGCGGGTTTCCCGCAGCTCCGACACCGTGATCGATGCAACGCTTCGGAACCCCGGCCGGCACGCTGACTTCAGCGCGTCAGTGCTGGCAGGACACTGCACTCCCGGCTCCGTTGGAGTGTCGTCCAAAGGCATCAGGCGGTGGACAGCAAGTCGGACCGTTCGGCACGCGGCCCGCTCCCGATTGGCGGGGCTTACGCTTCCCAGGCGTTCTCTGCGGGCGCCCGCCGGTGCCGGCGCAAGTTCCTTCACTTCTTTCCGGAGGGCTTTCGCGACGAGACGTACCTCGACTGGGAGCGCGACTACAAGTGGCAGACGCACGAGCGCTGGCAGACGCGCCTGGGCCGGAACGAGATGCGCAACCTGCTGCTCGCCGGAGAGTTCGCCGAGATCGCGGCTCGCGCCATTCGCGTCGAGCAGCAGTCGCGTCACAGCATGATCTTCTCGTTCGAGAAAATGGCGTTGCGCGACGCGGTCAAGTCGACGGCCGGGGCGAAGGCCTTCGCTCGCGGCCTGTACGATTTCCTGCACGGCCGCGGCAGCGCGGAACGCCGCTTCGAGGCCTGGTGCGAGACGGTCGCGTCGCTGCCACGGCGCCAGACCCGCGTGCTGACGTGGCCGCTCGTCACCGTGTTCGGTTTCGTTGCGCAGCCCGATCGCCACGTGTTCCTCAAGCCGCTCGTGACGCGCGCCGCCGCGAAGGCCTACGGCTTCGACTTCGACTACCGTGCGCGCCCGAACTGGACGACGTATCGACGCCTGCTCGATTTTGCAGAGACGGTTCGGCGCGACCAGCACGACCTGGGTCCGCGCGACATGATCGACCTGCAGTCCTTCCTCTGGGTCCAGGGTTCGGATGAATACGCCTGACCGCACCGGCCGCCACAGCGACGCGTATGCGCGCGAACTTGAAGTCGCCGCGACAAAGGCCGGGCTCGTGGCTCCAGGGGCACCGCAGGGCTGCGGGCACCCAAAGAAAAAGGGGCGAGGATGTGACCCCCCGCCCCTTCTCGATGACAGGTCGAACCGCGGGCTCGAAAAGACCCGCGTCCGACGCCCGCGCGGGCTCAGCCCTTGGCGCGGCTCAGGTATTCCGACGTGCGCGTGTCGACGCGGATGACTTCGCCTTCGTTCAGGAACAGCGGCACGCGGACCACGGCGCCGGTCTCGAGCTTGGCCGGCTTCTGGCCGCCGGTGGCGGTGTCGCCGCGCAGGCCCGGGTCGGTCTCGACGATCTTGAGTTCGACGTGGGCCGGCGGATTGACCGCGAGCGGCACGCCGTTCCAGAGCATCACGTTGCAGATCAGGCCGTCCTTGAGCCAGATCTCCTGGCCGGCGAGCGCTTCCTTGCCCGCGGTGTGCTGTTCGAACGTGTCCTGCACCATGAAGTGCCAGAAATCGCCGTCGTTGTAGAGATACTGCATCTCCGTCTCGACGATGTCGGCGCCCTCGACCGTGTCGCCCGACTTGAAGTTGCGCTCCAGCGTGCGGCCCGACTTGAGGTTGCGGATGCGGACGCGGTTGAACGCCTGGCCCTTGCCCGGCTTCACGAACTCGTTCTCCACGATCACGTACGGATCGCCGTCGAGCATGATCTTGAGGCCGGACTTGAATTCGTTCGTGCTGTAGGTGGACATGGTGGTGCGCTGCGAATCTGCGGTTGAACCGTGGACGGCGAGCCCCGACAATGGCGGGCTGCCGATGGCAAGCCGCGCATGATACCCGGAAGCCCCACTGCCCGTCACCTCGAGACCACCGGCTGGCAGCAGGCCCTGCAGGAGTGCGTGCGCACGCCCGCAGAACTGCTCGCCGCGCTCGGCCTCGAGGGCGAAACCCTGTTCTCGGGGGCCCAAGGGGCCGCGGCGCGGTTTGCGCTCAAGGTGCCTCGCAGTTACCTGGCACGCATGCGCCGTGGCGATCCGCACGATCCCCTGCTCCGGCAGGTGCTGCCGCTCGGCGCCGAGCTCGTCGAGACGCCGGGCTACGTGGCCGACCCCGTCGGCGATCTTCACGTGGTCGCCGGCCCGGGGCTGCTGCACAAGTACACCGGCCGCGCGCTGCTCGTGACGACCGGCGCCTGCGCCGTGCACTGTCGGTACTGTTTCCGCCGTGAGTTTCCCTATGGCGAGCACACCGCGAGCCGCCAGGCCTTCGCGCCGGCGTTGGCTGCGATCGGTGCCGATGCCTCGATCACCGAGATCCTGCTCAGTGGCGGCGATCCGCTGACGTTGAGCGATCGGCGCCTCGCCGACCTGCTGCGCGACCTCGCGGACATCCCGCACGTGCGTCGCGTGCGCATCCACACGCGGCTGCCGGTCGTGCTGCCCGAGCGCATCGACACCGGGTTCCTGCGCGCGTGGAACGCAGCCCCGCGCCTGCAGCGCGTCATGGTGCTCCATGCGAACCACGCCAACGAGTTGCGCGATGCACCGGACGTGCAGCGTGCGCTCGCGGCCCTGCGCGACGACGGCGCGACCCTGCTGAACCAGTCCGTGCTGCTGCGCGGCGTCAACGACTCCGTCGAGGCGCTGGCGGAGCTCAGCGAGGCGCTGTTCGCCGCGGGCGTGCTGCCCTACTACCTGCACGCGCTCGACCCGGTGCGCGGTGCCGCACACTTCGACGTAGTGGAAACCGAAGCCCGCGCGCTGGTCGCCGAACTGGCCGCGCGACTGCCAGGCTATCTGGTGCCGCGTCTCGTGCGAGAGATCCCCGGGGCCCGCTCCAAGACGATGCTGCCACCTGCGTCACGCTAGCGCAGCGGACCTCGGTGCTAAAATCCGGCGCAATTTGACAGTCAGGGCGCGTCGGGCCTCGCGAGGGTGCCGGTCGCGCACGGGGTAGGGATCTTGGCCGAAGCCAGCGCCATTCCAGTCGTCGTCCTGTCGCGCCAGCAGGATCCCGTCGAAACGATCAACAGCACGTTGCGCAATGCCGGGCAGGCGGTGCATTGCAGCTGGGTCCGCGACCTGAGCGACCTCGGCGACGCGCTCGCGGCGCCCAGTGCGCCACAGCTGATCTTCTTCTGCGTCGCCGACGGCGAGGAACTCGAGCAGGCGATGCAGCAGCGCTCACGCCTCGCCTCCCACGTGCCCGTGCTGGTCGTGCGCGAGACACTCGGCGAAGCGGACCTCGTGCGCGCCCTCGAACTCGGCGCGCAGGACGCGGTCACCCTGGCGGCGCGTCCGCGCCTGCAGGCCGTCGCGGCCCGCGAGCTCAATGCCGCTCGACTCGACCATGCCCTCAACGGCACTCTGGCCTCGGCACGCCAGTACCGCGACCAGATGAGGGCGTTCATGACGGGCTCCACCGACGCAATCGCGCACGTGCAGGAAGGCATCGTCGTCGACGTGAACCCGGCGTGGAGCGAGCTCATGGGCCGCGCCGATGCCGGCGAACTGCTCGGCCAGCCGCTCATGGACCTGTTTCACCCGCGCAGCCACGCCGCACTGAAGGGCGCGCTCGTCGCCGCGGCGCAGGGTCGCTGGGCCGACCACCCGCTGAGCGCCGTCGCGGCGCTGCCCGACGGCAACACGCTGCCGCTCGAGTTGACGCTCGAGTTGTTCGAGTACGAAGGCGAACCGGCAGTGCGCCTGCGCGTCGCGACGCAGAAGGGCGACATCGAGACGATGGCGCGCCAGCTCGAGGACGCGCTGCGGCTCGACACGCGCACGGGCCTGCTGCGCAAGTCGTCGTTCGTCGAGGCCGCCACGTCGCGCGCCGCGCAGCCGCTCAAGGCGGGCCTGCGTTCGATTGCGTACCTCGCGCCGGACGGCTTCGAGGAACTCGAGCGCAGTCACGGCCCGCTCGTCGCCGAAGAAGCACTCGACGCGCTCGCGCGCCGGGTGCAGGAACACCTGCAACCGGGCGACCTCGCGAGCCGCGTGGCCGCGCACGGCATCGCGCTGATGCTCGAACGCGGCAACGCGCGCGACCAGGAAAGCTGGTTCGCGCGGCTGCTGGAGCGTATCGCCGAGGCGCCGCTCGACGCTGCGGGCGAACATGTCGCGTTGACCTGCAGCGTCGGTTCCGCGCCGCTGCACGCGCAAGGCGACCTGCTGCAGAAGCCGCTCGACACGGCGATCGCCGCCCAGCGGGCTGCCGCGTCTGCGGGTGGCAACCGCAGCGTGCATCGCGCGCCGGACGGCGCCAAGCCGGAAATCGACGAGGCCGACCGCACCTGGGCCAACCAGATCAAGGCGGCGCTGATGGCGAACCGGTTCCGGCTCGTGCAGCAGCCGATCGCGAGCCTCGTCGGCGAAGACCGGCCGATGTTCGACCTGCTGGTCCGCATGCTCGACGAGGCCGGCCAGGAAGTGCTGCCGAACGAGTTCCTCGCGGCCGCCGAGCGCACCGACCTCATGAAGAACATCGACCGCTGGATCGTCGGCGCGGCGATGTCGTTCTGCGCGGCCAAGCGGCCGCACCGCGTCTTCGTGCGCTTGTCGAAGAACTCGATGTACGACCAGACGCTCGGCACCTGGCTGCAGCAGCAGCTCAGGGCGAGTGGCGTCGCGCCGGAGCACATCGTCGTGCAGGTCACCGAGGAAATGGTCGAGGCGCAGCCGCGCGAGGCACGCACGCTGCAGGGCCTGCTCTCGGCGCTCGGCATCGAGTTCGCGATCGAGCACTTCGGCGCCCCGGGCAAGGACCCGGCCAAACTGCTGAGCCGGCTGCCGGTCAACTACGTCAAGATCGACGGCGCGCTGATGCAGGGCCTCGCCAACGACCGGTCGCTGCAGGAAAAGGTCAAGGGGTTGGTCGACCTTGCACGCGAGCACGGCGTGACGACGATCGCGGAGCGCGTCGAGGACGCCAACACGATGGCCGTGCTGTGGCAGCTCGGCATCGAGTTCATCCAGGGCTACTTCGTCAACACGCCCGAGCAGGTGACGATCGGGTAGAGGAAGTGGTTAGTGGTTAGTGGTCAGTGGTCAGTGGTTAGTGGTCAGTGGTCAGCGAGACGAGACAGGCCGGCATTGCCGGCCTGTTTCATTTTCCGCCACTAGCCACTAGCCACTAGCCACTAGCCACTAGCCACTGGCCGCCGGCCACCGGCCACCAGCCACCGGTCACTCGCCACTGGCCACTTACCCGGCGATCTCGAGCGCGTCGACCTTGCGCCAGCCGCGCGGCAGCACGGCGCCCCGCTGGCCGCGCTCGCCACGGTAATCTGCGAGTTCCTTGTAGCTGAGCCCCATGTGGCGTTCGCCCGCCAGCAGACGCAGCGTCTGGCCCGGCGCGACCGCGGCGATCGCGACCAGCGACTCCGGTTCGACCAGCGACTTCTTGGTCGAGATGCCGAAGATCTTGTTGCCCTTGCCGCG
>DATMIB010000043.1:0-20312 GCA_035554635.1 Steroidobacteraceae bacterium | reverse complement strand
GAGCACGGCCTCGTCTGAGGGTCTTCACCTCTCCCGTGAAGTTCTTCACCTCTCCCGTCCGCGGGAGAGGTCGCCGCGCAGCGGCGGGTGAGGGCTCTGAAGAATCTTCTACCTCACCCCCACCCGCTCCCGCTTCACCGGAGAGAAGGCCGAACACCTCCCTCTCACGCGGGAGAGGGGATTGGCGGGAGAGACTTCTCCCGATTCGCGGCAGAGCAGCGCTGGGGTAACCTGCGCTCCGTTCCACCACGCGACGGAGTCGGGGCATACCCCGCGACACAGACCATGACGCAAGCTGTCCTCGGCATCATCGGCGGTTCCGGCATCTACGACCTGCCCGGGCTCGAAGACGTCAGCGAGCACCGCGTGCACACGCCGTGGGGCGAGCCGTCCGACCTGCTGCGCACCGGCCGCGTCGGCAACACGAAGGTCGTGTTCCTGCCGCGACACGATCGCGGCCATCGCATTCCGCCGGGCGAAATCAACTATCGCGCCAACATCGACGCGATGAAGCGCATGGGCGTCACCGACCTGGTGTCGTTCTCGGCCTGTGGCTCCTACAAGGAAGAGCTGAGCCCCGGCACGTTCGTGCTGGTCGACGACTTCGTCGACCGCACTTTCAAGCGTGAAGGCTCGTTCTTCAGCCGTGGCTGCGTCGCGCACGTTTCGTTCGCGCGGCCGGTCGGGCCGGCGTTGCAGGACCTCATTGCGCACGCGGCCGACGCCGAAGGCATCGTTTACCAGCGCGGCGGCACGGCCGTCTGCATGGAAGGGCCACAGTTCTCGACGCTGGCCGAATCGCTGACCTACAAGCGGCTCGGGTACGACATCATCCACATGACCTCGATGCCCGAAGCCAAGCTCGCGCGCGAGGCCGAGATCACCTACGCGGTCGTCGCGATGGTGACCGACTACGACTGCTGGCACGAGACGCACGGTCCGGTCGACGTGGCGAGCCTGGTCGCCGTGATGCACGAAAACCGCGACAAGGCACAGCGCCTGTTCGCGCGGCTGGCGCGCGACTTCCCGGCCGAGCACGTGCCGTGCCCGGTGGGCTCCGATTGCGCGCTCGACACGGCGATCTTTACCCGGCCCGACATGCGTGATCCGACCCTGATGGAAAAGCTCGACGCCGTGGCCGGCCGCGTCCTGCGCGCGGGCCGCTGACACCGCAGGCGAAGCAGAACATGCGCATCCACGGGCAGCCCTACCGCACCATCTTCGTCGCCGACGACGAAGGCGCCGTCGCAGTCATCGACCAGACCCGATTGCCGTTCGAGTTCGAGCTCGTGTCGCTGCGTTCGGTGGAGGATGCGGCGACCGCGATCCGCGACATGATCGTGCGCGGTGCGCCGCTGATCGGCGTCACGGCGGCGTACGGCGTCGCGCTCGCGATGCGCGAGGACTCGAGCGACCAGAGCCTGCAGCGTGCCGTCGCGACGCTCGGCGCGACGCGGCCCACCGCGGTCAACCTGCACTGGGCGCTCGACCGCATGCGGGCGGTGCTTGCGCCGCTGTCGCCGGCGGCGCGTGTCGAACGCGCCTATGCCGAGGCGTCGGCGATCGCCGAGGAAGACGTCGAGGCGTGTCGCCGCATCGGGCAGCATGGTCTCGGCATCCTGCGCGCGATCGCCGCGAACAAGCCCGGCGAACCCGTGCGCGTCCTGACCCACTGCAACGCCGGCTGGCTCGCCTGCGTCGACTGGGGCACCGCGCTCGCACCGATCTATGCGGCACACGAGGCGGGATTGCCGGTGCACGTGTACGTCGACGAGACGCGGCCGCGCAGCCAGGGCGCGTTCCTGACCGCGTTCGAGCTCGGCGCGCACGGCGTGCCGCACACGGTCGTCGCCGACAACACCGGCGGCCACCTGATGCAGCACGGCCGAGTCGACGTCTGCATCGTCGGCAGCGACCGCACGACGGCGACCGGCGACGTCGCCAACAAGATCGGCACCTACCTCAAGGCGCTCGCGGCGCGCGACAACGGCGTACCGTTCTACGCGGCGTTGCCGACGTCGACGATCGACTGGACCATGAGCGACGGCGTACGTGAAATCCCGATCGAGGAGCGCTCGGCGCGCGAAGTGACCCACGTGCGGGGCCGCACGGAGGCGGGCGGGTACGTGGAAGTGCAGGTCGTGGCACCGGGCAGCGCGGTCGGCAACCCCGGCTTCGACGTGACACCGGCGCGGCTCGTCAGCGGCATCATCACCGAACGCGGCGTCGCCACCGCGAGCCGCGACGGCCTGCTGGAACTGTATCCGGAGCGAGGCGCGGCATGACGACCGACGCATTGCACCGCGCCGCTGAAATCATCGCCGTCGCACAGGCGCTCGACGCGGCCGGCCTGATGCCGAACAAGTCCGGAAACGTCTCGTGCCGCGACGGCGAACGTTTCCTGATCACGCCGGCGGCCGTGCCTTACCGCGAACTCACCGTCGATTCGATCGTAGCCGTGCCCACGCACGGCGAGCCGGCCACCGGTGGCCCGCGACCATCGTCCGAGTGGCGCATGCACGCTGCGATCTACCGGGCGCGGCCCGATGTCGGCGCGATCGTGCACACGCACAGCCCGCAGGCCACGGCGCTCGCCTGCGCGGGTCGTGGCATTCCGCCGTTCCACTACATGATCGCGCTCGCCGGCGGCGAGGTGCGGTGCATGCCGTACGCGACTTTCGGCACGGCCGAACTCGCCTCGAGCGCGGTCGCGGGGCTCGTGGACCGACGCGCGACGCTTCTCGCCAACCACGGCGTCATCGCCGTCGGGCCCAGCTTGCGCGTGGCGCAGGCCGTCGCGCTCGAGGTCGAGAACCTCGCGTCGCAGTACCTGGCGCTCCGCGCGGCCGGTCTCGAACCGAAGTTGCTGGCGCCCGACGAGTTGGGACGCGTGCTCGAGAAGTTTGCCGGCTACGGCCGCCTCGATTGAGGCGGCGCAGGCGCTCGGCGGCTCAGTCGTTCAGTCGTTCAGCCGTCCCAGCCGCTCAGTCGGCCAGCCGCTCAGCCGTTCGCCCGCTCAGGCCTGGCGCTGGCGCCAGCGACTGCCCACTGTCTGGCCGCCGAAATAGGCGACGACGAACAGCGGAAACAGCAGCCAGCGAAACGGCAGGCCGAGCGCGACCCGCAGTGCGATGACCAGCGGCACCGCCGCGTGCACGGCGACGAACCAGGCGGGCGAGAACTTGCGCACGCCGGCGCGCCAATAGCCGAACGGCACGTTGACCACGAACGTGAACACGATCGCGAGCGTGTAGCCGGTGGTGGAGTCCATGCGCGCGTAGCCTCGTGCGTGACTGACTGTCGCCGGGTCAGCGATGCGCGGTGGCGTGCTTGAGGCCCGCGCCCATGATGCGGTCGGTCCAGGCGATGCCGAGCGCCGACAGGATGAACACACTGTGGATCACCGTCTGCCACATCACGCCCTCGGTCGTCACGGTCGTGCAGCCACGCGCGATCGAACCGGCGGTCTCGAGCGCCAGCTTCGCGTCGGCGGCGGCCTGCGTGCCGCACAGCGGCAAGCCACCGAGCATGCCCGCCTCGATGAAGGTCTTGAGCAGGTGAATCGAGCTGATGCCGATGATGGCCATCGCGAGCTTGACCTTGAGCACGCTCGCGTTGACGTGGCTCAGCCACTCCGGCTGGTCCGGGTGGCCTTCGAGGTTGAGCCTCGAAACGAACGTCTCGTAACCGCCGACGATCACCATCACGAGCAGGTTCGAGATCATGACGACGTCGATCAGGCCGAGCACGATCAGCATGATCGTCTGCTCGGTGAGCGACGGCGCCTCGTGGATCAGGTGCCAGAGTTCCTTGAGGAACAGGAAGACGTAGACGCCCTGCGCCACGATCAGGCCGAGGTACAGCGGCAGCTGCAGCCAGCGCGAGGAGAAGATCAGCGCGGGCAGCGGGCCCGGTGACGGGGGGCGAGCGGCAGTGGACATGGGGCGGGCGATCCAGGGGGGCGAAACGGCTCGCAAGGTTAGGGGGCCGGGTCCGCCTTGCCAAGTGCCTGGCCCGGCAGTGCGAGCCTGCGGTACAGCCCCGATTCCCCGCCCACGTCGGGCACGGCCGCCCGTTCCAGCGGCAGCACCACGGTGAACGTGGACCCCTGTCCAGGCTGGCTCGTCACGGTGATGTCGCCGCCGAGGGCACGCGCCAGGTTGCGCGAAATCGCGAGCCCCAGCCCCGTGCCTTCGCGGTGGCGCCGCTGTGCCTCGCCGCCCTGCATGAACGGCTTGAACAAATGGGCCATGTCCTCGGGGGCGATGCCGGGGCCGGAGTCGCGCACCTCGATCCACGCCCTGGTGGCGTCGACGCGCGCGGCGACGGTGACCGTGCCGCGGGCCGTGAACTTGACCGCGTTCGAAACCAGATTGGTGACGATCTGGGCCACGCGCTTGGCGTCGCTGGTCATCCGCTCCACGTCCGGCCCGATCGCGACGTCGAGCCGGAGCCCCTTGGCGTTGGCCTGTGGCTGCAATGCCTCCACGCGACGCCGCAACAGGTCGCGCAGGTCGAACGACTCGACGCTGAGCTGGAGGCGACCGGCCTCGATCCGCGACAGGTCGAGCATTTCGTTGATCAGGTCGAGCAGCATGCGCGAGGAGTCGTGCACCATCGTGAGCTGCTTGTGCTGCTCGTCGTTGAGCGGGCCCGACAGCTCCTGCAGCACGATGTCGGTGAAGCCGATGATCGAATTGAGCGGCGTGCGCAGCTCGTGGGAGATCGTCGACAGGAACGCGGTCTTGGCACGGTCTGCCTGCTCGGCACGATCACGCTCGACGGTGAGCTCCTGCGTGCGAAGCAGCACCGTTTCCTCGAGCCGGACGTTGGCATTGTCCGCTTCGCGCTGGCTGCGCCGCAGGTCGGTGATTTCGGTCGAGATGCCGCCGACGGCGTAGACGTGCCCCGCGAGGTCGCGCAGCGGGTACTTGACGGTCAGGAACACGCGTTCGTCCCCCGCGATGTCCATGACCTCCTCGACGTAGACGGCCTCGCCCGTCTGCAGCACCCGATCGTCCGAAGCCTGGTGCGCGGCGACGACGGCGGGCTCCAGCAGGGCTGGACGACGCTGGCCGATGAGACGTTCGCGCGGCTGGTCGAACAGCTTCGCGCCGGCCTCGTTGATCAGCAGCAGGCGCCCCTCGCGGTCGAAGACATAGATCGGTGCGGCGCTCGCGTCGATGACCGTCTGCAGCAGGTTGCGGCTCTCGTCGAGTTCCTTGCGCGTCTCGAGCGCCTCGAGACCGAAGCCGATCTCTTCGGCGATCTCGTCGAGCGTCGCGACGGTCGGCGCGTCGAACATGTACCTTTCCGTCGAATAGACGAGCAGGGCGCCGACCACTTCGCCACGCACCCTGAACGGCACGCTGGCGCAGGCGGCGATGCCTGCACGACGGGCGGCCGCGTGCCACGGCGCAACCATTTCGGTGGCCAGGAAATCGTCGACGATGACGGTCGTGCCCTCCCGCAAGCTGCGTCCGGCGGGACCGCGGCCGCGCACGTCGTCGGCGCGCGCGTTGACTTCGAGCTGGCGCAGGTAACCGTCGTCGGCACCGAACGCGGCCGCCTTGCGCAGGTCGCCGTTGGGCTGCAGTTCCGCGACCCATGCGAACAGGAACCGACCGTGCTCGACGGCCAGGCGCGCGACGGCCTGGTAGAGCGAGTCACGATCGCGCACGCGGGCGGCGGCGTGGCTGCAGCGTGAGAGCAGGTCATACAGGTCGCGCTGGTTCTCGAGGCGACGGCGCGCCGCGACCAGCTCTGTCCGGTCGCGAATGACGCTCTGCACGTAACGATGGCCCTCGAACTCGACGCCGACTGCGCTGACCTCGACCGGGAATTCGCTGCCGTCGCGGCGGACGTGACGCGCTTCGAACACGAGGCTTCCCTCGCGCACGACGTGCTCGAACTGGGCCGACGTCTCGAGTCGGGCCGCGACCGGCCGCAAGTCATAGATCGTCTTGCGCAGCAGTTCGCCACGCGTCCAGCCGTAGAGGATCTCGGCGCGTTCGTTGCAGTCGAGGATCAGCCCCGTGTGGTCGAGCAGCAGGATCGCGTCGTTCGCGTGCCGGCTCATCCAGGCCATGCGCTCGGCGACGAAACTCGCGCGCGCCTCCGCGGCCTCGACCAGTGTCGCGTTGTAACGCTGCTGCGACCGCCACCAGAGCGCCAGCACGAGCGCGGTCAGGAAGACGAAGGCGAAGCCCTTGAGTGTGCTCGCCACGAGCAGCAGGTGTGGTGAGCCCTGGAACAGCCAGCCGACGACCGTGTCGGACGCGAGGATCCAAGCCGTGCCGAACGCGAGGTAGAGCAACGGCAGCCATTGGGTCCAGCGGGGCGGGGGCCGCAGCTTCGCCATGCAGCTACTTTAGTCGCTCGATGGGCTGCGGTCATGGCGCGCTTCAGGGCCGGACGGCGCCCAGGGACCGGCGCCCCCCGTCTAGTCGTCGGCCCCCTCGACGGCCTCGCGGGCGGCGCCGGGCCCGCGGATCTGGACACAGACCAGAACATTTGCTGGACTCGGGCCGGGTTTTCACAGCAGGGAAGGGGACATGAACGAGAATCGAATCCGTGCGGCCGCATGCACGCTCGGCATCGCTGCGTTGGTCGCGCTGTCCGGCGCGACCGTGAGCGTCGCCGCACCTTCGTCGCAGGGGGACGCCGCGCGAGCGGAACACGCCCGTGTCGTTGCGCACTGGACCGCCGAACGCCTGGCCGCGGCCATACCGCGCGACCTCGTGATCGACGAGCGCGGCCAGGGTTACCTGAAGAAGCCCGACGGTTCCCTCGAGCCGTACGGCCGTGCCGTCGCCGCCAGCGCCGCGTCTCCGCAGCCCATGGCCAAGCCGGGCGGTGACACGACGGGGCCGGTCGTCTCGGCGCTCGACCCGAGCAACAAGACGATCGGGTCGTCCTACACGTTCAAGGCGAACGTCACCGACAGCTCGGGCATCCGCTCGGTCACCTTCCGGGTCGGTCCTGCCAACGGCACCCAGCAGTCCTTCACGGCCGCCGCCTCCGGTGACGTCTACTCGGTCCAGCTGTCGGGCTTCTCGAACGGCCCCTGGACCTGGAGCGTCGTCGCGAAGGACAAGGCGAACAACTCGACGACGGCGACGGCCAGCTTCACGGTCGACACGGCCGGCGGTGGTGGTGGCGGCGGTGACGTCGTGACCAACTCGCCCTGGACCGCCAACAGCACCGTGACCGAGGCCGCCGGGCGCATCTACTTCGAAATGCCGAGCAACTCGCGGCGCACGCGCTGGGCAGGTTATGTCTGCTCGGGCACCGTCGTCACCGACGGCGCCAGCGGTCGTTCGGTGATCCAGACCGCCGCGCATTGTGTCTACGACGACGCCTACAAGGCATTCGCCCGCAACGTGCTGTTCATCCCGAACCAGGCGTTCTCGGGCACCGCCACCGATCGCGACTGCAGCAACGACAAGTACGGCTGCTGGACGCCCGCGTTCGGCGTGGTCGACACCGACTGGACCGCGCGCACCTTCCCGGACAACGTCGCCTGGGACTACGCGTACTACGTCGTCAACGACACGGGCGCCCACTCCGGCAACGGCGGCGGCAACAACCTCGTGCTCGACGCGACCACCGGCACGATCGACGTCAATTTCGGCACGCCGACGCCGCCTGCGAGCGGCGACACACGCACCCATGCACTCGGGTATTCGTACAGCGACGACCCGCAGTTCATGTATTGCGCCGAAGGCCTGGCGTCGCTCGACGCGGTCAACTGGTGGCTCGGCAGTTGCGGCTTGTCGGGTGGCGCCTCGGGCGGCCCCTGGATGCTGCCGATCGACTCGGGCAACGGCACGCTGGTGTCGGTCAACTCCTGGGGTTACACCAACCAGCCGGGCATGGCCGGGCCGAAGCTCGACAACGGCTCCGCGCAGTGCATCTTCAACGCGGCGAAGGACGCGACGAAGACGCCGTTCCCGACGTCCGCACCGGCGGACGGCACCGCAGGCTTCACGCCGACCGGCTGCTGAACGGATCGCCGCGGCACCTGTGACGGGCCGGGGGACGACTCCCCCGGCCCGTTCTTTTTGGACCCAAAAGAGCGCAACCGGACGGGGGTTCGCTAGAATCGCAGGTCCCGGCAGCGCGGCTGCCGACGCCCGGAACCCGTTCGTGTCGACCACCGCCGAAGAGATCTATCGCGACCTCCAGACCAAGCTCGGGGACGTGCTGCCCGACGCGGAACTGCTGCTCAAGGCCGAAGTCGCCGCCGAGGTGCTGCAGCTCAAGGCCGAGCGCGATGCGGTCATCCTCGGCCACAACTACATGGAGCCCGCGCTGTTCCACACGGTGCCGGACTTCCAGGGCGACTCGCTCGAGCTGAGCCGTCGCGCAGCCGAGACCGACAAGTCGGTCATCGTCTTCTGCGGCGTGCGCTTCATGGCCGAGACCGCCAAGATCCTCAACCCGACCAAGACGGTGCTGCTGCCGACCGAGCGCGGCGGCTGTTCGCTCGCCGAGAGCATCACCGCGGCCGACGTGCGCGCGCTGCGCGCCGCCTATCCGGGCGTGCCGATCGTCACGTACATCAACACCTACGCCGACGTGAAGGCCGAGGTCGACATCTGCTGCACCTCGAGCAACGCGGCCGCGGTGGTCGAATCGCTCAAGTCCGACACGGTCATCTTCCTGCCCGACGAATACCTTGCACGCAACGTCGCGCGCGAGACAGGCCGTCACATCATCGTGCCGTCCGTCATGCGCAAGCCGGCCGGCAACGGGGGCGCGCAACCCGACGACACGACGGTCGAGCACGTGATGATCGGCTGGAAGGGTCGCTGCGAGGTGCACGAGCTCTTCACGCCGCAGGACGTCGACGACGTGCGCAAGCAGTTCCCGGACGTCTACATCCTCGCGCACCCGGAGTGCAGCCCCGAGGTGACCGCGAAGGCGGACTTCTCCGGCAGCACCACCGCGATGATCAAGGCGGTCGAGAAGTCGAAGGCGAAGCGCTTCCTGCTGCTGACCGAATGCTCGATGGGCGACAACATCGTCGCCGCGAACCCGGACAAGGAAATGCTGCGTCTCTGCAGCCATCGCTGCCCGCACATGAACGAGATCACGCTCGAGCACACGCGCGACTCGCTCAGGCACATGCGCTGGCAGATCGAGGTGCCGGAGGAGATCCGCGTGCGCGCGCTGCGCTCGGTCGAGCGCATGCTCGCCGTCGGGCCGAAAGTCGATTGACCGACCCGCGTCGCACTGACGTCCTGATCATCGGCTGCGGCATCGGCGGCGGCACGGCTGCGCTCGAGCTCGCGCAGGCCGGGCTCAACGTCGTCGTCGTGACGCGGGCCGACCGGCCCGAGGAGTCGAACACCTACTGGGCGCAGGGCGGCATCATTTTCCGTGGCGAGAACGACTCGCCCGACCTGCTCGCGCGCGACGTGATCGAGGCGGGCGCCGGCCTGTGCCACGAAGGCGCCGTGCACACGCTCGCGAACGTGGGCCCGCCGCTCGTGCAGTCGATGCTGATCGACCGGCTCGGCGTGCCGTTCGACCGGCTGCCCGACGGGCGGCTGGCGCTCGGCCGCGAGGGCGGGCATTCGATCGCGCGCATCGTCCATGCGACCGACGCCACGGGTCGTGCGATCGAGAACGCGCTGATCGCGGCCTTGCGTCGACAGCCCAACGTCACGCTGCTGACGCATCACACCGCGGTCGACCTGCTGACGCCGGCGCACCACGGCAGCGACCGCCGTGCGATCTACGAGCCGCTCTCCTGCGTCGGCGCGTACGTGCTCGACCAGCGCACCGGCACCGTCGACCGCGTGCTCGCGCGCTCGACCATTCTCGCCACGGGCGGGCTCGGTCAGATCTTCCTGCGCACGACGAACCCCGCCGGCGCGCGCGGCGACGGCCTCGCGATGGCCTATCGCGCGGGTGCACGTGTCATCAACACCGAGTACGTGCAGTTCCACCCGACGGCGTTCTATCACCCGAACGCGCCGTGCTTCCTGATCACCGAGGCCGTGCGCGGCGCCGGTGCACGGCTGGTCGACGACCAGCGCGTGCCGTTCATGGACCGCTACGACGCCAAGTGGAAGGACCTCGCGCCGCGCGACGTGGTCGCGCGCAGCATCCACGCCGAGATGCTGCGGCGTGGCGTGCCGAACGTGTACCTCGACGTCGCCTCCTACGTCCCGGCGGAGCGGATCCGCGCCGAGTTCCCCGAGATGTACCGCGGCTGTCTCGAGTACGGCATCGACATCACGCGCGACCTGCTGCCGGTCGTGCCGGCCGCGCACTACGGTTGTGGCGGCGTCTGGGTCGACGAGAGCGGCGAGACCACGATCGACCGTTTGTATGCGGTCGGCGAAGTCGCGTGTTCGGGGCTGCACGGCGCCAACCGGCTCGCGAGCACGTCGCTGCTCGAGGGGCTCGTCTGGGGCCACCGATCGGCGCGGCGCATCGTCGAACGGCTCAGCCGCGGCAACGGCGGCCGCTTCGAGGACATCCCGCCGTGGGTGCCGACGGGCACCGAGACGCCCGACCCCGCGCTGATCGCGCAGGACATGAGCTCGCTCAAGCACATCATGTGGAACTACGTCGGGCTCGTGCGCACGCGCTGGCGCCTCGCGCGCGCGATCAACGACCTGCGCAACCTCGAACTCGAGGTCGAGCGTTTCTATCGCGCCGCCGTCATGACCGATGCATTGATCGGCCTGCGCAACGCGGTCCGCGTCGCGCTGATCGTGACGCTCGCGGCCTGGGAAAACCCCGTCAGCCGCGGTTGCCACTACCGCGAGTGAGACGCCGGAAGAGTCTAGAGTCTAGTCGGAAGCGGCCGCTGGCCGCGGAACTGGGCGCAAAGCGCCAATGCCAGAGCTTGTGCTGGTCGGCCGCGACGAGGGGCGGAACCGGAGCCGGTCGTGACGTGTGGTCCGAATCGGGGCGTGTGCGTCGCGCGCTGCTTCGATCGCCACGCTGGGTCGTCCTGCGCCCGTCACTCAGCCGGTGCGCTTGCCGAGCAGGCGCGCGAGCTGGTCGAGGTCGACCGGCTTGGTCACGTGGTGGTCGAAACCCGCCTCCAGCGCGCGCTTGCGATGTTCTTCCTGGCCCCAACCGGTCAGCGCGATCAGTTCGATGCGGGCGAGCGCGGGATCCTGGCGCAGCAGGCGCGCGACGTCGTAGCCGCTCAGGTCGGGCAGACCGAGGTCGAGGATGGCCAGTTCGGGTTTGAATTCGTGCGCGACTTCGATGGCCGGCCGGCCCGCGTAGGCGACACGGACTTCGTGGCCTTCGAGCCCGAGCAGCAGCGCGAGGCTGTCGGCGGCGTCGCGGTTGTCGTCGACGATCAGCAGGCGTCGGCCAGCCACGGCACCGGTGCCCGGCTCCAGGTCGGCGGGCCGCGACTGCGGGTCGGCTGTAGGCTCGCGCGACATGGTCATGGGACTCCTCGCTTTGCTCGGTCGACGATGATACCGCCGTGTCGGCCGGGCGGGTTCGGTGTCCCGCACCGGGGCGCACCGCAGCGGACGCTATCCCGCTCAGTCCAGCAGGTCGAAGCCGAGCCCGGACCGCGTGCTGAGCCGATCGAGCAGCTTGTCGCCGAACAGCGTCGCCGGCGTCCAGAAGCCGCCCGGCCCCCCGGGGACGTCGAGCGCGAGACACGCCGCGGCCTGCCCCAGCATTTTCGCGGTCGAGCCGTAGCCTGGATCGCGATCGCCGGTCACCTTGCAGCGCAGCGTACGACCGTCGGCCGTGCGACCGAAAAAGCGCAGGTCGAAAAACCCCTTGCGCTGGTCCTCGGGACTCGGGCCCTCGCCCGGGGCGGGCAGGACGAAGCGCTCGAGCACTGCGCGCAGCGGCGCGACCGCACCCGCCGCGACGAACGTGCCGAGCGCGCTTGCCAGCGCGACGGCGCCGGCGCGCCCCTTGAGTCCGCGGCCGGTCAGGACGGCTTCGTCGTAACGGAAGTCGGTGCCGTAGGCGCGTTGCGCGAGGCCGTTGGAGCGGTGCACGACGCGCGTGTTGATCGCGCTCATCACGAACGGTGCAATCCAGGCGTCGAAGTCCGGGTCGTAGGCTGCAAAACGCGTCTCGGGCTGGCGCGTCCGCGGCTTGTCGGCGTCGGGCCAGAGCGAGTACGGGTCGGCGAGCTCGCGGCGCAGCGACGGGTCGGCCGCCACCTCGCGCACGACGTTGAGCAGCGAGGCGACGGTGCCGCCCGAGAAGCCGCCGCGCATGGCACGCACGCGCATCTTCACCTGCTCGCACGGCTGGCCGAACCGCCGCCGGGCCTGCTGCTGCAGGAACCAGACGCCGAGGTCCGACGGGATCGAGTCGAAGCCGCAGCAGTGCACGATCCGTGCCCCCGAGTCGCGCGCCGCCGCCTCGTGCCGCGTGATCATGCGTCGCATCCACTGCACTTCGCCAGTCAGGTCGCAGTAGTCCGTGCCCGTCTCGGTGCACGCCTGCACGAGCGGCTCGCCGTACAGCGCGTAGGGGCCCACGGTCGAGACGATCACCCGGCCGTTCACGCACAATCGCCGCAACGAATCGGCGCTGCCCACGTCGGCCTCGAGCAGCGGCAGGCGGACGGCGCCCCGGCCTAGACCCTGGCGCAGCGATTCAAGCTTGGGCTTGGAGCGGCCGGCCGCCGCCCAGCGCAGCTCGCCGTCGAGCCCGAAGGTCTCGTACAGGTAACGGGCGAGGATCTGGCCGACGAAGCTCGTGGCGCCGAAGACGATGACGTCGTAGGGCTTTGCCTTCATGTTTCGTCATCTTAGACCAATGTCGCAGTGGCGGCCCGCAGGCGCCTTGCTAGATTCGGGCAACGTGGCTACCTGAGCAGGGGGAGAACAACATGGCCAGCCCGCCCACCATCGACTGGAACGCGGTGATCGCCGACCCGCGCTTCCAGACACTGCACCGCAAGAAGCAAGGTTTCCTGACCGGGTTGATGATCTTCTCGGTCGTCTTCTATTTCCTGCTGCCCATCGGGGCCGCCTACTTCCAGGACCTGTTCAAGACGCGCGTCTGGGGCGTCATCAACTTCGGGCTGCTGTTCGCGCTCTCGGAGTTCGTGGTCGCCTGGCTCGTGGCGTTCTATTACTCGCGCAGGGCGGGCGGCGAGTTCGACAGCCTCGCGCGCGAGATCGCCGCCGATTACGAACGCGGCAAGGTGCGCGCATGAACGCCGTGCATCGCAAGACCCTCGCCTGGGGGCTCGTCGGCCTCGTGCCGGTGATCGCCACGACGGCCTACGCGCAGGGCGCGGTCGCCCCCGAATACCGCTGGCTCACGTTCGCCGTGTTCGCGGCGATCATCGGGCTGACGATGTACGTGACCTACGTCGCCGCCAAGCGCGTGAAGTCGGCGTCCGACTTCTACACCGCGGGCGGCGGCGTCACGGGCCTGCAGAACGGCTGGGCGATCGCGGGCGACTACCTGTCGGCCGCGTCGTTCCTCGGCATCGCCGGCCTGATCTCGCAGTACGGCTACGACGGCTTCATGTACTCGGTCGGCTGGCTGGTCGCCTACATCACGGTGCTGCTCGTCATCGCCGAACCCTGCCGCAACATCGGTCGTTACACGCTCTCCGACATCCTGGCGTATCGCAACAACCCGAAGGCGATGCGCATCGTCGGCGCGATTTCGGTCATCACGGTTTCGACGTTCTACCTGACCGCGCAGATGGTCGGTGGCGGCGTGCTGGTGAAGACGCTGATCGGCATCGACTACGAAATCTCGGTGATCGCGGTGGGCGTGCTGATGCTGGCCTACGTGCTGTTCGGCGGCATGGTCGCGACCACCTGGGTGCAGATCATCAAGGCGATCCTGCTGGTGGCGGCGTCGCTGATCCTGGTCGCGCTCGTGTGGGCGCCCTACGGCTTCTCGCTGCCGGGCTTCCTGCAGGACGTCGTGGCCGACCCGAAGGTGCAGGCGAAGGTCGCCTCGCTGCTCGGCGACCCGGCCAAGAACATGAGCGCTGCCGAACTCGGCCAGCGCTTCCTCGAGCCGGGGCTCTACTTCAAGGCGCCGATCGACCAGATCTCGCTCGGCATGGCGCTCGTGTTCGGTACGGCGGGCCTGCCGCACATCCTGATGCGGTTCTTCACCGTGCCGACCGCACAGCAGGCGCGCAAGTCCGTGCTGTGGGCCATGGGCATCATCGGCGGCTTCTACGTGCTGACGCTGTTCCTCGGCTTCGGCGCGGCCAAGCTCGTCGGCCCGGGCCCGATCGCGGCGATCGACGCGGGCGGCAACATGGCCGCACCGCTGCTCGCGCAGTACCTGGGCGGCGGCGCGAACTCGTTCCTCGGCAACTTCATGCTGGCGTTCGTCTCGGCCGTGGCGTTCGCGACGATCGTGGCGGTGGTCGCGGGCCTCGTGCTCGCCGCGGCGTCGGCCATCGCGCACGACCTCTACGTCGGCGTCTACCACGGCGGCGACGTCGTGGCGCCGCAGCAGCAGGTCCGCGCCGCCCGCATCGCGACGGTCGTCGTCGGCGCCATGGCGATCGCGATCGGCATCGCGGCCAAGGGCCAGAACGTCGCGCACCTCGTCGCGCTCGCGTTCGCGGTGGCCGCGTCGGCAAACTTCCCGTGCGTGCTGCTCACGCTGTACTGGCGCCGGTGCAACACGGGCGGCATCGTGCTCGGCATGATCGTCGGCACGGTGGCGGCGGTCGGTCTCACGCTCGTGTCGCCGAACGTGACGTACCCGAAGGCCGTGCGCGAGGCTTCGATGAAGGTGCTCGACGGCGAGGCGGCCAAGCGCGAGGCGATCGCAGCCAAGCTGGCCTCGACGGATCCCGAGGTCGCCAAGGCGGGCCAGTCCGAACAGGCCGCGCTCGACAAGGCGGTGCAGAAGGCCAAGGACGACATGGCCAAGGTCGAGGGCAAGGAGCACTCGCTGGTCGGGCTCGAGAAGCCGCTCTTCACGCTGAAGAACCCCGGCATCATCTCGATCCCGCTCGGCTTCCTCGCCGTGCTGCTCGGGTCGCTGCTGTTCCGCGACCGCCGCTCGGAAGAGCTGTGGCCGGAGGTGTACGCCCGGCAGAACACCGGCATCCTCGCGTCGAAGGCCACGGCGCACTAGCGCTCAGCCGGCTCCCGCCGCCTGCTGCCGTCCGCGCACTTCGCGCGGGCGGCGGGCAGGCGGAGGGGAAGAGTTCAGAGTCTAGAGTCTAGAGTCTAGCGTCTAGTCGGAAGCGGGCTACGCCCGTGGGGAGCAATAGCCGGGTTTGGGGTCCTATCAAAGCATTCGCTTTTTTCGTCCACGACCGCGCGGCCAGCGGCCGCCTCCGACTAGACTCTAGACTCTAAACTCTAAACTCTTCCTCCACTCCCGTGTCCACGCCGCCGCTCATCGTCGATTCGACGGTCCAGTTCCTCAAGACGCACCTGCCGTTCTCGAGGATGGCGCGCAAGGACCTCGAGTTCCTCGCGGAACGCTCGCGGCTCGGCTATTTCGCCGTCGGCTCGATCATCATCGACCCGACCGCGGGCGTGCCGGAATTCCTGCACGTGATCCAGCGCGGCCACGTCCGCGTCCGCAACCCGAACGCCGTGGGCGATCACGACGTGCGCGGCGTCGGCGAATGCTTCCCGGTGGCGGCGCTCGCCGCGCATTCGGCGGGCACGCGCTGGTTCGAGGCGACCGAAGACGTCTTCTGCCTGATGCTGCCGCGCGCGGACTTCGACGAGCTGCGCGAGCGCTCGCCCGAGTTCCAGGAGTTCTGCACCGAGGCGCTCGCCACGCTCGTGCAGCATTCGCTCGGCCAGCTGCGGCACCACTTTTCGCAGCGCGCGACCGAGCAGCAGACGCTGCTGGAGCCGGTCAGCGCGCTGGTGCGTCGCGATCCGGTCTGGTGCGGGCGCGACACCAGCATCCGCGATGCGCTGCGGCGCATGAGCGAGGAGGGCGTGCGGACCATCGTCGTGGTCGACGAGCACCGGCGCCCGCGCGGCATCTTCACGCTCACCGACCTCATGGAACGCGTGGTGCTGCGCGACGTGCCGCTCTCCACGCCGGTGTCGGAGGTCATGACTTCGAACCTCGCCATGCTCGACGAGCTGAGCACTGCGCAGGACGGGATAGCGCTGATGGCGAGCCGCGGCATCCACCAGTTGCTGGTCGTGCGGGGCGGGGAGCTCACCGGCGTGGTCTCCGAGCGCGACCTGTTCGGGCTGCAGCGCGTGACCATGCGCAACGTCACGCAAGCCATCCGCCAGGCGCGGGACGTGCCGGCGTTGCAACGCTGTGTCGCCGACATCGCGGCGCTGACCGACAACCTCGTGGCACAGGGCGCGGCCGCGGAGCCGCTGACGCACACGATCACGGCGCTCAACGATTCGCTGACGCACCGGCTGTTCGACCTGCTGCTGCCGGGGTTCGGCCTCGACGGCATCGAATGGTGCTGGCTCGCGGTCGGCAGCGAAGGCCGACGCGAACAGACCGTGGCGACCGACCAGGACAACGCGATCATATTCCGCTGTGCGCCCGCGAACGTCGCGCACACGCGCGAGGCGCTGCTCAGGTTCGCGCGCGCCGCCAACGAGGCGCTCGCGCGGCTCGGGTTTCCGCTGTGCGCCGGCAACATCATGGCCGGCAATCCCGAGTGCTGTCTCACGCTCGACGAATGGCACGGCCGGTTCGCGGCCTGGATGCGCGAGCCGACGCCCCAGGCGCTGCTCGGCGCCAACATCTTTTTCGACTTCCGGCCGCTGGCAGGCGCGACCGGCCTCGCCGAGGAGTTGCGGCAGTGGCTCGAGGCGACTGCCGGCGAGAATCGGCTGTTCCTCCGCATGCTCGTGGCGAACGCGCTGCAGGCGGAACCGCCGCTCGGCTGGATCCGCACCTTCCGCACCGACGAAGGCGAGTTCGCCGGCACGCTCGACCTCAAGACCCACGGCACGCGCATCTTCGTCGATGCGGCGCGGGCGTTCGCGCTGGCACTCGGCATCGGCGAGACCAACACGGCGCAACGCATCCGGGTCGCCGGACGCCGGCTGCAGCGTGACGAGCGCGACATCACGGCGACCGTCGACGCTTACCACTTCCTGCAGTTGCTGCGGCTGCGCACGCAGCGCATCGGCGCCGGGTCTTTGCCGGGCGAGACGGGTGAGCGGCCGCGCGCCGTGCGCAACCGGCTCGACCCTTACGCGCTCAACGAACTGGACCAGCGCATGCTGCGCGAGGCCTTCCGCCAGGCCCGCGCGTTGCAAACGCACCTGGACCAGGCCATCGGGCACTGACGATGCTGGCCTCGCTCGCGGCAGCCTGGCGGGCGCGACGCGTGCGGCGGGCGTTGTCCGACGACGTGCGCGAACGGCTGCGTCGGGTCCGCCGCGGCTTCCTCGACCGGCCGGGGCTCGACCAGCCGGTCGCACTCGCACGGTTCGTCGCGCTGGACCTCGAGACGACCGGGCCGCGCATGCTGCTCGATCGCATCATCTCGATCGGCGCCGTGGCCGTGACGGCCGGTCGCGTGCGCCACGACGACGCGTTCGAGGCGGTGCTGCGGCAGGACCGGTCGAGCGAGGTCGGCAACATCCTGGTGCACCAGATCGGCGGCCAGGAGCAGCTGGGCGGCGCCGAGCCGGTCGAGGCGCTGGTGCGGTGCCTCGAGTACGTCGGCGACTCGCGCGTGATCGCCTTCCGGGCCGAATTCGACCAGGCCGTGTTCCGGCGCGAAGTGCGCGAGCGGCTCGGGCTACGCGCCTGGCCGCGGTTCCTCGACCTGGCCGCGCTGCTGCCGGCCGTGTTCCCGGGCACCGGCAACGACTCCCTCGACGACTGGGTGCGGCACTTCGGCCTCGCGCCGATCGGGCGTCACCACGCGATCGCCGACGCTTACGCCACGGCCCAGTTGCTGATGGTACTGCTCCAGGCCGCGTCCCGGGCCGGGATCGAGACGAGCCGTGACCTCCGCGACGCCGAAAAGGCCCAACGCTGGCTCGGGCGGCGGCGTTGAACGCGGTCCCGGAGGTCCGGCCAAGTAGCACCGAACTGGTCGCGCTCCACCGGTCCCGGCGGAATGTGACCGGCGTCACGCTTTAACATTCGCCCCCGTCTCCCGCCGACGCGCGAGAAAGGAATCTTGTCCACAGTCCCGCTCATGGCCCCGAACCCGCGCCTGCTCGTGATAGATGACGATCCCGGGGTCCGGCAGGTCGTGATGTCGCTGGGCCGCTCGGCGGGTTTCGACGTGACGGGTTGCGAGGGCGACCTCACGCTCGACGCCTGCCTCGAGCAGTCCGCGGACCTGATCATCCTCGACCTCGTGATGCCCGTCGTCGACGGCGTCGAGGTGATCGAACGCCTCGCACGCAACCAGTCCGCATCGCGCCTCGTGCTCGTGTCGGGCCAGGACCGGCGCGTGCTCGCGAGCGCCTCGCGCCTCGCGACTGCCCACGGCCTCAAGGTCGCGGCCATCTTCACCAAGCCCTTTGCCAGTAGCGACCTGCGCACGTGCCTGTCCGAGCAGAAGCACGCGCTCAGCAACAGCACGACGGCGCGCCTGCGACGGATCCCGCCGGACATCCGCGCGGCGAGGATCGAACAGGCGCTGCGGGCGCACGAGATCGTGCTGCACTACCAGCCGCAGGTCAGCGTCGACACGCTCGAGTGGCTCGGCGTCGAGGCGCTGGTGCGCTGGGACCACCCCGAGTACGGGCTGTTGCCCCCGGACACGTTCGTGCCGGTGGTCGAGCGTGACCCCGGCCTGATGCGGCGCTTCAGCCAGCACATCATCCGCACGGCGTTCCACGAACTGGTGCCGCCACAGGCCGTCGGCGGCTTCACCGGTCGCATCGCGATGAACGTGTCGGCCGACGTGCTGGCCGAGGCCGAGTTTCCGGCGCAGCTCGTGTCGATGGCCGCGGAAGCCGGGCTCGACCACGATCGCATCGTGCTCGAGGTCACCGAGACGACGCTGCCGACCGAACCGGTCAAGGCGCTCGCGATCCAGACGCGGCTGCGCATGCGTGGCGTCTCGCTCGCGGTCGACGACTTCGGCACCGGGCACTCGAGCCTCGAGCGCCTGCACACGTTCCCGATGGACGAACTCAAGATCGACCTCAACTTCGTGCGCGAATCGACGCACGATCCGGAGGCGCGTGCGATCGTCAACAACTCGATCGCGCTCGCGCGCGACCTGCGCGTGCGCTGCGTCGCCGAGGGTGTCGAGAACGTGGACGCGCTGCGGCTGCTTTCGACCCTGTGTTGTGGATACGCCCAGGGCTACTTCATCGGTCGGCCGATGCCGGCCGGCGAACTCGGCCACTGGGCCGTGCAGTGGAACGCGCGGCGCGCGGAAATCTTGCAGCAGCTCTCTTGAACACCCTGGGCTCGTTCGCCGTAGCAGCCTGCGTCGTCGCCGCGCTCGCCCTGGCGGCGGCGCTGGTCGTCCGCGAACGTCGCCGTGCGCGGGAACGCGAGCGCCTGCTGCTCGAAACGCTGCACGGGATCGCCGACACCGCGGCGCTCGGCAGCCTGCTCCGGTCGTTTGCGCACGCCGGCAACAACCGCCTGACCGTGATCCTGGCCTGCCTGGACGTGCTCGAGACGACCGGGCTGGCCGACGACGACCAGCGTGCCGCCGTGCGACTGGCACTGGGTGGCGCGCGTCAGCTCGCGGACGACCTCGCGCTGCTGCAGGCAGCCGGTCGTCGCGACACGCGTGAGCGCCAGCCGCGCAGCGTCGCGGCGGCGCTGTCGCAGACACAGCGGTTGCAGGACCTGCTCGGTGGCGAGCGACCGCTCAGCATGTCGTTCGAGACGCCGCCGGACCTGACGGTCGAGTGCGAGCACGGGCGACTCGAGCTGGCATTGCTGCGGCTGTGCCTGTTCGCGCGACGACGGGAAGCCACGGCGCTGCACGTGCGGGGCCTCGAACTCGAACTCGTGGAGCGTGACCCGCGACGGCCGTCGCTGCGGCCCGGGCGGTATTGCCAGCTCGAATTCCGGTTCGACGGCGCGACACTGCCGGCCGTCCTGTGCGAGGCCCTGGCGGAACCGGGACACGTGTCGTGCCGCCTGCGCGAGCCGGACGGCCTCGAGTTCGCGGCCGTCGAGGCCTTCGCTGCCCAGCAGCGCGGCTTGGCACGCGCCAGCATCGACGGCACGACGGCGCCGGTCGTGGAACTGATCCTGCCGATAGCGACGCCAGCGGCGCCTTAGGCGAGGAAAGAGTCTAGAGTCTAGAGTCTAGAGTCTAGAGTCTAGAGTCTAGAGTCTAGTCGGAGCGGAGGCTGCCTCTGGCAGCCGGGGCGCGACGCGCCTCCGACTAGACTCTGTACTCTGTACTCTGAACTCTTCCGCCAAGG
>DATMIB010000042.1:0-32108 GCA_035554635.1 Steroidobacteraceae bacterium | reverse complement strand
TTGAGCACCCAGTGGTTCTCGTTCGGGAAGTACAGGAACTTCGACTCGATGCCCTTGAGTTGCAGCGCGGTGAACGCAGCGATGCCCTGCTCGACGGGGATGCGGAAGTCCAGCTGGCCGTGGACCACCAGCATCGGCACGCGCCAGTTCGCGACGTGGTTGACCGGGTTGAAGCGCTCGTAGTTGGCGGCCTTGTCGATCACCGTGCCGCCCTGTTCCCACTCGGTGAACCACAGCTCCTCGGTCGCGTAGCCCATCATGCGCTGATCGAACACGCCGTCGTGGTTGACCAGGCACTTCCACGGCTCGTTCCAGTTGCCGGCGATCCAGTTGACCATGAAGCCGCCGTAGCTCGCGCCGAGCGCGCAGGCGTTGTCGCCGTCGAGGAAGCCGTACTTCTGCTGCGCCGCGGCCCAGCCCTTCTGCAGGTCCTCGAGCGGGCGGTCGCCCCAGTGCTGGCTGATCGCGTCGGTGAAGGCCTGGCCGTAACCCGTGGAGCCGTGGAAGTCGATCATCACGACCGCGTAGCCTTGGCCCGCGTAGGTCTGCGCGTTCCAGCGGTAGCTCCAGCCGTTGCCGAAGCTGCCCTGCGGGCCGCCGTGGATCAGGAACGCGACCGGGTACTTCTGCCCCTCGACGTAGTTCCAGGGCTTCACGACATAGCCGTGCACGGTGTCGTCGTTCCAGCCCTTGAACGAGAACTGCTCGAAGTCGCCGAACGCGACGTCCTCGAGCATTTCGCCGGCGCTGGCCGTGATCGCGCGCAGCGGGGCCTTGGCGTCGGCGCTGGTGCTGTACAGCACGTCGCCGGTCTTGAACGTCGCGCGGGTCAGCACCATCGTCGGGCCGGCCAGGTCGATCGCCGACACGCTGCCTTCGCTCACGACCCTGGTCGCGTTGCCGCTGGCGACGTCGATCGCGAACAGCGGGTGCTCGCCCATGTCCATGGCCGTCGTGTAGATCGTCTTGCCGTTGGCGCTCAAAGTGATGCCGTCGGCGGAGCGGTCCCACTGCGGCGCGATCTCGCGGTGCTTGCCCGTGGCGAGGTCGAGCGCCATCAGGCCGAACCGGTCGGCCTCGAAGCCCGGGCGCTTCATCGCCCGGTAGTACAACGTCTTGCCGTCGGTGCTGAAGGTGGCGCCGGTGTCCCACGCCGGGTTGGCGGTCGTGAGGTTCTTCGCCGCGCCGGTGCCGTCGGCGTTGACCTGGTACAGGTCGAAGTTGGTCGACGTCGGTTCCTTCGCATCGGCGATGCGTGCGCTGAACACGAGGCTCCGTCCGTTCGGCGACCACGTGTACTCGCTGCTGTCACCGAAAGGTCGCGACGGCACGTCGCCGTGGACGTCACCGCTGACCAGCGTGGCCGCGCTCACGGTCTGGCCCTCGCCCGGCAGCGCAGCGACGAACAGGCGGTTCAGACGGCCGTCGTTCCAGGCATCCCAGTGACGGATGAAGATGCGGTCGTAGACCTGCCCGGTGTGCTTCTGCCGGGCGCGCTCGTCCATGCGCTTCTTCGTGCAGGCGAGATCCGCCTTGCAGTCTGCGAAGGTTTCCATGCTCAGGGCGACGCGCTTGCCGTCCGGCGAGATCTTGAAACTGCCGACGTCAGCGTCGAACGCGGTCAATTGCTTCGGCGTACCGCCGGTGGTCGCGATCGAATACAGCTGCTGGCTGCCCGATTTGGCGCTGAGGAAGTACACCGCCCGGCCATCGGGCGAGACGGCGGGTGAGTTGACGTTCCAGTCTGCCGGAGTGAGCCGCACGGGCGGCGCCGCGTCGCGTGCGAACAGGTCCTCGATCCACAGCGACGTCGCGCTCGTGTTGGCGGCATAGTCGACGACGCGCTTGGCGAACACGACGCGGCGGCCGTCCGGCGACAGCGTCGGCTCGGACACACGATCGAGCGTGGCGAGGTCGCGCACTTCGAAGCCGCGCGTGGCGGCCTGGCTGGCAGCAATGGGAGACAGCGCTGCAGCGATCATCAACGGCAAGAGGGCGCGGCGAAAGGTCATGACGGCTCCGGCGCAAAAGCCGTCGATGGTAGGCGGGCGGGGCCGGTGGCGCAAAGGCCATGTGCTCCGGACTGAATCCGCGGATCCGCGACCCCAGGATCGTGTCACCGCGAGCGCAGCATCCGCCGGAAGCCAGCCGCCCGCTTCATGTCGTAGCGGGAATGATCGCGGTGAGACTGGCCGCCAGGGATCGCGAGACGCCTGCTTCGCGAGGCCTGGAGGCCGTCAGGTCAACGGGCCGTCGCGTCGCGGCGACCGAGGGTGACGTCGTCGCGGTTGCGCCGCTTCATGCCCAGCAGGCCTCCCAACCCCAGCAGGCCGAGCAAACCCCAGTCCGCATCGTCGTCGCGATCTCCCATGCGCGCCTGGTCTTCGTCCATCGATGCTGCGGCCGGATCGCTGGCGGCCGGATCAGCTGCGCCCTGCTGTGCGATGGCCGAAGGAATTCCGGCCGTCAGAAGGAGCGCCGCGGTGAGTGCAGTCCATTTCGTCATGTCGAATCCTCGAAGTCGTTGATGTGGCAGGCAGGCTAGTGGGCCCGCAGTCTGCGTCGACACCGGCCACGACGACCATCGAGGTCAGCATTGGGAGTGGGGGGTTGTCGGCGACATCACGCCAACGCACAGCGAGCGACGCGCAACGAACGGTTGCTGCTCGTATCGAGTGCTGTCGCCGTCAACGCGCGCTGCGACGTGCTGTCGCCAATCGCACGCGCGGACTAAGACGATGCTGAACCCAAGCCTGTCCGCTCGAACCGCGCCACCGTCTCCACGTGCCCCGTGAACGGCATCAGGTTGAACGCACGCAGCTCGGCCAGTCGCAGTGTGCCGGCCGACGTCAGTCGCGCCGCGTCCTCGACGAACGACTCCCAACCGCAGCTGACGTAGAGGAATCGCTCGGGCGGCTGCACGATCAGTTGCTCGACGAGCGCGCGGTCGAGTCCCTTGCGTGGCGGATCCGCGATCACGACCTGCGCACCGCTCGCGATCGCACACGTGTCTCCAGCCGTCCCCGGGAAGACTTCGATCTTCGCGCGTTCCGACGCCGGCAAGCCCGCGAGGCCAAGCTCGAGGCCCTGCAGCGACGCCGGGCCGATCTCGTTCATGCGCAGACGGTTCACGCTCGGCAGCAGCGACAGCCCGATCGCACCGACGCCGGCATAGAACTCCGTGACGTCCGCACCCTGCGGCACCTGCTCGCGCAGGTGGTCGACGATGCGTTCGGCGATGTCGAGGTTGTTCTGCCCGAACGCGCCGGGTGGGTAGTGCACATCAAATCCGCCGAAGCTCTCCACCACGCTCGCCGGCCCGTGCCAGAGCTGAAATTCGGGTCCCAGGATCGTGTTGGTGCGCCCGCACTGCGCGTTGAACCACAGGCTGTGCAGTTCCGCGCCGAGCCGGTCGCGGATCAGGTCGAGACAGCCGGCGAGCGGCTCGGGGGTCGGGCTGTTCGCGACGAGCACGACCTGCGCGGTCTGCGAGCGGCGCTCGACGACGACCTGCAGGTAGCGTGCGAGCCCGCTGTGACGGGGCTCCGAGTACGTCGAGATGCCAGCATCGACGAGCGCGCGACGCACGACCGACGCCACGCGGTTGATCAGCGGGTGATGCACGCGGCAGTTCGGGATGTGCACGAGCCGGTGCGAACCGAGCTCGAACATGCCGATCTTCGGGGACCCGGGGCGGCCGCGGATCGCGAGCCGCGAACGCAGGCGGAAGCCTTCGAGCGCGCCGTCGACGACCACGACCGGCGTCGGCAAGCCGTGATCCCGGACGAGCGCCTCGAGTGCCGCGCGTGCCTCCGGCGCGATGCCGGGCTCGCCAAATCGCGGACAGCCGGGGCAGGGCGGGCGATGCGAGCAGGGCACAATCGCCGGTGCCGGCACGCGTCGCGGGGGAGCGTCGGGTTTCATGATGCCGCGCAGCTTACGGAAGCCGGCGCGACACGCAATCGTCCGTGGTCACGTCGCGGGCGCTAGCACCCCGTTCGCCTGCAGGTACTCGACGATCGCCTCGGCCGACTGTTCGGACGTGTGCTTCGTCGTGTCGATGTAGATCTCGGGGTTCTCGGGCGCCTCGTACGGCGAGTCGATGCCGGTGAAGTTCTTGAGCTCGCCGCGGCGGGCCTTCTTGTAGAGCCCCTTGACATCGCGCTCCTCGGCGACCGCGATCGGGGTGTCGACGTGCACCTCGTGGAACTCGCCGGTCTCGAACAGCGCGCGCGCCATGCGACGCTCGGCCCGGAACGGCGAGATGAACGAGACGAGCACGATCAGCCCCGCATCGACCATCAGCTTCGACACCTCGGCCACGCGCCGGATGTTCTCGACGCGGTCGGCGTCGGTGAAGCCGAGGTCGCGGTTCAAGCCGTGGCGCACGTTGTCGCCGTCGAGCAGGTAGGTGTGCTTGCCGAGTGCGTGCAGCTTCTTCTCGACCAGGTTGGCGATCGTCGACTTGCCGGCGCCCGACAGGCCCGTGAGCCACAGCACCGCCGGGCGCTGGCCCTTGGTCGCGGCACGCGACTGGCGGTTCACGTCCAGTGCCTGCCAGTGGATGTTCTGCGAGCGGCGCAGCGCGAAGTGCAGCATGCCCGCGCCGACCGTCGAGTTCGACAGTCGGTCGATCAGGATGAACGCGCCGGTCTCGCGGCAATCCTTGTAGGCGTCGAACGCGATCGGCTGGTCCAGCGACAGGTTGCAGACGCCGATCTCGTTGAGCTCGAGCTTCTTGGCCGCGAGGTGTTCGAGCGTGTTGACGTGCACCTTGTACTTGGGCTCGGTGATCGTGGCGCTGACCTGCTTGGTGCCGACCTTGAGCCAGTAGGGACGTCCGGGCAGCATCGGCTCGTCCGACATCCACACGACAGTCGCCTCGAACTGGTCGGCGACGCCGGGCAGGTCGTCGGGCCGCGCGATCACGTCGCCGCGGCTGATGTCGATTTCGTCGGCGAGCGTCAGCGTGATCGACTGGCCGGCGATCGCGCCCTCGAGGTCGCCGTCCATCGTGACGATGCGCGTGACCGTGCTTTCACGGCCCGACGGCAGCACGCGGACCCGGTCGCCCTGGCGCACGGCGCCGCTCGCGATCGTGCCGGCGAAGCCGCGGAAATCAAGGTTCGGCCGATTGACCCACTGCACCGGCAGCCGCAACGGCCGCTGCTTCGAGTGGTCCTCGATTTCGACCGTCTCGAGGTACCCCATCAGCGTCGGGCCGTGGTACCACGGCGTGTGCGACGACGGCGAGGTGATGTTGTCGCCCTTGAGCCCCGACACCGGGATCGCGACGAACTCCTCGAGCCCGATCTGGCGCGCGAACGCCGCGTAATCGTCGACGATCTGGTCGAAGGTGTCCTCGGCGAACCCGACCAGGTCCATCTTGTTGATCGCGAGCACGACCTTGCGGATGCCGATCAGCGAGGCCAGGTAGCTGTGGCGCCGCGTCTGCGTCAGCACGCCCTTGCGCGCGTCGATCAGGATGATCGCGAGGTCGGCGGTGGAGGCACCCGTGACCATGTTGCGCGTGTACTGCTCGTGCCCGGGCGTGTCGGCCACGATGAACTTGCGCTTGTCGGTCGAGAAAAAGCGGTAGGCGACGTCGATCGTGATGCCCTGTTCGCGCTCGGCCGCGAGGCCGTCGACGAGCAATGCGAAATCGAGGTCGCCGCCCTGCGTGCCGACCTTCTTCGAGTCGGCCTCGAGCGCCGCGAGCTGGTCCTCGAAGATCATCTTCGAGTCGTACAGCAGGCGGCCGATCAGCGTCGACTTGCCGTCGTCGACGCTGCCACAGGTGATGAAGCGCAGCAGGCTCTTGTGCTCGTGCTGGTGCAGGTACGCCTCGATGTCCTGCGCGATCAGGTCGGAGACGTGTGCCATCAGAAGTACCCTTCCTGCTTCTTCTTTTCCATCGACGCCGACTGGTCGGTGTCGATGAGACGGCCCTGCCGCTCCGACGTCGTCGTGAGCAGCATCTCCTGGATGATCTTGGTCAGCGTGTCGGCGTTGCTCTCGATCGCGCCCGTGAGCGGGTAACAGCCGAGCGTGCGGAAACGCACCTTCTTCAGCATCGGCTGCTCGCCCGGATACAGCGGCATGCGGTCGTCGTCCACCATGATCAGCGTGCCGTTGCGCTCGACGACGGGCCGTTCCTTCGCGAAGTAGAGCGGCACGATCGGGATGTCGTGCAGGTAGATGTACTGCCAGATGTCGAGCTCGGTCCAGTTCGACATCGGGAACACGCGCAGGCTTTCGCCCTTGTGCATGCGCGTGTTGTAAAGCGACCAGAGCTCGGGACGCTGGTTCTTCGGGTCCCAGCGGTGCTGGGCCGAGCGGAACGAGAACACGCGCTCCTTGGCGCGGCTCTTTTCCTCGTCGCGCCGCGCGCCGCCGAACGCTGCCGTGAACTGGTGTTTGTCGAGCGCCTGCTTGAGCGCCTGCGTCTTCATGACGTCGGTGTGGATCGCCGACCCGTGCGTGAACGGGTTGATGTTCTGCTCGATGCCGTCCGGGTTGGTGTAGGTGATCAGCTGCAGGTTGTACTTCTGCGTGATCTCCGCCCGCAGCCGGTACATGTCCTTGAACTTCCACAGCGTGTCGACGTGCAGCAGCGGGAACGGCAGCGTGCCCGGGTAGAACGCCTTCAACGCGACGTGCAGCATCGCGGCGCTGTCCTTGCCGATCGAGTACAGCATCACGGGGCGGTCGGTCTCGGCGACCACCTCGCGCATGATCTGGATGCTCTCGGCCTCGAGCCGCTGCAGGTGCGTCAGGCGCTCCGGCGTCACGAGGGGTTTGGCTTTGGCGGCGTCCACGAGCGACCGTGGCAACGAGGAGGCAAGGGTGTCGGTGGTCATAGGCCGTGTTTTGAAATTTTCACCACGGTACGGCCTGTGACCCGGCCTTTCATGTAGTCGTCGAACTGTGCGGGCAGGTCTTCGAAACTGACGAGCCTGTCGGCGATGCGGTCGAGCCGTGTCGGGCGCAGGTCCGTTGCGATGCGTTGCCACACCGCCAGCCGCAATTCGCGTGGCGTCGCGACGGAGTTGATGCCGAGCAGGCTCACGCCGCGCAGGATGAAGGGCATCACGGTGGTCTTGAGTTCGTGGCTGCCCGCGAGCCCGATGCTCGCGATGTTGCCGAAGAAGTCGACCGTGCGTGTCAGCCAGGTCAGCAGTTCGCCGCCGACGTTGTCGATCGCGCCGGCCCACAGCACCGTTTCCATCGGCCGCTTGCCGAGGTCGATGTCCTGTCGGCGCAGGATCCTCGCGGCACCGAGCGTGCGCAGGTAGTCGTCGGCGTCCGACTTGCCGCTCACGGCGACGACCTCGTAGCCGCGCCCAGCCAGCATGTCGATCGCGACGCTGCCGACACCGCCGGTGGCGCCGGTGACGACGATCGGGCCTTTCGCCGGCGTTTGCGCGTTCTGCTCCATGCGATGGATCGCGAGCGCCGCGGTAAACCCGGCCGTGCCGATCTTCATCGTGTCGAGCGTGCCGAGGCCCGCGGGCACGGGCACGAGCCAGTCGCCCTGCACGCGTGCGTATTCGGCGTAGCCGCCGTCCTGCGTTTCGCTGAGGCCACAGCCGTTGACGAGCACCTTCTGGCCCGGCTGGAAACGCGGGTCGCTCGAGCTGACCACTTCGCCGGCCAGGTCGATGCCGCCGACGAGCGGGTACTTGCGCAGGATCGGCGACGTGCCCGTGGCCGCGAGCGCGTCCTTGTAGTTGATGGTCGAGTACTCGACGCGCACGACGACGTCGCCCGGCGTCAGGTCCTCGAGCGTGACCTGGTCGAAACGCGCGGCGATCCGGCCGTCGTCGCGATGGATGCGGTAGGCGGTGAAGGGCTGCATGGGGAAGTGGTTAGTGGCTAGTGGTTAGTGGCTGGTCGGAGCCTTCACCTCTCCCGCGCGTGGGAGAGGTCGGCCGCCGGCCGGGTGAGGGTTCTGAGTTTCGGACCACCCTCACCCCAACCCTCTCCCGCTCCACGGGAGAGGGAGCAGATGCCGGGTGAGGGCTCCGGGGTGAGGGCGCCGGGCTTTCATTGCTTCGACAACCACACCTCGAGCCCCTGCGTGTTGAGGTCGACGTCGGCGTCGATCAGCGTGTGACGCGTGGGGAGGTCGCCGGTGTAGCCGTGCGCGTCGAGCCGGGCGCTGAACCACGCGAACATGTCCTCGCGGATGCGCCGCGACCGGTCGGGTGCGGCGGCGTGCCGGCGCGCGATGCGCACCAGTTCGTCGATCGAGGCGTGCAGGTCGCGGGCGAGCCGCTCGAGGTCGGTCACCGGCCCGAAGTGCGTCTGCACGATGCGCCGCGGCCGGTACGCCATGATCCGGTCAATCGTCCGGTGCAGTGCCTCGGGCTCGAACTGCACGGGCGTCGTCGTCGGCAGCATGAACGGCCCGGCGGCCGTGTCCAGGTCGCGATAGCAGATGCCGAAGTTGTCGCCCGCGTAGACGTCGCGGTAGTCGAGGTCGATCGGGCAGTGGTGGTGTTTCGCGTGTCCCGGCGCGTCGATGAACTCGAACGTGCGGCGGCCGAGCGTGAGTCGCATGCCGTCCTCGACCGTGAGCACGCGTTCGGCCGGGATCGGCAGCAGCTCGCCGTAGAGCTTGCGGTAGAGCTCCTCGCCGTAGACGGCGACCGAGCCCGCGATCAGCTTGGCCGGGTCGACCAGGTGGGGCGCGCCGCGTGGGTGCAGCACCGCCTTTGCGTTCGGCAGCGCCCGCATCATCTGGCCCGCGCCGCCGGCGTGGTCGAGGTGCACGTGCGTGAGGAACAGGTAGTCGACGTCTTCCGGCGCGAGCCCGACTTCGGCCAATGCCCCGAGCAGCCGCGGTGCCGCCGGGCCAGGGCCGGTGTCGATGAACGCTGCCCGGCCGTCGTCGACCAGCAGGTGGCTCGCCGCGAGGCCCGGGCGCACGTAGTCGGTGTCGATCAGGTACAGGCCGTCGCCCTGGGGCTGGGCGAGGCGTTGCGTGACGCGGGGCTCGTGCGGTTGGGCGGCGACGGTCATCCGGTTGACGCTGGCGTGGCCCTGCAGGGCGGGCGATTAGCCTGCGTCCCCGGCGTCCTGAAAACAAGAAGGCCGGGCGCGGGCCCGGCCTTCAGGCATGAGCTCATGCCTTGCGTGAACGCGTGACGGCGCGCGCCGTCACCTTCGGTGCGTCATCGGTCCTTGCACTTGCCGTTCTTGCGGATCTCGTCGGTGGCGCACAAACCGGGGCGCTGCGCGCTGTAGTACTTCGCCAGTTCGCGGATGTCCTGTTCGGTCAGCGGCGCGGCCATGCCCGCCATGATCGCGTTCTTGCGCACGCCGCTCTTGTAGGCGCGCAGCGAGTTCGCGAGGTAGTCCTCGTGCTGGCCGGCGAGGTTGGGGTACTCCGGCAGGATGCCGACGCCGTCGTTGCCGTGGCAGGCGACGCAGGTCTGTCCCGCCTTGGGCGCGGTGCCGACCGGACGGCCCGAGGGCTTGGACTCGTCGCCGGCCAGGTACGCCGCGATGTCCGCGAGGTCCTTTTCCTTCAGCGAGACGGCCTGTGCGTGCATCGTCGCGTGCGCGCGGTTGCCGTCCTGGTACTCCTTGAGCGCGACGACCATGTAGGCGACGTGCTGCCCGCCGATCTTGGGCACGCTGTAGATCGGATAGGCGTTCTTGTAGTTGGGGATGCCGTGGCAGCCGTGACACGTGTACGCGAGCTTGGCGCCATTCGCCTTGTCGGCGGCTTGCGAAAGGCCGGGTGCAAGCAGCGCGAGGGTCAGGCTCATTGCGAGCCAGGCCTGTCTCGAGGTCATTGCGGAACTCCTGCGGAACTCGTCTTTATTTGCCCTCGACCGGTCGAGCGGCCGAAGGATCAGGGATGTTAGTGAAATTGGTCTGGCGAGTCGAATGGCCCGCCGGCTGCGGCGAGGGTGGCGGGCCGTCCGGCCGGGTCGCTTAGACTGTCGGCGGACCATTCCCTGGAGATTTGTTCATGACGACCCGCCGCACGCTCCTTCGTCCCCTCGTGGTCGCCGTCCTGGCCACGGTCTGCACCACCGGCATCGCACAGGCGGATGCGCCACCGCCGCCGCCGCTGGTGAGCGTGACGGGGCAGGGCGAGGTCAAGGCCATGCCGGACATGGCGTACGTGAACCTGGGCGTCGAAGCCCGCAAACCGTCGCTGGCGGAGGCGCGTGCCGAAGTCACGGCCGCGGTCGAGCGCGTGCTCGCACTGACACGCGAACTCAAGATCGACCCCAAGCTCGTCGACGCGAGCCAGCTGCAGGTGCAACCCGACTACCGCTGGAACGAAAAGGACTCCAAGCGCGTGCTGCTCGGGTACTTCGTCGCGCGGCAGATCCAGGTCGAGTTGCGCGACCTCGACAAGCTCGGGACGCTGCTCGAGCGCTCGGTCTCGGCCGGCGCGAACCAGATGGGCGGCGCACGGCTGGATTCGTCGCGACGCAAGGAGCTCGAGCGCGATGCGCTCGCCAAGGCGGTCGACGATGCGCGGCAGGACGCCGAAACGCTGGCGCGGGCGGCCGGGGTCAAGGTGGGGGCGGTGTACAGCTTGAGCGCGAGCTCGGAAGCCGTGCCGATGTACTACGCCAAGGCGGAGCGTGCCGTGATGGCGGCTGCCCCGGCCGGCGACGCGGCGGCCGAAACCTACGAGGTTTCGGAAATGAAGTTCACGGCCAACGTCAGTGCCCAGTGGCAGCTGCTCGTCGCGACGCCGTGATTTAACCAGATATTGATAATTCTTGGCCGCACCGGCTCGTGTGCGACCCGATCGTAAATAGAGGCGAGATAGTGCGAAGGGGACGGCCGGTCGGCAACGACCGGCCGGTCGGCGCCGGTTCAGCCCCCGGCGTGCGGTTTCAGCGCCCTGGCATCCGGTCGACGATCAGGACCTGGCCGTCGACGCCCGTGACGCGCGCCTTGCCGCCGGCCGGAATGTCGGGGCCGCGCAGGGCCCATTGCCGGTGCCCGAGTTCGACCCGACCCGTGCCGTTGAGGAGCCCGTGCGGCAGCGTGACGACCTGGCCGATGAAGCGCTCGCCCATCCGGTGCGGCGCCGTCGGGCCTTCGGAATGACGCCGCTGCACGGTGTGCTCGCGCCAGAACCAGAGGGCGAAGACGGTGACGGCAAAGACGAGGAACCAGGCCATGACAGGTCGGTTTTTTGTTGGGGTCGGGTGCGCGCATCCTCCGCCCCACGAGTCCCAGTCTCAACAATGCACACCCCGACGGGCCGCAAAACTGTGACGCAGCGCTCAAGTCACCGGGGCCAGTGACAGGTCCTTGCTGTAGGCGACGTTCATCACGTTGTCGGTCCAGCCCTGCACCCACGGCTTCACGAGGTGCTTGTTGACGTAGAAATAGAGCGGCAGCACGGGGTGGTCGGCCAGCATGACGCGCTCCGCCTCCTCGAGCAGCGCGCGACGCCGGCCGACGTCGGCCTCGGCGACGGCCGCCGCCAGCAGCGCGTCATAACGCGCGCTCGAGTACCGCGGCTGGTTGATGCCGAAGCCGCTCTGCAGCAGCTGCGCGAACGACCAGGCGTCGTTGAAGTCGCCGACCCAGCTCGAGCGGAACACCTGCGTCTTGCCGGCGCGCACATTCTCGAGCATCGCGCGGAACTCCTCGGCGTAGAGGGTCGTCTCGACGCCGAGCGCTTCCTTCCACATCGCCGCGACGGCGACCGCGATCCGGTTGTGCTGGTCGCCGGTGTTGTAGCGCAGTTCGATCCGCAGCGGCTGGCTCGGCGAATACCCCGCCGCCGCATAGAGCTGCCGCGCCTCGGCCACGCGCTCGGCGTAGGGTCGCGACGCATAGTCGAAGACCTGCGGCGTGTAGTTCCAGACTCCGCCCGGCACCCAGCCATAGGCGGGCGCTTCGCCGACGCCCGTGACGGCGGTGACGAGCTTGTCGCGGTCGATCGCGAGCGACAGCGCGCGCCGCAGCGACGGGTTGTCCTTGAACGGTGCACGCTCGAGGTTGAAGCCGTAGTAATAGATGCTCAGCTGCGGCGAGACGTGCAGCTCCGCTGGCAGGTTCTGCTTGATCCATTGGAACTGCTGCGGCGGCACGACGTAGGTGACGTCGAGCTCGCCGGCCCGGTACTGGCGCAGCTCCGCGCCGCTGTCGGCGATGTGCACGTAGCGCACGCGTTCGAGCCGCGTGCCTTTCGCGTTCCAGTAGTGCGTGTTGCGACGGGCCTCGACGTGCGACCCGAGCACCCAGTCGGCGAGCTCGAACGCACCGTTCGAGAGCAGCTTGCCCGGGCGGGCGTACTCGGCGCCGTGGCGTGCGAGCGAGGCGCCGTGCACCGGGAAGGTCGGCGGCTGTGCGAGCAGGCCGAGCAGGTACGGCGCCGGCGCCGACAGGTGCACGACCAGCGTGCGGTCGTCGGGCGCTTCGACGCCGAGCGTCGCGGGCGCGCGCTGCCCGGCGACGATCTCGGTTGCGTTGCGGACCGGGTCGATGAAATGCGCATACGGTGACGCCGTGGCCGGGTCGACGAGCCGGCGCAGGCCGGCCAGGTAATCGGCGGCCGTCACCGGGTCGCCGTTGGACCAGCGCAATCCCTGGCGCAGCGTGAAGGTGTAGACGAGGCCGTCCGACGAGACGGTCCACGACTCCGCCGCGGCCGGCACTGCCGCGCCGTCGGGCCCGATCGCGGTCAGGCCTTCGAACAGGTCTCGCAGGATGTTGAACGAGGCGTCGGTGCGCGCGACCTGCGGGTCGAGCGTTTCGGGTTCGGGACCGTTGCCGCGACGCAGCGTCGTCGCGTCGAACGATGCGGGACGTTCGCTGCCGGTCGCTGTCGCGTCGCTGCCCGCCGATGGCGTCTTGGCGGTGCCGCAGCCGGCGAGCGTCAGCGCCGCGAAGGCGAGCAGCGGCAGCAGACGTGGCGCGCGTCCGGCAGGACGGCGGTGCGGGAACGGCAACGTCGCCCGCACGAAGGATCGATGCAGCATCGGGCCCGACCTCGACCGCGAACCAAAATTGTCGCGATCTTACCCGGCCGAGCCGACGCGGGCGTCGTTGCGTTCGTCGTCGCCGTGATGGCGCTTGAGGTGGATCAGCAGGATCGAGATCGCGGCCGGCGTGAGGCCCGGGATCCGCGCGGCCTGGCCGAGCGTCACCGGACGGTGCTGCTCGAGCTTCTGCCGCACTTCGTTCGACAACCCGCGCACGCGCGCGTAGTCGATCGTCTCGGGCAGGCGCGTGTCTTCGCTGCGTCGCTGGCGTTCGATCTCGTCCTGCTGACGGTCGATGTAACCGGTGTACTTCGCCTGCACGTCGACCTGCAGCGGCACCTGCGTCGCAAGCCGCTCGTCCGCGCGCCACGCGTCGTGGCCGGCGCCCAGCGCGGCGTCGAGCGCGTCCCAGGGCACCTCGGGTCGACGCAGCAGGTCGAACGCACGCTGTTCGCGCGCTAGCGGCGCGCCGAGCGCGGGTTCGAGTTGCGTGGCCGCGGCCGTGCCGGGGCGCACCCAGGCCGCCTGCAGGCGGCCGAGCTCGGTGGCGACTGCCGCTCGCTTGTGCTCGAAGAGCGCCCAGCGTTCGTCGTCGACCAGCCCGAGCTCACGTCCGACCGGCGTCAGCCGCAGGTCGGCGTTGTCTTCGCGCAGCGTGAGCCGGTATTCGGCGCGGCTCGTGAACATGCGATACGGCTCCGGCGCGCCACGCGTGATGAGGTCGTCGACCAGCACGCCGAGATAGGCCTCGCCACGTCGCGGCCACCACGGCTCGCGCTCGCCCACCTGCAGCGCGGCGTTGATGCCGGCGAGCAGGCCCTGCGCGGCCGCTTCCTCGTAACCGGTCGTGCCGTTGATCTGACCCGCGAAAAAGAGCCCGGGCACGACCTTGGTCTCGAGCGTGGGCTTGAGGTCGCGCGGATCGAAAAAGTCGTATTCGATCGCATAGCCCGGGCGCGTGATGTGCGCGTGCTCGAAACCCCTGATGCTGCGCACGAACGCCTGTTGCACGTCGAACGGCAGGCTGGTCGAGATGCCGTTCGGGTAGACCTCGTGCGTGTCGAGCCCCTCGGGCTCGATGAAGATCTGGTGCGAGGCCTTGTCGGCGAACCGCACGACCTTGTCTTCGACCGACGGGCAGTAGCGCGGGCCGACGCCCTCGATCACGCCCGTGAACATCGGCGAGCGGTCGGTGCCGGCGCGGATCAGCTCGTGCGTGCGTTCGTTGGTGTGCGTGATGTGGCACACGGCCTGGCGCGGGTGTTCGCTGCGCAGGCCGAGGTACGAGAACACCGGCACCGGTTCGTCGCCCGGCTGCACCGTGAGCCCCGTGTAGTCGATCGAGCGGCCGTCGATGCGCGGCGGCGTGCCGGTCTTGAGCCGGCCCACCCGCAGCGGCAGCTCGCGCAATCGCGACGCGAGCCGGTTCGACGGCGGATCGCCCGCGCGCCCGCCGGGCGCCTGTTCGAGCCCCACGTGGATCTTGCCGCCAAGGAACGTGCCGACCGTCAGCACGACCACACGCGACGCAAACACGAGCCCGACCGCGGTGACGATGCCTGCGACGCGACCGCCTTCGACGCGGAGGTCGGCGACCTCGGCCTGGAACAGCGACAGGTTGGGCTGCTGCTCGAGGATCGCGCGGATCGCCCGCTTGTACAGTGCACGGTCGGCCTGTGCGCGCGTGGCGCGCACGGCCGGGCCCTTGCTCGCGTTGAGCGTACGGAACTGGATACCGGCGCGGTCGGTCGCACGCGCCATCGCGCCGCCGAGTGCGTCGATTTCCTTGACCAGGTGCCCCTTGCCGATGCCGCCGATCGCCGGGTTGCAGCTCATCTGGCCCAGCGCTTCGAGGTTCTGCGTCAGCAGCAGCGTGCGACGACCCATCCGGGCCGCGGCGAGCGCAGCCTCGGTGCCGGCGTGACCGCCGCCCACCACGATGACGTCGTAAGTCCCTGCAAGCATCGCGCGATTATAGCGGCGATGGCCGCGCCGTCCGGGCGTGCCGGGCGTGACGGGAGGGATCGCCACGCCCCGACGCAGCCATGTCGGAGCGAATCACGGAATGCTTCATCCGCGACCGGCGAGCCCGCGCTCGAACGCCTGTCGTCGCAGCCGGACGAACCGTCGTGCCTGCCGTTCGTACCGGTTCTGCCAGTAGCCGTGGCGACAGCTTTCGAGCAGGTAGTCCCAGAGGCTCATGCGACCACGGTTCCACTGGCGCAGCACGTGGAAGTACTCGTGCAGCAGCAGTTCCGGGTTTTGCAGGAAGTCGTCGAGCGAGCCGCGCAGGTAGATGGTGTTGCGGCGGGTCGTCGCCGTCGCACGCCCGTGCAACCGGGCGAACAACGAGCGCTCGCGAATCTCCACATCGTCGACCGGGTCGCCGAACAGGTCGACGAGCGCCCGCCGCAGGTCGGCGGGCAGCGCGTCACGTGTCTTCACGGTCCGTCACGGTGTCGGGCTGCGGTGTCGACGCCCGGCGCGCAGCCGTCGTCGTCGTCTTGCGTCCGCCGGATCTCGGCTTGGCCGTCGCACGAGTGGTCTTGGCCCGTCGCGCCGGGCGTGGCTTGCCGGTGCCGACGGCGCTCACCTTGCGCTTGCGTGCGGCACGCGTGACACGCCCCGTGGCCGTGTCGGCTGGCTCGGTGGCACGCCCCTCCTCGACGGGGCCCGGCGCCGCGTCCGCCACCGTGAACGCCGCTTCGCGACGCGCCCCTTCCTGCATCTGCTCGAAGGCCGTTCGCATGCAGTCGGCGAAGAAGGCGGGGTCGGGCAGCATTTCGCGACACGAGATGGCGCAGATCCACATGTTGCCGGCATAGCTGAACGCAGTGATGTTGATGCCCATGCCGTCGATCGCGATGCTGATCGGCACGTAGTTCACGAGCTGCGCGCCGGCCATGTAGAGCGGCACGTCGGGGCCGCGCACGTTCGAGACGATCAGGCCGATGCGCGGCACCTGCGCGTTGCGCAGCAACGGGTCGGCGACGATCGCGGGCAGCGTCTCGAGCAGGTCGCGCGCGAGTTCCTTGCCGATCGCGTTGGTGACGCGCTTGGACTTCTCGGCCGAGTCGACGATCGCACGCAAGCGCTCGATCGGGTCCTCGATGTCGCTGTGCACCGGCATGACCGTGAAGCCGACCTGGTTGCCGCGGTCGCCGCCCTTGTCCTCGCCGCGCAGCGTCATCGGCACCATCGCGATCATGGTCGCATCGGGCAGCTCGTTCTTGTCCGAGAGATAGGCACGCAGCGCGCCGCCGACGATGCACAGGAACTGGTCGTTGATGGTCGCGCGCGGGACCTGCTTGCGCACCTCGCGGAACGCGGCCAGCGGGATCGACACCGCCTCGAACACGCGGTGCGCCGAGACGTCGCGGCTGAACCGCGTCTGCGGCGGCATGCGCGGGATGAACGAACTCAGGTCGCCGGTCAGCACCGAGCGCAGGTTCGCGAGCAGGTTGCCTTCGCCGTCGCGGCGGTAGCTCGTGAGCGCCTCGGCGCCGAGCGACGCGACCTTGCGTGCGGTCTGCAGCGAAAAACGCGCCAGCGTCGGCAGTCGGCCCACGTTGTGCAGCAGGGCGCGCGAGTAAAGGTCCGTCGCCGACGGTTCGGGGTCGGCGTGGAACACCGTCGCCGCGCTGTGCGCTTCCTCGGCGTCGAGGTCGAGCGGCTCGGGCGTCAGCGAGTGCAACGCCTTCATGAGCTCGGTGCCCGATTCGCCGTCGACGATCGAGTGGTGCAGCTTGGTGTACAGCGCGAAGCTGCCGGGCGGCACGCCGGTGACGTTGTGCAGGCCCTCGATCACGTAGGCCTCCCAGAGCGGCTTGCTGCGGTCGAGCGCGCGCGAGTGCAGCCGCGCGACCTGGATGCAGAGCTGGCGCCAATCGCCTGGGTGGGGCAAGGCGATGTGGCGCACGTGGAATTCGACGTCGATGCTCGAGGATTCCACCCAGTACGGCCGGTCCAGCGACAGCGGCAACGACACGAGTCGCCGGCGGAACTGCGGGAACTGCGACACGCGCGAGGCAAAGAAGCGCAGCACGTCCTTGAAGCGCACACCGCCGCCGGGCGCGGTCGAGGGGTCGTAGATCGCCAGCGAGGCGACGTGCATGAAATTGTTCCCGCGTTCGAACTGCAGGAACATCGAATCCGCACCCGACAGCTGTCTCATGCGCGTGCTCTCCCCCGATCCTTGGCCCCCCGGGCATAGACGACGCGCCGGGTGGAGAATCATAGCGGAGGCTTGCAGGTGCGGGCGGCCCGCCTGCAACCACACCAGGCGCCTCCTGTCGGCGTCTGCACTTATCGGCAGCCGTGGCCGGCTCAGTTCGGTGTCGCCGCGGCTCGGTCCAGCCGGGGCAGCAGCCACCGGAACCCGATGCGCTCGGCGCGCAACCGGACGTCCCGCGCTGCGTCGGCGTCGAGCCGTCCGGTCGCCACCGCCGCGGCGAGTACCTGCGCGCGGGCGACGACCAGGTCGGACCAGGCCAGCGGTTCTTCGCGTGTGTACTCCGTCAAAGCCCCGGCGTGCCGCAGTGCCCCGGCGGTGTCGCCGAGCTCCAGCATCAGTTCGACCGCATTGAGCCGGTACTCGAAATGATTGTGACTCACGGCGCCGAGCGCGAGTCCGCGCTCGCCCTCGTCCAGCAGGTTGCGCGCACGTTCCGCGTCGCCGCAATGAAAGGCGAGGGCCGCCAGCGCCCACGGCCCGCAGTACGTCACGGCGACTTCGCGGGCCCGGGCGGCCGCCTCTTCGAGCAACCGTCGCCCGACGGCGAGGTCGCCGTCGAAACAGCGGGCGGCCCCTTGCTGGATCAGTGCCTCGGCCTCGAAGCGGCCGGCACCCAATTCGCGCGCCAGATGCAGGCTGCGCAGGCTGCGGTCGATCGCGAGCGCGTACTCGGTGCGATAGGTCGCGAGCGACGAGCCGATCGCACAGGCGAGCAGTTCCGAGCGCAGGTCGCCGACGCGATGCGCCTCGACGATGATCTGCTGCACGGCGTCGAGGGCTTGGTCGAACTCGCCCGCGTAGCTCTGGCACGAGGCGACCATGGACAGGTAGGCGAGTCGCAGGTGCACGAGGCCCGCCGGCTCGCTGAGCGCCAGGCAACGACGGCCGTAGGCGAGCGCGGTGAGCAGTTGCCCGCGCTGGTAGTGTGCGTCGCAAAGCCCGCCGAGCGCACGCGCGACGTCCTCGGTCGAGCCGGCTTGCTGCGCCAGCTCCAGGGCGCGCTCGTGGGCGAGGCGACACTGCTCGATCTCTCCGCGCGGGAAGTGCAGGTTGCCACGCAGCGTCCAGACCTGGGCGAGTCGACGCAGGTCGCCTTCCCCGCGCACGTCGGCTTCGGCGGCTTCGACCACCTCGAGCGCTTCCTCGTAGCGATCGACGATGCGCAGGTTGCCGGCGAGCCCGAGCCGCGCGCGGGCCCGTTGCGAGGCGTCGGCCGCCGCCTCGGTGCTCGCGCGATACGCGGCAATCGCCTGTTCCGTGCGACCGCGGCCGGCGTACACGGCGCCGAGCATCGCATGGGCTTCGCAGCGTTCGTGCGCGGTGCGCGCCAACGCGAGCGCTCGTTCGGCATGGGTCGTGGCGCGCTCGAAGCGGTAGGCGTGGAGCTCGGCTTCGGCCGCGCGCAAATGCGCGAGCGCGGCACCAGGGTGCTCGGCGGCAGCAAGGTGCTCGGCGTGCAGGGACGCATCACGCAGCTCGAACCAGACCGCGGCGCGTTCGTGCAGGCTCGTGCGCTCGGATCGCAGCAGCGAGTCGTAAATCGCGGCACGCACGAGCGCGTGCGTGAACTGGCACTCTTCGCCGTCGCGAGCGAGCAGCCCGGGGGCTTCCAGTGCCACGAGTGCATCGTCCTCGACCGCCGCGACGTGACAGAGCGCATCGACGCGGAAGCGCAGTCCGAGGATCGCGGCGGCGTGCAGCAGGCGTTGCGTCGCCGCCGGCAATCGCTCGGCACGTGCAAGCAGCAACGCGCGGACGTTGCCGGGCAATGCCTGCTGGCCGGCCTGGGCACTGCGCAACAGCTGCACCAGGAACAGCGGATTGCCTGCCGCCGTCTCGACACAGTGTTCGAGGCTGTCGGGCGCCACGCCCTCGTAGCGTGCTGCGAGTTCGCGCGCCTCGTCCTCGGCAAGCGGTGCCAGGTCCAGCGTCGTGACGGGGCAGCCGCGGGCACGGGCCCGCCACGCCTCGGTGAACGGGTCGCCCTCGGCCCGTGTCGAGATCGTCAGCAGCACCGGTCGTTGCGCGATCGCCTGGGCGAAGTCGGCCAGCTGGCCGATTTCCGTGGGGTCGGCCCAGTGGGCGTCTTCGACGATCACGAGTTGCGATTGCTCGGCGGTGACGCGCTCGAGCAGGCGGCGCATCAAGGCTGCCTGCGCTCGCTCACGTGCGGCCGGCTCCGTGGCCGCCGCAGGGTAGGGCGCCAGGACCGTGCCGGGCTCGATGGCGAGCAGGTCGGCGATCGCCGCGACGTCGGCTTGCTCGATCACGCCGGCGGCGAGGTTGCGTTCGACGGCGGCGCCCACGGCCTCCGGCGTCACGGGCCCGCCGGCCAGGCCCAACCAGCGCGCGGCGAGCGTCGCCCGCGGCCGCTCACCGAAGCGCTGACCGAAGTCGAGCACCTGGGTCACGTGCACGGCCGCATGGGGCGCCGCCGCGGACGCCACTGCGGCGAGCAGCGACGACTTGCCGATGCCGGGCTCGCCACGCACGATCACCACGCGACCGTGACCGGACGCGCGCACGCGGTCGAGCACGGTCTCGAGCATGGCCAGTTCGGCGCGACGCCCGGCGAGCGCGGGCGTGTCGTCGCGGACGTCGTCCGTTATTTGCGAGGTCAGAAGCCGTGCCGACGGTGGCAGGTCGGCGCCAGACGGCGCCGGGCGCGTATCGCGGTCGGCCATCTGCGCCGCCACGTCGGCCGCGAGCAACGTTGCATCGAGGCCCGCCGCGCGCGCGAGCCGGCGTGCCGTGGCGACCGCCTGACCCGCCAATGGGAACGGCGAGCTGCCGCCGGCCGGCAACACCAGCCCGCGGGATATGCCGACCGCGAACGAAGGCCCGTGCGGCTCAGTCGTGCGGTCGGTCAAGCGGCGCGCCGCGCGGACCGCGCGTTGCAGCTCGTTGCCGGTCGTGCGGTCCGCCCCGAAGACCGCAACGATCTCGCCCTGGTCGGGCCGGTCGGCGACACCGCCGAGCGCGGACACCGTCGCCTCGACGGTGCTTGCGGCCTGTGCCCAGGCGGCGTGCAGGCTTTCCGGATCGTCACGGTGCGTGCCGGGCTGCGACCCGAGCCGTGCCACCAGCACGACCGCTTCGCGCAGGGTCGCGACGGGCCGCTCGGTCGGCGTCGCACTGGCCGTGGCGGCGCGCTCAACCGCGCTCGCGTGGGCCACACCGGCCCGCGCGTCGCCTGAGGCGCCGGGTGCGCTGGGCGTCACGGGTGGGGACGCTGCCGTTCGTGCCGGAACGTCCGCGGCGCCGGGTTCCGAGGCCCGCCGTCGACGCAGCAATTCGCGGTGCAATGCCTCGGTGGCCGGGTCTGGCGCGACGTCGAGTTCGCGCCGCAGTGCTTCGCTGCAGGCACGGTATTGGCGCAAGGCCTCGACGTAGTGACCCTGGCGCGCGTACAGCGCCATCAGGTCGCGTTGTGCGGTTTCGTTGGTCGGGTCGACCGTGACGAGTCGTGAGAGCGCGTCGATGGCGGCGGTGACGTCGCCGACGCGGACGCTGTGAGCGACCAGTCGCTGCAAAGCCAGCGTCCACTCGCGTCGCAAGCTGCGACGGTGCTCGTCGAGCCACGCGTCGAAGCTCGCGGACTTCGCGTCGAAACCGGGCAGCAGCTCGACGCCGTAGCGGTCGGCGACCTGGCCCATTGCGTCGGGGGCCGTGGCGCGCATCTGGTCGCGCAGATGCTGCACGTCGCTCGTCGCCAGGCGCGCATCGAGTGCCACCGAGGCGCTGTCGCACACCAGCGCCGCCGCATCGGTGCCGAGCGCACGGCGCAAGGCGGACAGGGCCTGGCGCAGGCTGGCGCGTGCGAGCTCGGCGTCCCCGGAGTCCCAGAGCAGCTGTGCGAGCTGATCGCGGCCGAATGACGCGCCCGGGTCGAGCGCCAGGCACGCCAGCAACGCCTGGGCCTTGCGCGAGGCGAGGCGAACCTCGCGACCGTCGGGCCCCGTGAGCCGCCAGCCCCCCAGCAATTCGACGTTGAGTCGCGGTCCGACCGACACCCGGCCCTCCCTGGGCGGTGTGGTGCACGTCGCACGTGCCGATTTTCACGTTTTTTTCACGCCTGTCGAGACGGCTCCTTCACGGCGACTGCGTAGCTTGCCGTCCACGCCGGAACACCGGCGATCGACAAAGACACGACCCAGGAGGACACGACATGAGCTTGCACGACTCGCGCGGACTCGCGCTTTCGACCGACAACCGGGCTTCGCTCGAGGCGCTCGAGCGCGCGACATGGCAGAACGCCGGCTACTACCTCGACCCGCTGGCGACGATCGACGCCGCCCTGCAGGCCGACCCGCGGTTCGCCGCCGGGCACTGCCTGCGCGCAGCGCTGGCCGTGATGAGCACCGAGCGAAGCGCGCTGCCGATGCTCGAGGAGAGCGTGCAGGCGATCGAAGCGCTCGGCCCGCGCGCCAACGATCGCGAGCGACGTCACGCTGCGGCCGCGCGCGCCTGGGGCAATGGCGACTTCGAACGCGGACTGCAGCTCTACGGCGACATCGTCGTGCGCTACCCGCGCGACCTGCTCGCGGTCCAGGTCGCCCACGTCGGCGATTTCTTTTTCGGTCACTCGACGATGCTGCGCGATCGCATCGCGCAGGTGCTGCCGCACTGGGACCGCGACGTGCCGGGCTACGGCTTCCTGCTCGGCATGCAGGCGTTCGGTCTCGAGGAGACGCAGTTGTACGAACGCGCCGAGGAGACGGGGCGCCGGGCGCTCGAACTCAACGCGCGCGACCCGTGGGCCGTGCACGCGGTGGCGCACGTGCTCGAGATGCAGGGCCGCATCGCCGAAGGCATCGACTGGCTCGAAGGCCGCGCGGTCGACTGGGCGGCCGACAACGGGCTCGCGTACCACAACTGGTGGCACCTCGCGCTGCATCACCTCGACCTCGGCGACCATGCCAAGGTGCTCGAGTTGTACGACACGCGTATCCGGCCGGTGCAGAACCCGGTCTCGCTCGAGATGCTCGACGCGTCGGCGATGCTCTGGCGGCTGATGTTGCGCGGCGTCGACGTGGGCGTGCGTTGGGAGCCGCTCGCGACGTGCTGGGCGCCGCTCGCCTGCGACGGCTTCTATGCCTTCAACGGCGTGCACGCGGCGATGGCGCTGATCGGCGCCGGTCGCTGGGACCAGGTCGACGCCGTGCTCGACAGCCTTGCGGTGGCAGCGTCGGGGTCGGGCGCCAACGCGATGATGTCGCGCGACGTCGGGCTGCCGATCGCACGCGCGCTCGCCGCCTTCGGCCGTGGCGAATACACGGCGACGATCGAGGAACTGTTGCGCGTGCGTCCGTATGCGAACCGCTTCGGCGGCAGCCACGCGCAGCGTGACATCGTGCACCTGACGCTGACGGAAGCCGCGCTGCGGGTGGACGACGCGGCGCTCGCCCAGGCACTGGCGGCCGAACGCACGAGCATGAAGCCGACGAGCCCGTTCAACTGGCGGCTCACGGCGCGCGCCCATGCGACGGCGGGCCAGCGCGTACAGGCGCAGTACGCGCTCGACCTCGCCGACGCTGCAGTCAGGAAGCAACGCTCGACGGACGCCACGCGCGTCGCGGCTTGAGACGTCAACGGGTTTCGTCGAAATCAAACCAAGACTGGATCAGGAGGATCGATCATGAAACACACGGTCAGGGACGTCGTTCTGCTCGGTGCCGCGATGTCCGCGTTCATGCTGCTCGTCGTGCTGTCGCCGGTAGGGGCTGAGGAAGTGCCACCGCCGGCTTCCGAGGTCCGCCTCGTGGCGAATACGACGGCGTCGTCGCCGCTGAGGACTGCAGCAGTGGAAGCGAGCGACGTGGCGCCTGCTTCGACGACGACGGCGGAGGGCGACACCGCAGCAGCGCCACGGGAGGGTCGTTGCGATCAGGTTCGACGCATCGGCAAGTTCACGGTCACACGTTGTGACTGAAGGACGGGGCGACCGCAAGGTCGCCCTTTCCGTTTCACCCTTGCCGGCACCGGAAACGACCGAATATCCTGTCGCCTTCTAATAAATCCAAGTTGTGCGGCGGACCGGCAGGCCGTCAACCAACCCATCGCTTGTCTTCTGCAGGGGTGTGCGTTTGTTCAAGCTTCCTCGTCCCGTACACAAGGGCGGGTTCGCCGCCGTGCTTGCGCTGCTGCTCTGCGCCTGCGGGGGCGGTGGCGGCACCGATTCCCCATCGGAGGTTCCGTCGATCGTGCAGTTCGGCGCGGATCGCAGCAGCTATTTCGTCGGCGAGCGGGCGCAACTCACCGCCCGTTTCGAGAATGGAACGGCACGCATCGAACCCGGTGGCATCCCGGTGCAGGACGGGCAGTCGGTCACGTCACTCGCGCTCGGGTATGGTCCGAACGAGGTCGAGCTCATCGTCTCGGACGGCGTCACCACGGCGACGCGCAAACTCACGCTGAACGGCACCTACCGCGACCGTATGCGCACGATCGAAGTGCCGTTCGCGCGCGGCGAGCATGCGGCGCTGCGCCTGGCGGACGGGCGCGTGCTGGTGGCCGGCGGTGAGGACGCTTCGGGCACCTTGCCGGCATCGTTGTGGGTGTTCGATCCCGCGACGGAGCGGTTCGCCGACTTCGGCGCGACGCTCAGCACGGGCCGCGTCGGCTTTACCGCCACGCGGTTGAACGACGGCACCGTTCTCGTCGCCGGCGGGGAGCGTGGGCTCACCGCGGCACCCAGCGCGGAGATCATCCGTCCCGCCGACCGGACCGTCATTCCCACGGCTTCGGAGATGCAGCGGAGCCGTACGTTCGCGGCCGCGACGCTGCTCGCCGACGGCCGGGTCTGCCTCAGCGGCGGCACGGGGCTGGCCGCGGGCGACACGGTCGAGATCTACGATCCCGCGACCGGACGGTTCACGTTGCTTGCAGAGCGCTTGTCATTCGGCCGGTACGCGCACACGGCGACGCCGCTCGACGGTTCGCGTGTCCTGATTTACGGCGGCTTCACCGCCAGTCAGCAGCCCGCCCCGCCCGAGATCTACGACGTGGCGACAGGCACCGGCACGCCCCTGCCGGCCATCGAAGCGCATGCGCGCGGCAATCACGTCGCGCACCGGATGCCCGACGGCAGCGTGTTGATCATCGGCGGCGAGGACGGCGACGCCACTACGCTCACGTCGGTCGTGCGTTTCGATCCCGCGACCGGCCTGCTCGCGCCATTCGCCAGCCTGGCCACGCCGAGAGCGCTCCTGGCGCTCGGCCAGCTCGCCGACGCGCGCCTGCTGCTGGTTGGTGGCAACACCGGGCAGCCGGACGACGACGTCACGAACACGACCGAAACACTTGCGGCCGACGCTACGCGTCGCGACGGCCCTGTCATGAGTCGCGCCCGTTGGCTGCACACGGCCACTCCGCTCGTCGATGGGCGCCTGCTGATCCTCGGCGGCCTGGACGCCGACCGCCGGCCGATCGCGGGCGCGGAGGTCTACGAGTGAGGGCGCGTCACGGCGTCTCGGCGTTCACTTGCCGATGCAGAAGCTCGAGAAGATCCGGCCGAGCAGGTCCTCGCTCGACACCTCACCCGTGATTTCGCCGAGCGCCTGGTGCGCGTCACGCAGTTCCTGCGCGACGAGCTCGCCGGCGTGGCGTTCGGTCAGCAGCCGATGCGCCGTTTCGAGGTGCGTGCGCGCGCGGCGCAACGCGTCGAGGTGACGCGTGCGGGCCGACAGGGCGCCTTCGGCGGTCGGGTGGAAGCCGATGCAGTCCTTGAGGTGGCTGCGCAGCGCGTCGAGCCCGGCGCCGCTAGCCGCACACATATATATGCGAGCAGTGCCGTCGGCCGTCTGCTCGATGCGCGCGGGCTCGCCGCTGCGATCGATCTTGTTCAGGACGATCGTGCGCGGGGCACCGGTCGGCAGACGCGCGAGGTCGTCGGCGATCGCGGCGACCGCGCCGGCATCCGCCGAATCGACCACGAAGAGCACGCGGTCGGCTTTCGCGATCTCGGCGTGCGCACGCCGGATGCCCTCCGCTTCGACGGTGTCGCCGGCTTCCCGTAGTCCCGCCGTGTCGAGCACGTGGAGCGGCAGCCCGTCGATCGCGATGCGTTCGCGCAGCACGTCGCGCGTCGTGCCCGGAATCGCGGTGACGATGGCCGCGTCGTAGCCGGCGAGACGGTTGAGCAGGCTCGACTTGCCTGCGTTGGGGCGCCCGGCGATCACGACGGTGAGCCCGTCACGCAACAAGGCGCCCTGGCGCGCGGTTTCGCCGAGGTCGGCAAAACGTGCGCGCAGGTCGTCCATGCGTGCGCCGAGCGCGCGGTCGGCGAGGAAATCGATCTCCTCCTCGGGGAAGTCGATCGCGGCCTCGATCCACATGCGCAGTTCGAGCACGCGTTCGCCGAGCTCGTGCACGCGCGCGGAAAACTCGCCCTGCAGCGAGCGCACCGCGGCCCGCGCCGCCTGCGCCGAGCCGCTGTCGATCAGGTCCGCGACGGCCTCGGCCTGCGCGAGGTCGAGCTTGTCGTTGAGGAACGCGCGCTGGGTGAATTCGCCGGGCTGTGCAGGGCGAGCGCCCAGGTGCAGCAGCCGCTGCAGCAGCAGGTCGAGCACGACCGGCCCGCCGTGGCCGTGCAGCTCGAGCACGTCCTCGCCGGTGAAGGAGTGCGGACCGGCAAAGTAGAGCGCGAGTCCCGTGTCGATCGGTTCGCCGCGCGCGTCGAGGAACGCGTGCAGCGATGCGCGTCGGGGCGCCGGCACGGTGCCGAGCAACGCCTGCGCAATCTGCCGCGTGGCGGGGCCGGAGACGCGCACGACGCCGATGCCGCCGCGACCCGGCGCGGTGGCGATGGCAGCGATCGTGTCGACGGCGGTATTCACGTGCTGTGCTCGGGCCGGTGGAGCCGGCAGCGTACCTGAGAAAAAGGGTCGGCCCGTCACCGGCGCCGACCCTTGGATTCATACACCGCACCGGACCTGGAAGCGTCCGGCCGGTTGCGCGCTATTCGGTCGCGCGGTGCGCGCCCTTCCTGGTCTCGATCTCGACCACGCGGTTGATGTTCCACTGCTGCGCGATCGACAGCAGCGTGTTCGTGAGCCAGTAGAGCACGAGGCCGGCCGGGAACCACGCCATCATCACCGTCATGATGACCGGCATGAAGGCGAAGATCTTCGCCTGCATCGGGTCGGGCGGCGCCGGGTTCAACTTGAACTGCCCGTACATCGCGATGCCCATCAGGATCGGCAGGATGAAGAACGGGTCCTTCGACGAGAGGTCCTGGATCCAGCCGAAGAACGGCGCCTGGCGCATCTCGACGCTCTCGAGCAGCACCCAGTAGAACGCGAGGAACACCGGGATCTGCACCAGGATCGGCAGGCAGCCGGCGACCGGGTTGATCTTCTCGCGCTTGTACAGCTCCATCATCTGCTTGGCGAGCTGTTCGCGGTCGTCCTTGTAGCGCTCCTGGATGCTCTTCATGCGCGGCGAGATCGCGCGCATCTTCGCCATCGAGCGACCGCTCTTTTCGGTGAGCTTGTAGAACAGCAGCTTGAGCAGGATCGTGACGATGATGATCGCGAGGCCCCAGTTCTGCACGAACTTGTGGACCCAGCGCAGCAGCGTGAACAGCGGGTCCGCCAGGATCGTGAGCTTGCCGTAGTCGACCGTGAGCTCGAGCTTCGGGCCGACTTCGCGCAACTGGTCCTGCAGCTTCGGGCCGACGAACAGCTTTTCGGTGAAGCGCGCGCTCGCGCCCGCCGGCACGGCCTGCAGCGGGCCGCGGTAGCTGATCAGCGAGTGCTGCTGTTCCTTCTGCAGCGCGAAGTCGTAGGCCTGGTCCTTCGCCGGCACCGCGGCCGCGACGAAGTGGTGCTGCATCTCGGCGATCCAGCCGTTGGTGAACGACTTGCGCAGCGCGACGTCGTCCTCGTCGTTGACGTCGAGCTTGCGGTACTTCTGGCCGTCGTAGAGCGCGGGCCCGCGGAACGCATAGCTCTCGACGTCGAACATCGAGCGGCTCTGCTCGTAGACGTGACGCACGAACTGGACGTACGAGGCCGCCTTCCACGGCGTGGTCGAGGCGTTCTGCACGTCGTAGACGAGCTCGACGTCGTAGCGGCCCGGACGGAACACGTACGTCTTCATGACCGTGAGGCCCTGGCCGTCGGTCCAGGTCAGCGGCACCCGCAGTTCGGTCTCGCCCTGCGCGAGCCGATATTCGGTGCGCGGCGTGGTGTAGGTCGCGAGGTGGGTGGGCTCGGCGCGACCGTCGGCGGCACGCAGGCCGCTGCGCACGACGCTGAAAGTGGCGTCGTCGGTCGTCAGCAGGCGCACGGCCGGGCTGCCGGGCTTCTTGTCCTTCGGGTATTGAGTCAGGTCGGCACGGAGCAGGTCGCCACCCTGGAGACTCACGTCGACGTCGAGCACGTCGGTGACGACGCGGACCTTCGGCGCGCCCGTCGCGACCGCGGCGGCGGACGCGGCGCCGGCAGGGGCGGCAGCATCCTGGGCCCGAGTCGCCGGCGGGGGCGCCGTCGGATCGGCGGAGGGCAACGTCGGCAGCGTGCTGGCGGCCGGCGCTTCGGGAGTCGCGGCCGGTCCTGCACCCGGAGCAGTGGCCGTCACGGCGGCGGGCGCGCTGGCGGCGCGGCCGTAGTCACGATCCCACTGGATGATGTTCATCCACACGAGCAACGCGAGACCGATCCACAAGAAGATGCGCGGGTTGTCCATGACGATTGCTTAGTTCGTTGTTGCGGGCGTGGACGAGCGACGTGCGTCGGTGTCGGGCACGGGATCGTAACCGCCGGGATTCCAGGGATGGCAGCGGCCGATGCGACGCGCAGCGAGCCACGTGCCGCGGATCGCGCCGTGACGGCGCAGGGCTTCCTGCGCATAGCAGGAACAGGTCGGGTAGAAGCGGCAGTTCGGCCCGAGCAGCGGGCTCACGAACCACCGGTAGAGCTGGATCAGGCCGATCAGGAGCGTGCGCATCGTCGCACGATCCTATCCCAGTGCTGTGACAGGCTCGCGCGGATCTCGCCGTTGGCGGACTTCGCGGCGGCGGCACGTGCGTTGACGACGACGTCCACGGCGGGCAGGTCCTGCTGGCGGTGACGGAACGATTCGCGGACGAGCCGCTTCAGTCGATTGCGCGCGACGGCGTTCCCCGCTGCCTTGACGCCGACGGCCAGGCCCAGGCGGGCGCGTCCGGCTTCATTGACGCGCGTGATCACGAGGAACAGCGCATCGGACGCGCGCTGGCCCTGGCGATGGACGACGTCGAACTGGGGCTTGTCGGTCAGGCGGCTCGCGCGCGGAAAGCGGCGCGAGGCGGACGACGGGCTGTCTGCGGGGCGCGTGGGAACGGCAATCAGACCGCGAGGCGCTTGCGGCCCTTGGCGCGGCGACGGCTCAGCACGAGGCGGCCGCCCTTGGTTGCCATGCGGGCGCGAAATCCGTGGACGCGCTTGCGGTGCAGGTTGCTGGGTTGGTACGTGCGCTTCATTGTCCGGCTCCATCTATGCCGTGCCTGGCCGTTTAAGGCGCAGAAACAACGACATGCACTACTCGTAAAAGGGCGCAGAAGGATACGCACCGGACCGGGGTGCGTCAACCTCAACCCGAGATATCCACAGGCGAGGGGGCGGTATACACTCCCGCCCTCTCCCGCTCCGTTCAGCTCTCCCGTCCCTGCTGCAGGTCCGTCGGTCGTGGCGATTTCGCTCTGGCATCAGTGCCTCCGTCGGCTGGAGGCGGAACTTCCGGAACAGGCGTTCAACACCTGGATCCGGCCGCTGCAGGCAGTCGAGGACGCCGGCCGGCTGCGCTTGCTCGCGCCCAATCGCTACGTCGTGGACTGGGTCAACCAGAACGCGGCCGGTCGCATCGGCGAGCTGCTCGAGGAGCTGGTGCCGACGCCTCCGCCGCAGGTCGTCGTCGAGATCGGCTCGCGGCGGCCCGCCGGCCCGACGCCCGCACCACTGATGGACGGCATCGGGCTGCCCGCGCAGCCCAAAGCCGCCGCCGCGCGCGCGCCCGTGCCCGCTGTCGCCCCGGCCGCAGCACCGATCGACGGGATCGCGCCGCGGCGCACGCTGGACCCGCTGCCGCAGTTCGGCGGCCGTCTGAACCCCGACTTCACGTTCTCGAACTTCGTCGAGGGCAAGAGCAACCAGCTCGGGCGAGCGGCCGCGATGCAGGTCGCCGAGAACCCGGGCCGCGCCTACAACCCGCTGTTCATCTACGGTGGCGTCGGCCTCGGCAAGACGCACCTGATGCACGCGGTCGGCAACCAGATCCGGGCGAAGAATCCGAACGCGCGCGTCGCCTATGTGCACTCGGAGCGTTTCGTCGGCGACATGGTGCGCGCGCTGCAGCACAACACGATCAACGAGTTCAAGCAGACGTATCGCACGCTCGATGCGCTGCTGATCGACGACATCCAGTTCTTCGCCGGCAAGGAACGCTCGCAGGAGGAGTTCTTCCACACGTTCAACGCGCTGCTCGAGGGCCAGCAGCAGGTGATCCTGACCTGCGACCGCTACCCGAAGGAAGTCGAGGGCCTCGAGGAACGGCTGAAGTCGCGCTTCGGCTGGGGCCTCACGGTTTCGATCGAGCCGCCGGAGCTCGAGACCTGCGTCGCGATCCTGATGAGCAAGGCCTCGCAGGGCGGCGTCGAGTTGCCCGAGGAGGTCGCGTTTTTCGTGGCCAAGCGGATCCGCTCCAACGTGCGCGAGCTCGAAGGCGCGATGCGTCGCGTGATCGCCAACTCGCAGTTCACGGGACGACCGATCACGCTCGACTTCGCCAAGGAAGCGCTCAAGGACCTGCTCGCACTGCAGGAGCGCCTGGTCACGATCGAGAACATCCAGAAGACGGTCGCCGAGTACTTCAAGATCCGCGTGGCGGACCTGCTGTCGCGCCGTCGCAGTCGCTCGATCACGCGTCCGCGGCAGATGGCGATGGCGCTGGCGAAGGAATTGACCAACCACAGCCTGCCCGAGATCGGCGACGCGTTCGGTGGCCGGGACCACACGACGGTGCTGCACGCGTGCCGTGTCGTGAAGGAACTTCGCGACTCGCAACAGCGGCTCAACGAGGACTATTCGAACCTGTTGAGAACGCTTGCGGGTTGATGGGAACAAGCTGTGGATGAAATCGCGCACCGCTTTGCGCACATTTCATCCACAGGCAGCGGACAGGCGGCAAAGGCGTTGACGGGGGTGCTCGTGCTTCCCGCAAATGCCTGTGCCCATTGGGGAAAATGAGGTTTTGCACAGCGGAGCGCTGTGCTAAAAGTCATCACAATAGAATTCTTAGATAAGAATCTAGAGATTAAGAAATGAAGATCATCGCGAAACGCGAAGCGATTCTGAGCCCGCTGCAGGCCGTCATCGGCGTGGTGGAGCGCAAGCAGACCATGCCGATCCTGGCCAACGTGCTGTTGTCGGCCAAGGGCGGCAGGCTCGCGATCACCGCGACCGATCTGGAGGTCGAGCTCGTCGCCACGTCGGACGTCGACGTGCAGCGCGGCGGCGAGATCACGGTGCCGGGGCGGAAGCTGCTCGACATCTGCCGTGCGTTGCCCGAGGGGACGGAGATCACGCTGACGCTCGAGGGCGAGCGCATGCTCGTCCGGGCGCGCAAGAGCCGCTTCACGTTGTCGACGTTGCCGGCCGCCGAGTTCCCGACCGTCGAGGAGATCAACGCGGAACAGACGCTGCAGGTCCAGCAGAAGGACTTCAAGCGCCTGCTCGACAAGACGCACTTTTCCATGGCGCAACAGGACGTGCGCTATTACCTCAACGGCCTTTTGTTCGAAACGTCGGCGAAATTGCTCCGAGCGGTTGCGACTGACGGCCATCGTCTCGCTTTGTGCGAGATCGATCTGCCGGAGGGCGGCAAACCGGGCCAGCAGGTCATCGTGCCGCGCAAGGGCGTCATGGAATTGCAGCGCATCCTGGGCAACGACGAGCGCGAACTTGCAGTATCGATCGGTAGCAATCATCTTCGCGTCCAGATCGGCGACATTCGCTTCACTTCGAAGCTCATTGATGGTCGATTCCCGGAATATGGGCGCGTCATCCCCAATCATCCGCCGCGCACCGTCGCGTCGGTGCGTGACGATCTGCGCCAAGCGTTGCAGCGCGCGGCGATTCTCTCGAACGAGAAGTACCGGGGCATCCGCTTTGCCATCAAGCCGAACGCGCTGGTGATCCAGGCGCACAACCCGGAACAGGAAGAGGCCGAGGAAGAGGTCGAGGTCACCTACGACGGGGAAGAGCTCGAGATCGGCTTCAACGTCAATTACTTGCTCGATGCGCTCGCGGCAGTGGACGGCACCGACGTTGAGGTGGGGCTGACGGACGGCAACAGCAGCTGCCTGATCAAGTCGACCCAGGACGCGTCCGCGCGCTACGTCGTGATGCCCATGCGGCTCTGAGCGCTCGTCTCGACTGGCTCGGGAAAAGGCGCCGGCTATGGCGCCTTTTTTCTTGGGCGTCGGTATTCGACCGGATAGCGGGGTGTTTGAGGTGTGTCGTGCTCGGCTGCAATGGACACATGGCAGGGCCAGGATTGACGGTGGCTCTCCTTCAGGTCTGCCTCTTCTCGGCTGATGTGTATTCCAACGATTAGGGGGCAGGACTCGTGAACCAGGCACATCGCGCCCGCTCGAGGGCGATGCGAATGGCCATGGCACTTCGTCTATTCTCCAGTTGTCCGCCACTTCGGGCGCCGATGCGAGCTGGCAGTGCCTTGGCGATTTCTTTGGGCCGAGGTTCCACGTGGAACAGTCGCGACGTGGCACGTGTACTTGGTCGAGAGGACCGCGGTTGGCGCAGCCGCGCTTGAGGGAGTTGTCGCGAATTGCGTAGCAGGCGTCAGTGTTCCACGTGAAACAACTTGCGGTGGATAGGGCCGTTCGTTCCGCTAGGGTGTTC
>DATMIB010000041.1:0-9163 GCA_035554635.1 Steroidobacteraceae bacterium | reverse complement strand
CGCGCAATTGCTGCTCGCGCTGACCCCGGCCGCGGTCGCTTAGGATGCGGGTATTCGGCAGGGACGGGTCCCTTGCCGCGAGGACGTGACGATGTCGCAGCCGACCACCGACCCGCCTGAAGTGCCGCGCGTGCCGGCGCCGTGGTCGTTGCGTGGCAATGCGTGGATCGTGCTGCTGCGTCTGCCGCCGAAGGCCGAGGCGCGCCGTGCGTTCTTGCCGGAGGAACTGCAGCGCTCTCTCGCGGCACCGGTGTCGGCGCTGATGTTCGTCGATTACGTCTCGGCGCCGTGCGGCCCCTACCGTGAGCTGTTGTTCATCCCGGGTGTGATGCGCTTTCCGGACGGGCGCCGACACGCGTCGATCAGCCGCATCCTGGTCTCGACCTGGGACAGCGTCGTCAACGGGCGCGCGAACTGGGGCATTCCGAAAGACCGCGCCGACTTCGACATCGTGCGCCGACCCGAGCTCGAACGGCTGACGGTGACGGACGGCGGCCGCGACATCTGTCGTCTCGAGTTCGAGCCGGCACGCGGGTTGCGGTTGCCGTTGACGACGTCCTGGCTGCCGTCGAGCTGGCTCACGCTCGCGCAATCGTACGGCGGCAACGTCTATTACTACGCGCCGCAGGCCCGGGGCTCGATGAAGACGTGCCGACTGCTCAAGTGGGAGTTCGACGGCGCGTCGTTCCCGGACCTGACGCCGGCGACGGTGCTCTCGGCTCTGCGCATCGAGGACTTTTCGCTGCAATTCCCCGTGGCGACGGTGGCGCCGGTCGACCACGCACGCTGAGCAACCGCGGAGCGCTTCGAACAAAAAAAGCGAGGCGTCTTGCGACGCCCCGTAAGGGGGTTCCCAGTGCGTTCAGTCCGATTCCATGTCCATTCAGCGCACGTGTAGTCTGCAACACCACGACGTCGGCTGTGCGGCGCTTCGTCGCGAAACGCCGGCGCTTCGTCGCAGCGGTGTCTGGTAATGTGCCGCGCACTCGAGCGCCCGGGATTGCCACGCACGCATGCTCTGGAAAATCGCCTACACCGTCTTCGTGTTGCTGATCGTCGAGATCTGGCGTCGCCACTACGGCTGGCGCAACCTGCTGTGGTTCTCGGACATCGCGCTGATCGGCGCGGTGCCGGCGTGGTGGCTCGAAGACGCGGCGATCACGAGCGTGCTCGCCGTGGCGGTGCTGGTGCCGGAGCTGCTCTGGAACGTCGACTTCGTGCTGCGTCTCGTGCTGCGCCGGCGCATCACCGGGCTCACCGACTACATGTTCGAGCCCGAGCGGCCGCGGCTGCTGCGCGGACTGTCGCTGTTCCACGTGCCGCTGCCGTTCCTGCTGCTGTGGCTGCTCGCCGAATACGGCTATGACGCCAGTGTCGGCTTGGTCGGCGCGATTGTGCTGGCGGCCATCGTGCTGCCGTGGAGCCGCGCGGTGAGTACGCCCGAGCGCAACATCAACTGGACGCACGGCCTCGGTGCGCGCCGCTCTGAGTGGCCCGCGGCCGCCTACGTCGCGGCCCTGTTCGCCGCCTTCACGCTGCTGGTGTTCGTGCCGACCGACTACGTGCTCAGGATCGCGTTCGCGTCGGCGTCCTGAGTGCGCAGGCGGGCGTGACGCATGATCGTCGCGATCAGCTCGCGGCGATCGATCGGCTTCGGCAGGTGGGCCACCATGCCCGCCGCCCGGCAATTCTCGATTGCCTCGTGCAGCACGTGCGCGGTCTGGCCGACCACCGGCAGGCCGGGGTCGATGCCGTGGATCAGCCGCGTCGCCTCGTAGCCGTCCATGACAGGCATCTGGATGTCCATCAGCACGAGGTCGAACGCGTCCGGCCCGTGCGCGCGCACCTGCTCGACCGCCTCGCGCCCGTCGGCCACGCTGACGACCTGCGGACCGTGCTTGCGCAGCATGGCCAACACGACCATCCGGTTCACTTCGTTGTCCTCGGCCAGCAGCAGGCGCAGGCCCGCGAGCCGTGCGATGCGGTTCGTGCCGCACAGCGTCGCGTCGTGTGCGATCGCCGGATCGATGGCGTCCGCGGTGGGGGCCACGAACGGCAGCAGTACCACGAACTCGCTGCCGACGCCGACGACACTGCTGGCCGTGATCTGCCCGCCCATGAGGTCCGTGATGCGCTTGCAGATCGCGAGCCCCAAGCCGGTGCCGCCGAAACGCCGCGTCGTGCTCGTGTCCGCCTGCTCGAACGCCGAGAAGATGCGCGCCAATTGTTCCGCGCTCATGCCGATGCCCGTGTCGCGCACGACGAATTTCAGTTGCCCGTCGACCTGGTCGACGACCAGCACGACCTCGCCGCGTTCGGTGAACTTGACCGCGTTGGAGAGCAGGTTGAGCAGCACCTGCTTCACGCGCATCGGGTCGGTCACGCAGCGCTCGGGGGCGCGCGCGGTGCGTTCGACGCCCACGTCGACGCCCTTGGCCTTGGCGACCGGCAGGATCGAGGCGAGCACCTCGTCGAGCAACGGCCCGAGCTCGGTCACGATCTGTTCGACCTGGACCTTGCCCGCTTCGATGCGCGAGAAGTCGAGCACGTTGTCGACGACGCCGAGCAGCGTGCGTCCCGATTCGAGGATGCGGCCGAACGTCTCGCGCGTCGCGCCGTCGCTGGTTTCCTCGCGAAAGGCGACCTGCGCCAGGCCGAGCACGCCGTTGAGCGGGGTGCGGATCTCGTGGCTCATGTTGGCGAGGAAGTCGCTGCGCGCCTGCGCCAGGCGTTCGGCCTCGGACAATGCGGCCTCGCGGGCGCGGTCGAGCGCACGACGCTCGGTGGCGTCGATGAAGCTCACCACCGCGCCGATGATCCTGCCGCCACGCACCATCGGGTGCGTCGAGTAGTGCACCGGGATCTCGTCGCCGGACCCGCGCAGGTACGCCTCGTCGTCGACGGCGGCGTCGCGCCCTTCGCGCAGCGTGCGCTCGAGGTGCGCCTGCAGGCCGCGCCCCGGCGCGCCGTTCGCGCCCAGCGAGGCGGCGTCACGGCCGATCAGTTCGCTCGCCGCCACGCCCAGCATCCGGCAGGCCGCCGGGTTCACGAAGGTGATGCGGCCGCTCAGGTCCACGCCGAACAGGCCGTTGGCGCTCGACTCGAGGATCAGGCGCAGGTTCGATTCGGCACGCTGCAGTTCCTCCGTGCGCTGCTCGACCCGTCGCTCGAGCGTCGCGTTGAGCTCGCGCACCTGCGCCTCGGCCAGCTTGCGCGCGGAAATGTCGACGAGCGTGACGACGACGTAGGAAGCACCACCCAGCGTCAGTGGCGCCAGGCTGATCTCCACGGGGAATTCCGAGCCGTCCTTGCGACGTGCGCGCAGGTCGACGCCGTGTCCCATCGGTCGCGCATGTGCGCGCTCGGCATAGCCTTCGCGGTAGCGCACGTGGGCGCCGCGCACTGCTTGCGGCACGAAGTCCTCGACCGCGAGCGAGCGCATCTCGCCGGGTGCGTAGCCGAAGACGCGCTCGGCCTGGGGGTTCGCCTCGTAAACGACACCGGCCTGGTCGATCACCATCATGGCGTTCGGGTTGCTCTTGAGCACCAGTCGCAGCCCAGCCTCCATCTGGCGCGCCTCCTGCTGCGCCTGTTCGAGGGCCGCCTCTTCGCGGCGCACCCATGCCCGCGCCAGCACGTAACTCGCGGCGAACCCGAACAGCAGCAGCACCGTGGTCACCGCAACGACGCCGAGCCGCAGCGGCAGCAGCATCGCGGCGATCTCCGCGTCGGGAACGAACGACACGACCTTCCAGTGACGCGCGGCCGGCGGGACCGGCCCGGCGATCGGCGGCGTGCCGGCCGCACCGGCCGCCGCGACCAGCGGGTCGACCGTATCGAACGTCCAGATGCCGCCTTCGTCGCGGAACTGGCCATTGGGCCGGTCGACGACCGTGTTCCAGACGGCGGGCTGCTCGGTGGCGAATCGCTCCGTGCGCCCGAACATGAAGGCCCACTGGTCCGTGCCCTGCTGCACGTGCAGCCACTGGCCGGCACCATCGAGCAGCATCGTGTGGCCGAACATGCCGCGCGTGTTCGCGTCGAACGAGGCGATCACCGAGGTCGTTCGGTAATTGATGACCAGCATGCCGCGACGGGTGCCCGTCGCGTCGAAGACGGGCGTGCCCATGCGCACGACTGGCTTGAACGGGCGCTCGACCACGCCACGGTCGACCGAGAGGTCCATCGGCGACACGTAGATCTGCGCATGATCGAGCGCGGCGATGTCGCGCACGAAATAGCGCTCGCCCTTGTCCTGCAGTTGCGACGGCGGAACGATCACCGGCCCGGCGGCACCCGCCGACACGCGCACGCGCTCATGCCCCTGTTCGTCGATCCAGCGGATGCGGTCGATGTCGGTCTTCGCCTCCATCGCGGCGACGAACATGCCTTCGAGCGCGGCGCGTGACTCGTCCGAGTCGTCGTCGACCGCGGTGTGCATCGAGGGCAGGTTGCTCAGGAAGTGCACGTCGCGTGCGCGGTCGGCGATGAACACGCGCAGTTCGCGCGCGCCGCGCTGGGTGTCGAGCGATTCGCGGACCTCGATCACCTCGAGCTGCTTGGCGACCTGCGCGCGATGAACGACGACGGCCGCGCCGAGCACGAGTGCGGCGGACGGCACGAAGAGCGCCAGCAGGTATCCCGGCAGGCGACGTTTCAAGGCGGGTCCTCCAAGGATCCTGCACGTTCGCCGTGGCGCGCTTCGGCTGCAATGGCGGGCCCCTCCAGTCGCCACCAAACTGGACGCAGAAGAACCCCCGCGGCGGCCCGGTGACGGGCACCGGCGGTGTGCCAGCTTGTGTTCCGCACAGTCCCTTCGGATATACTGCGCACCAGCATCAAGACACGGGCGTTCGCGCCCGGCCAACCTGCCTTCCCGGGCAAGGTGGTGCGCACCGGAACGGTGCGGATGCGGCCGGCAGGCAACGAAGCGGGTGAGCTTTCCGAACCCTCCGGCGCGTCGTGCGACGGAGGGTTTTTCGTTTCTGGCACCCCTCCGCCGACGTCGCGCCACGCTGCGACCGGTGTTCCTGGCGTACGCCTGCGGGCGGGAGGTGTGTGGTGAGCGAAATCAAGACCAGTGTCGCGTTGCGGGTGCCCGTCGAGCGGAGCGATTTCGATGTCGCCGGCCACGACGAAGGTGCGACGGCGATGCTGCGTCACCTCGTGGCCTGCGGCATCAGGGACGCCGCCGCCGACGCGACCGGGCGTGCATTGTGCGACTACTGGGGTTGGCTGCGGGCCGCCGACCGTGACCGGCGTCACGCCCTGGCCGGCCGATTGCGCCACGCGGTCGAACAGGGCCGAACCGGCCTGCGTGCGTGGGTACCCGTCATCCTCGGCGACACCGACTTCGAACTTGTCCGCGCGGCGGTGCACGCTTACGTCGACGCGCGTCCCGTCAGTCTCGAACAGCTCGAGCGACGCGTCGCGGACGCACTCGACTGGATCCGTCGCGGGCTCGCGCTCGACCGTGCCGCGATCTTCGTCGCGTTGCTCGAGGCGGCGGACGAGACGCGGCTGGCACGCCTGGCCGGGCTGCGCGGACTGATGACCGCGGCCGAGGCCCAGGCGGTGTGGCAGGCGTGCGCCGGCCTGCACGACGAGGCGACTCGAGAGTTCCTCGACGAATGGCGGGCAAGGCACGGCTGAGACGCGGTCAGTTCGGTGCAGCCGCACTGAGCGCGGCAGGCTTGACGCTGCGCAGGAGCGCGGAGACGTCGCGTGGCTTGCGGGTCTCGAGCCAGTCGAACACGAGTGCGTGCCAGGCCACCCGCTGTACGTAGGCGCGGGTTTCGTTGAACGGAATGTTCTCGGCCCAGACGTCGAGCTCTAGCGGTTCCGGTGGCAGCCAGCGTCGCGCCGCGTTGGGGCCGGCGTTGTACGCCGCCGTGGCGAGCGCCGACTCGCCGTCGAAACGTTCGACCAGCCCCGCCAGGTACGCAGAGCCGAGCGTGATGTTGGTCGACGGCTCCAGCAGTTGGGCGCGCGTCGGCGCGGGCAGCCCGGCGCGACGCGCGGTGAGCCGTGCCGTCTCGGGCAGCAGCTGCATCAGGCCGAGCGCCCCCGCCGACGAACCCGCGTCCGACCGATAGAGGCTTTCCTGCCGGATGATGGCGTAGATCAGTTCCCTGCCGAGGCCCGTGCGTCGACTGGCCGCGCGCACGTCGAAGTCGAACGGCCGCGGATAGAGCAGTTCGTAGTCGTTGAAGATGCGCTGGCGTGCTGCGCTCGCGATCGCCTGGTGGTACCAGCCCCAGCGTGCGGCGAGACCGACGGCCAGCGCCTGGCGCGCCGGCGGCAGCTCGTCGAGTGCCGTGCGCCATTCGGCCGCGGCCTCGGGCTCCATGCGGCACGCGACCAGTTCGCGCGCCCGCGTGAACCCGGGCTCGGCCTCGAGACGCGTGATTTCGGCCTCCGCCAGCGCGAGTGGCTGCAGCGTCGGTGTGACCTTGCGGTCCAGTCGCGCGGCGGCGAGTGCGGCGTACCAGTTGTCGGTCGGGATCACCGCGGCGTAACCGGCGCGCGCCTGCGCAAAGTCGCCGAGCCGTTCGCTGGCGCGGGCGGCCCAGTATTGCCAGCGCGGTTGCGTGCGCAGCGCTTCCGGCATCGCGGCGATCGCCGTGGCGGCGCGGCGCCAGTCGCCCGCCCACAACGCCGCGCGTGCGTGCCATTCGTGCGCGCGCTCGTCGAAGTCGTCCGGGTGAACCTGCGCGAAGAACTCGAGTGCGCGCGGCAGCCGGCTCCACGACGAGGCGAGGGCGACGGCCAGTGCATACGGGCTCGCGGCACGTGTGTCGAGCTTGCGACTCGCGACCAGTGCCGGGAACGTCGCGGCTGCGCGTTCGGCATCGGCGCGTGCAAAACGCATCCAGCCGTCCTCGAGCGCGGCGGGTTCCACGATCCGTTCGGGCGCCACGATCACCGCGGGAATTTCGCGCGCCGGTTGTTCGATCAGCGCGGCCCACTGCAGCAGCGGCGCGGCGCGATCGGCCGGCAGCGACCGTGCGAGATAGCGCGCCAGTGCGCCATCGCCGGCCTCGAGTGCGAGACGCGTGCGACGCGCGACCAGTTCGACATCGGGACCGCCGCGGGCTTGCCACCAGGCGAGTGCCGGATCGCAGGCCGCGGGCAGCGATTTGCCGGTCAACCAGGCGCGCGTGAGGTCGTCGACGAGACCCGTCGTCCGCTCGAGCGCGATGCGTGCCGCAAACGCCTGGCATTGCAGCGTGCCGCTGCCGTCGCGCCCGGGATCGTATTGCTCGAGGAACTGGGGCCAGAGTTTGCGGTCACCAAGACTCGCGAGCCAGGTGTTGCGCAGCTGGCGTGCGACGGGCGCTCCGGCCTGCGCAGCGAGGAAGGCCGCGACGTCCTGGTCGAGCGGCAGCGACCCGTCGCCCAGCGCGGGCGAGGCTGGCGCCACGAGTTGCAGTTGCCGCTGCAGACGTGCGGCCTGCAGGTACGGATACAGGACGTAGCCACGCAGAGCCTCGGAATCGCCCGCCGCGGGCGCCGTGGGCAGCGTCTGCACGGCGGCCATCGCGTCCATGAACGCCTGGCGCATCGCTTCCGGCGCCGTCGGTGTCGTTTGCGCGTGCGCGGTGCACGCGACGTGGGCGATCCACGCGAACAAGAGGCAAAGCAGGGCGCGCGGCGCGTAGCGTCGTGACGTCATGGGGCAAGTCTAGTGCGTCTCGCCGCGCCGTGGCAGCGAATGGAACCGTGCGGGACGATCACGCCATTGACGTGGGCCCGCCACGTCACCGCGGCGGGCCCGTCACGTCATCGAGACAGGCCCGCCACTTTCATCGAGGCAGACCGATCGCGGCATCGACACGGGCTCGTTGTGTCGATGCCTGTGACGATGATGTCAGCGGCGGCGATGCCGGCGTGCAAACGCCGGCGCCATGAGCAGCAGCAACAGCGCCGACGGATCGATCCCGCCACCGCCGCCGCCACCACCACCGCCACTGCTGCCACCACTGCTGCCACCGCTGTTGCTGGACCCGGCGACCACGGTCATCGACACACTGGCGCTGTTGTCGACCGGCGTGGAGTCGTTGGTGGCCGTGGCCTGCCCGGTGACGGTGAACGTGCCAGTCTGGTTCGCGTGCAGACGCAGCGCGATGTTGCGGTAGTAGTCGCTGGGCGACAGGGTGCCGAAGTCGCAGGTCACGGTACCTGCGTTGATGGTGCAACCCGCGCCGCCGCTGCTGAAGCCCTTGATCGTGAACGCGGCGGGCACGACGAGTTCGACATGCACCCCTGTGCTCGTCCCGCTCGAGGAGACCGTGAACCGTGGCAGGTCGAAGTCCGTTCCCGCCGTGACGGTGGTTGGGCCCACGAAACTGAGGCTCACGTTGCCTTGCGGCGTCGCGTCTACGACTTGCAGCTCGACGGTGTCCTGGTTGTTCCCGACGACGCCGTCGTTGCTCGAGGCGACGGTCGCCGTCAGGGTGGTCGTGGCGGTGAAATTCGAACGCCACGTGACGTCGACCGTGCGCCGCGCACCGGGTGGCAGGTCACCCAGTGCGCACGCGAGCTTGTTGTAGGCCGCGACCGTGCAGGTGCCGTTCGTCACCGAGCCCGACATGAGTTCGACACTGCCGGTGAGGTTCAGTGTCACCTGTTCCGACGCGAAACTGCCGCTGGCAAGGACATCGACCTGCGTGTGCACCTCCTCGCCCGCATTGGCCTTGATCGGGCCTGCGGGCAGCTCCACGGCGACGTCCGCATGCGGCGTTGCGCGCAGGCAGGTGGCCGCGGCAATCGTCGGTGCCATCTGCTCGAGGCTGCACTGCGAGAAGTTGCTGTTGCCGCTGACCGACGCCGCCATCAGGTAGGACGTGCCCGCGCTGAGGCACGGCGAATCGTTCCGGCCGTCGTGCGGCGCGCCGAAGTTGTGTCCGATCTCGTGGGCGAAGACCAGCGACGAGTAGTACGTGCTGTCGATGGTCTGGCTCAGCGACGCCGCGTACTGGGGCGAGCAGAGCGTGTTGAGGTAAGCGATGCCCACGGTCGAGTCGTACAGGTCGCGACCGGTCACGAGGTGCGAGAGACCGCGCGAAGCGAGGTCCGGCGTCGCGCGACGGTAGAACTCGAACTGCTCCAGCAGCATGTCGGGCACGGTCGAGGTCAAGGGTCCGTTGTCTGCCAGCACCGT
>DATMIB010000040.1:0-3553 GCA_035554635.1 Steroidobacteraceae bacterium | reverse complement strand
GGGAGAGTCCCCGGTCGGCGCCGGCACGGCGGGCGAGCACGCGGAATTTTCGGCAGGTCATGGGTGATTTTTCAGTCGAGACCCTTCTCTCGCCACCAGGTGCGCCGAGGCGGCAGCTCGACGCAGGGGAGGCCCGTGCCGCCGCAAGCGCCGGGAATCCAGCCGACGGGCCGCAGCACGTAGAACCCCAGTACCTGCTCGTCCTCGGCCCCGCGCAGCGATCGCCCAATCGCCTCGACGACGAAGTGATACGCCTCCATCCCCGGAACTTCGTCCCCGGGCAACGGGCTCGTGCCTGCGCCGGCGTCGTAGTAGAGCCGGTACGCCCACTCGTCCGTGGTGCCGGGCACCCGCGCTGGGGATGTCACGAGCGGCGCCGCGCGCGTATACGTCGGTGCGAGAGAGGCCGATCGAAGGGCCTGTGAAAGAGCGTATTCGGCCGCGATGAATGCGCGGTCCCGATATTCGAAGTCCTGTGCCATGCGGGCTTCCCAAGTCGCCGTCGCGAATGCCGAGACCGCGAGAATCGTGACGACGGCCAGGATCGCAAGCGCAGTGACCAGCGCTGCGCCGCGGCCGTTGCGATCGGGCGCGTGCCGGCGCTGATGCGACGTCATGGCTCTGAGTTCCGCAGCCACACGGTCCGGGCGAGTCGCAACCGGCGGTATCCGTCGGCCACCCAGGTCGGCGTCGTGTCATCCGCGGGCGCTGTGTCGGGGTAGCCGTCTTCGCGCGTATCCGAGCGCACGACGAGTGCGATGCGCACCGTGACTGCATGGGCACCGGCGGGCAGCGCGCCGGCGTCCACCCAAGCATCAGGCACGCCATCCCCTGAGGCATCGGCACCGATCCGGACCTGCAGGTCCTCGATGCCGATGGCGAGTTCGTCGTCGCCGATGTCCGGCCCGGCCTCGAGCGACTTGCGGCGCAGGGCGGGGAAGCCGCGGCCGACGCTTGAATCGGCGCTGACGTAGTACGCGTTCACCGCCATGGCGCGCAACTCGGCCACCGGTGGTTCGCCGGGCCGGTCCGACGGGTCGTATCCGAGAGGCCACCCGCCACCGTGGTCGGATGGGACGAACACGGTCCCCGACACATGATCGGTCGCAACGACCACGCGGTTGCGGTCCGACGAGGGCACGAGGCCCGCGTCGGGGACGATGCGTTGCGCGCTTGCGCGGCGCACGACCAGCACGTCGGTGCCAGCGAGGTGGCCACCCGACGAGGCCGTGCAGTTCGTCGCAGCGAGCCACATGCCGTTCGACCCGTCGACGACCGGGACCGCGGCGTCGACCCAGTCGCGCCTTCCGCACTTGTCGGGGAACGTGATCGACGGTTCGGTCGTGACTGCGCCGGTGCGTGCGAGGCCCCAGTAGCCGGCCATCCGCACGTCCGCCTCGAGCAGTGCCAGCACGTACCGCGCCGTTTCCTGCAGTCGCGCATCGGCTTCGACGGTGCGCCGCAGGTCTCCTGCGCGGACGAGCACAGCGACTGCGGCAAAGACCACTACCAGCCCCAGCGCGAGTGCGACCAGTATCTCGACGAGGCCGAAGCCCTCCGCCGTCCGCAGGTGCAGCGCGCGGCACATGTCATGCTTCTGTCGAGAGTTCGAGCGCGGCCGGCCCGTCGCTGCCGGGCGTCGACCAGTGCAGCGTGACCGTGCAGCGGGTGGCGCCCTCGACGGTGGCTTCCACGGACACTGCGGTCCGTGCAGTTGGCAGCGAAGCCCTGACGGCCCGTTGCCACTCGTGCAGGTCATGAGCCGCCCAACCTTCGGGGCTGCACGGCGTTTCCACCATGCAAGGAGCACCGGCCGCGGCCGCGTCCTCGTCGAAGCCCAGGGCATAGCCGCCGGCGGCGCCGGCGTTCGCCCGCACACGCTCGAGGAGATCGGATGCCAGTGCGGCGGCGCGCGTGCGCAGCTGAGCCTCGTGGCTTGCGCGCAGTGCGGCCAGCAGCGAAGCACCCCCGCCGAGCAGGCCAATGGCGAGCACCGTCGCGGCGACCATTACTTCAACCAGCGTGAAGCCGGCGCTGCGACGTGCGACGGGGATGGGCGTTGTGTTCATCGTGGGCAATTCAGCTGAGCGCCGCCGGACGTACGGTTGCTGACCCGCGGCCGGCCGGTCTGGCTCACGATGACGGCGCGCGCGGCCGTGGCCCCGCGCGCGTCGCAGAAGGTCAGCGTGGCCGTGACGGCGTTCTGCGCGAACGCACGCAGCGAGAGCGTGTCCCGGTTTGATTCGACCGAGCCGCCGGGCCATGACGCGTAGGCCTGCAGCAGCGGTTCGCCGACGTCGCGTACAGCCGGGTTGTCGCGGTCGAGGTTCAGGAATGCTATCCACCCGTCCTGCCAGGCCGACCCGGTCGGCGCGCACCAGTGACCATTGCGGCTGGGACACAGGCTGACGACTGCGTTGCGCTTCATTGCCTCGCCGCGTGCGAGGTGGATGGCCCGGACGAGTTGCTCGACCGCGGACCGTTGCGCCGATTCGAGCTGCCAGCGTTGGTAGCTGGGCACCGCCCAGGTGGCCAGGCACGCGCACAGCGCGAGTGCGATTACGATTTCCGGCAAGCCGAAGCCGTACGGTCGGTCCATGGCGCGCTCCCCGGCAGCAGTCGACGCCAAGGTAACCAGCGAATGTGGGCGTGTCCGCCTTCAAATCGACCGCAATTGACTCGATTTCGGGGCTGCGACCGCCCACCTATCGACATTTCCGTTCGCAAAACGCGAGTTTCGTTGCGCATGCCGCCCCTGACTGGCGGTTTGTGCGGATTTGGACAGGGCAAACCACTCCTTAGAATCCGTCGAGACATTGGGCGCGGCCGCCCTCAGGACGACCAAGTGAACGACGTCAGCCAGTTACTCGAAAGCCACGGAATCCGGCCGACGCAGCAGCGCGTCAAGGTCGCGCAGGTGTTGCTTGCCACGCCGACGCACATGACCGCGGACCAGTTGCTCGCGGCGCTCAAGCAGTCGCCGAGCCGCGTCTCCAAGGCGACCGTCTACAACACGCTCAAGCTGTTCGTCGACCACGGCCTCGCGCGCCAGATCCACCTCGACCCCGAGCGTTGCGTGTACGACTCGACGATGTCGCCGCACCATCACTTCCAGAACGTCGAGACCGGCGAGATGATCGACATCCGGCCGGACGACCTGTCGTTCGACAAGCTGCCGCCGCTGCCGTCGGGCACCGAGATCGACAGCGTCGACGTCGTGATCAGGGTGCGCCCCCCGAAGGCCTGAGGTCGCTTCCACCGGTCGGGCCGTTCGCCTATAATGCGCGGCTCTCCGGGCCGGAGCAGGGCCGCGGTTGCAGAACCGCAACGCGCCTTGCCGATCGACCGGGCGGGGAACGGTTTTCGAGTTTCGCCCCTATAGCTCAGCTGGTAGAGCAACCGCTTCGTAAGCGGTAGGTCGTCTGTTCGAATCAGACTGGGGGCACCATCTGCAGACCAGGGGCCGATCCTTCGCGGGACCGGCCCCTTGTGTTTTTCGGCGATCGTCGGGCGCACGGGGGCCTTCCCGCGCGCCAGTGCAGCCTCGGGCCTG
>DATMIB010000039.1:0-4582 GCA_035554635.1 Steroidobacteraceae bacterium | reverse complement strand
GCTCCAACGGTGGCGTTGCATGGGATTAAACCATCGCCGCGCACATTGGTTGCGAAGCGAAGCGTCGGTGCCGCGCGACGTGGCGCGCACTCCTACAGAATCGTTCTTCCCTCTGATCCCTCTCCCGTGGAGCGGGAGAGGTTGGGGTGTTCTGCTCCCTCTCCCGTGGAGTGGGAGAGGGTTGGGGTGAGGGTTCCAAATTTCCGGAGCCCTCACCCGGCCTGCGGCCGACCTCTCCCGCGAGCGGGAGAGGTGCGTCAGACGCGTTCGACGACCGTCGTGATGCCCTGGCCGAGGCCGATGCACATCGTCGACACGCCGAGCGCCGCGTCCTGCTGCTCCATGACGTTGACGAGCGCGGTCGTGATGCGCGCGCCCGAACAGCCGAGCGGATGGCCGAGCGCGATTGCGCCGCCGTTCAGGTTCACTCGCTGCTCGAACGTGTCCATCAGGCCGAGGTCCTTGATCACGGGCAGCGACTGCGCCGCGAACGCCTCGTTGAGCTCGAACACCTGGATGTCCTTGCTCTCGAGGCCGGCACGCTTGAGCGCCTTCTTGGTCGCCGGCACCGGGCCGTAACCCATGATCGCGGGATCGCAACCCGCCACCGCCATCGCGCGGATCCTGGCGCGCGGCTTGATGCCGAGCGCCTGGGCACGCGCGGCACTCATGACGAGCATTGCGGACGCACCGTCCGAGATCGCCGACGACGAGCCGGCCGTGACCGTGCCGTTCCGCGGATCGAACGCCGGTGGCAAGGTCGCAAGCGTCTCGGGCGTCGTCTCGGGACGAATGACCTCATCGATCTCGCAGAGCACGCGCACGCCGTTGGCGTCGTGGCCCTCGATGCCGACGATTTCGTTGCGGAACCGGCCCTGCTGCGTCGCTTCCCAGGCCTTCTGGTGCGAGCGCGCGGCGAACTTGTCCTGCATTTCGCGCGTGATGCCGTGCATGCGCCCGAGCAGTTCGGCCGTCAGGCCCATCATGTTCGACGCCTTCGCGTACTGCGTCGACGAGGACGGGTTCAGGTCGATGCCGTGCATCATGCCGACGTGGCCCATGTGCTCGACGCCGCCGATCACGAACACCTCGCCCTGCCCCGTCATGATCTGCGCGGCGGCCGTGTGCAGCGCCTGCATCGACGAGCCGCACAGCCGGTTGACCGTCTGGCCCGGCACCGTGTGCGGCAGGCCGGCCAGCAGCAGTGCGTTGCGCGCCACGTTCATGCCCTGCTCGAGTGTCTGGTTGACGCAACCCCAGATCACGTCCTCGACCTCGTTCGGGTCGACGCCGGGGTTGCGCTTGAACAGCGCCTTGATCAATTCGGCCGAAAGCACCTCGGCGCGGACGTTGCGGAACATGCCGCCCTTGGAGCGGCCCATCGCGGTGCGGACGCCATCGACGATGACGACATCGCGGGGATTGAGACTCATGTGGATCTCTCCGTAATTCCGTGGGTCGCGGCGCTCAGCCGAAGAACTTCTTGCCGGCGGCGGCCATGTCGCGCAGCAGTTGCGGCACTTCGTAGAGCTTGCCGAGCGGCGCGAGCCGGTCGGCCGTGGCGACGAAGTTCGCAACGCCGGTCTGGTCGACGTAGCGGCAGGCACCGCCGCGGAACGGCGGGAAGCCGATGCCGTACAGCAGCGCCATGTCGGCCTCGTAGGGCGACGCGACGATCTTCTCCTCGAGACAGCGTGCGACTTCGTTGACCATCGGCACCATGCAGCGCGCGACGATCTCCTCGGGCGCGAACTCCTGGCGCGGCGCGACCACGTCCTTGATCAGCTCGTACGTGGTCGGGTCGACCGTCTTCTTCGGCTTGCCCTTCTTGTCGGGCGCGTAGACGTAGTAGCCCTTGCCATTCTTCTGGCCGAGACGCTGGTTGGCCACGAGTACCTGCGTCGTGTTCTTCCAGTCGTGGTTCATGCGTTCGGGGAAGCCCTCGGCCATCACGGCCGCGGCGTGCACCGCCGTGTCCATGCCGACCACGTCCATCAGGTAGGCCGGGCCCATGGGCCAGCCGAACTTCTCCATGACCTTGTCGACGGCCTGGAAGTCCGCGCCGTCGCGCACCAGCATGTGGAAGCCGGCGAAGTACGGGAACAGCACGCGGTTGACGAAGAACCCCGGGCAGTCGTTGACGACGATCGGCGTCTTGCCCATCTTCGAGGCGAGCTTGACCGTCGCGGCGACCGCCTCGTCCGAGGACTGCTTGCCGCGGATCACCTCCACCAGCGGCATCATGTGCACCGGGTTGAAGAAGTGCATGCCGACGAAGTTCTGCGGTCGCTCGAGGCTCTCGGCCAGCGAGGTGATCGAGATCGTCGAGGTGTTCGACGCAATGATCGTGTCCGCACGCACGAGCGGCTCGACCTCGGCGAACACGGCCTTCTTGACCTTCGGGTTCTCGACCACGGCCTCGATGATGATGTCGACGCCGACGAAATCGCCGTAGTTGAGCGTCGGGCGGATGCGTCCGAGCACCTCGGTCATCTTGGCAGGCGTCGACTTGCCCTTCTCGACCGCCTTGGTGAGCAGCTTGCCCGCCTCGCCCATGCCGAGCGCGAGCTGCTCCTCCTTGATGTCCTTCATCACGATCGGCGTGCCCTTGAGCGCCGCCTGGTAGGCGATGCCGCCGCCCATGATGCCGGCGCCGAGCACGGCGGCCTGGCGGATGTCCTTTTTGCTTTTCTTCTCCCAGCCACCGGCCGTCTTCTTCACGACCTGGTCGGCCATGAACACGCCGACCAGCGCGTTCGCCTGCGGCGTCACCGCGGCCTTGGCGAAGTACTTCGCCTCGACCTCGAGCGCGGCGTCGCGGCCGAGCGTGGCCGCTTCCTGCATGTTCTTGAGCGCCAGCATCGGCGCCGGGTAGTTCGGGCCGGCCTGCGCGCCGACGACACCCATCGCGGCGTTGAACGCCATCGTCTGCTCGATCTTGTTGAGCTTCAGGGGACCGAGCTTGTCGGCTCGCCGCGTCTTCCAGTCGAGCTTGCCGGCGATGCACTGGCGCACCATCGCGATCGCGGCGTCACGCAACTGCTCGGGCGCGACCACGGCGTCGACGGCGCCGTCCTTGAGCGCGGCGTCGGCCTTCTTGTCCTGGCCGGCGCAGATCCACTCGACCGCGTTGTCGAGCCCGATCACGCGGGGCATGCGCACGGAGCCGCCGAAACCCGGGAAGATGCCGAGTTTCACTTCCGGGAACCCGACCGACGCCGTCGTCGACATCACGCGGTAATCGCCGGCGAGCGCCAGTTCGAGACCGCCACCGAGACAGATGCCGTTGATCGCGACCACGGTCGGGACGGCGAGGTCCTCGAACCGGCACAGCACGCGATTGACCTCGAGCACGCCCTTTGCGACGGCCTCTTCGCCGGCCGCGAACATCGCGCCGAACTCTGTGATGTCGGCGCCGACGATGAACACGGCCTTGCCGGAAGTCACCACGACACCTTTGACGGTCGGGTCGGCGGCAATGGCCTGGGTGGCCGCGTCGAAGTCGCGGATCGCAGTCGCGCTCAGCTTGTTGACCGATTCGCCGGCGAGATCGAACTTGAGTTCGACGATGCCGTCGCCCAGCGCCGAGACGCTGAAGGCGGGTCCGGAGTACGTCATGGAAGCTCCCCTCTTTGGTCCTGGTGACTGACGGCCGGGCGTGGCGGTCCGCGGGGCCGATCAGACGGAGTTTGCGGCAGCGCACAAAAATATGTAATGGGTCTGGGCGGCCGGTGGTCTGGTTTGACCAAACCGGGCTCGCTTGCGCATAGTCGCACCGAGCCGGACAGCCAATACCGGCAGGGACTCGCAGGTTGATGAAGAATCGGACGACCCCGGTGGCCGCCCTGGCCGCCTGTTGCGCAACGTTTTTGCTGCCGGCCGCATCGTCGGCCGCCCCCCCAGCCAGGATCCATTACGCCGAACCGGTCGAACTGGCCGGTGTTCCGGCCGCTGGCGCCCGCAAACCCACCGGGCAGTTCCCGACCGGGTTTGACGCGTTCGGGCGGCGTTTCGACCTCAGACTCGAGTCGAACGAGCGCGTGCTCGAACGGCTCAAGACCGCTGATCGACGAGCGCTGCCGGCCCACGCGCTCTACAAGGGCACGGTCGCGGGCGTTCCCGGCTCCTGGGTACGCCTGACGCGGCTCGACGCCGGCATCCACGGCCTGGTCTTCGACGGCCGGGATCTCTACGTGCTGGCGCCTGCCGCCGCCGTCGCGCGCGAGCTCGACGTGCCACTCAAGGGCGTTGCCGCGACCAGCACGGTCGTCTTCCGCGCGGCGGACGCGACCAGCGGCCTGACCGAGAACTTCTGCCAGACGGTGGATCACGGGACGGGCAAGCGGTCGAAGTCGACCTCGTCGCCCGCGTACAAGACGATCTTCGCGGACCTGCAGCGCCGCAAGGCCGACATCGCAGCCGCCGTGCCATCGCTCGAGCTCGACCTCGGCCTCGTCGGCGATGCAAGCTTTGCCGCCGCCTACGGCAATCCCATGGGCGAGATCCTTGCGCGCCTGAACAACGTCGACGGCATCTACAGCTCCCAGGTCGGTGTCCGCATCGTCTCGGGCTCGGTCACGGT
>DATMIB010000038.1:0-45398 GCA_035554635.1 Steroidobacteraceae bacterium | reverse complement strand
CCGCCTGCTGGGAGAGGTCGGCCGCAGGCCGGGTGAGGGCCAGACCAGGTCCAACCGCCTCACCTCTCCCAGCCTGCTGGGAGAGGTCGGCCGCAGGCCGGGTGAGGGCCTCGTCCACCGTCTGCGCGACTTCGCCGCGCTCGAACGCGAGTGCGCCCCGCGTGCCACGATCCACGCCGCGACTGAAGCCGCGGAAGGTCGCCGTCTCGGTGTTCCATTCCGTGCGGCCGTATTGCAGGTAGTCGACGCCGCAGAGGTCGACGAGCTGCTCGAACTTCCATTCGGGCTGGTCCCGCAACGCCGTGGCGACCGCGACGATCGCGCCGGCCTGGACCTCGAAGGTGAGCTCGTCGCAACGCGAGGGAACGCGTGCGACCTTGTCGCCAAACCGGGCCGAGATCTCCTCGGCGAGTGTTTCCAGCGCCTGGTTCATGGGTGCCTGCGTTGCGAACTCTCTCAGCGCGCGATCGTCTGCGTGCGGTGGATCTTCTTCTGCAGCTGGATCAGCCCGTACAGCAGGGCTTCGGCCGAAGGCGGGCAGCCGGGGACGTAGACGTCCACGGGCACGATGCGGTCGCAGCCACGCACGACCGCGTACGAGTAGTGGTAATAGCCCCCGCCGTTGGCGCACGAGCCCATCGAGATGACCCAGCGCGGCTCCGGCATCTGGTCGTAGACCTTGCGCAGGGCTGGGGCCATCTTGTTGACGAGCGTGCCCGCCACGATCATCACGTCCGACTGGCGTGGGCTCGGCCGGAAGACGATGCCGAAGCGGTCGAGGTCGTAGCGCGCGGCACCCGCGTGCATCATCTCGACGGCACAGCAGGCCAGGCCGAAGGTCATCGGCCACATCGACCCCGTGCGCGCCCAGTTCATCAGCGCATCGACGGTCGTCGTGAAGGCGCCGCGCTCGGGCGCGTCGCTGCTGCTCGGTGCTTCTAGTCCCATTCCAGGGCCCCTTTCTTCCACTCGTAGATGAAGCCGACGACGAGCACGAGCAGGAACACGCCCATCGCGGCCATCGCCACGATGCCCACGGCATCGAGCGCCACGGCCCACGGGAACAGGAAGGCGATCTCGAGATCGAAGACGATGAAGAGGATCGCGACGAGGTAGTAGCGCACGTCGAACTTCATGCGCGTGTCTTCGAAGGCCTCGAAGCCGCACTCGTACGCGGACAGCTTGGCCGCATCGGGCTTGCGCGGCGCGAAGAGGTATCCGAGCACGAGCAGCAGCACTCCGAGAGCGCCGGCGACTGCGAGGAAGATCAGGATCGGCAGGTATTCGGCAAGCATCGCGTCTTTCTGGTTCAAGACGGTTCCGATTGAGCCGCCTATTGTATCAGTACGGATTGCATTGCGTTGTACCGCAAATGAAAAAGGCGAGCACTAGGCTCGCCTTTTTCGTTGCTTGGTGCGGATGGAGAGACTCGAACTCTCACGCCTTACGGCACTACCCCCTCAAGATAGCGTGTCTACCAATTCCACCACATCCGCAAAATCGATCGATCGGCCTCGTCGCGCTTACTGACCGGCCGGCGCAGGCGCCGGCGTTGCCGGTGCAGGTTCCGCCGCAGGGGCCGCGCCCGTCTGCTCCGGAGCCGACGACGGCAACTCCGGGAACGGCTGCGACTGGGCGGCCGGCGTTGCCGGTGCCTCCTGCTGCGTCAACGTGTCGAACACGCTGGTCGGCGCCTTCTGCTGGCTGAACAGGTACGACAGGCCCAGGCTGGTCAGGAAGAACAGCGTGGCCAGCACGGCCGTCGTCCGCGACAGGAACGACGCCGAGCCGCGCGCACCGAACACCGTGCCCGACGCGCCCGCACCGAAGCCCGCGCCCGCATCCGCGCCCTTGCCACGCTGCAACAGCACGAGGCCGACGATGGCGGCCGCGAGCAGCACGTGGAAGACGACGGCAAGGGTCTGCAGCCAATTCATTGCGACGAACAACCTTCGAATAGCTTCGGGGAAGAACCGCCCGTCAACCTGCGCCAGCGCAGATCCGCGCGAACTCGTCCGCCTTGAGCGATGCCCCGCCGACGAGACCTCCGTCGATGTCGGGCATCGCGAACAGTTCCTGGGCGTTGGAGGCCTTGACGCTTCCGCCGTACAGGATCCTGACCGATCCGCCTATTGTAGCATCGAGTGACGCCACTTTTGCACGAATCATTGCATGCACTTCCTGGGCCTGCTCACCCGAGGCCGTACGGCCCGTGCCGATGGCCCAGACCGGCTCGTACGCGATCACGGCCTTGGCCAGCGACTTGACCCCGCTGACGGACAGCACCGCATCGAGCTGCCGCGACACGACCTGCAGCGTCTGGCTGCCCTCGCGCTCGTCGAGCGTCTCGCCGACGCACAGTACCGGGACGAGCCCCTGGGACTGCGCCGCGACGAACTTGCGCGCCACGAGCGCGTCGCTCTCGCCGTACAGCTGGCGACGCTCGGAGTGGCCGACCAGCACATAGCGGCAACCGACGTCCTTGAGCATGGCGGCCGAGACTTCGCCCGTGAACGCGCCCTGCGCCTCCGCGCAGACCGACTGAGCGCCGAGCTGCACGCCCGAATCCTTGAGCAACCGACCGGTCTCGAGCAGGTACGGGAACGGCGGGCAGACCAGCACTTCGACGCGCTTGCCGGCCGGCAGCAGATCGAGCAGCTCGTTGACGAGACTCGCGTTCTCGGCACGCGAGCCGTGCATCTTCCAGTTGCCTGCAACGAGCGGCTGACGCATTTCGTGGAACCCCCATCCCGTACCTGACCGAACCCCAACGGGCCGGTCGCGAAAGGCGCGCGATCTTAGCTACGGGTCGGCGCGAAAGCAATTCGCCGGCGGTCAGACGGCTGTGCGCACGACATCGGCCAGCTCGTTCGCATAGCGCGTCGCGGCCGCCTGCTCCTGTGCCTCGACCATCACGCGAATCACCGGCTCCGTGCCCGACGCGCGCAGCACCACGCGACCGGTGGCGCCCATCGCCTGCTCGACCCGCTGCACCGCGCCCTGGATAGATGGCGCCTGCGCCGGGTCGATGCGCTCCTTGACGCGCACATTGATCATGACCTGCGGAAACTTCGGCATGCCGGCGACGAGTTCGGCGAGCGAGCGGCCCGTGCGCTTCATCACGGCCAGCACCTCGAGCGCGCTGACGAGCCCGTCGCCGGTCGTCGTGCGATCGAGACATAGCAGGTGCCCCGACGTCTCGCCTCCGAGCACGCCGCCGCGCTCCTTGAGCATGGCCAGCACGTAACGGTCCCCGACCTTCGCCCGCAGGAACTCGATGCCTTCGTTCGCGAGCTGCTGCTCGAGCCCGAGGTTGCTCATCACCGTGCCCACGACGGGGCCCTTGAGCTGGCCCGTGCGCTTGCGGTCGGATGCGATCACGTAGAGCAACTGGTCGCCGTCGGCGATGCGACCGAGGTGGTCGACCATCACCAGGCGGTCGCCGTCGCCGTCGAGCGCGATGCCGACGTCGGCGCGGACGCCGGATACGGTCGCCTGCAGCAACTCGGGCGCGGTCGAGCCGCAACGCAGGTTGATGTTGCGCCCGTTCGGCGAGCAGCCGATCGGGATGATCTCGGCCCCGAGGTCCGCGAGCACGCGTGGCGCGACCTTGTAGCCCGCGCCGTTTGCACAGTCGATGACCACCTTGAGACCGGACAGGTCCATGCCGGGCGGCAGCACCGACGCACAGAACTGCTGGTAGACGGTGCGCGACTTGTCGACACGCGCTGCCTTGCCGAGCCGGTTCGAGCCAAACGTGAGCGCAGGCTCGTCGAGGTACGACTCGATCTGCGCCTCGAGCTCGTCCGAGAGCTTGCTGCCGGCGGCATCGAAGAACTTGATGCCGTTGTCCTCGTAGAGGTTGTGCGACGCGCTGATCACGACGCCGAACCGACAGCCGAACTTCTGCGTGAGGTAGGCGATGCCGGGCGTCGGCAGCGGGCCGATCAGCTGCACGTCGACGCCGGCGGCGACGAACCCCGCTTCGAGCGCAGCCTCGAACATGTAACCGGACAGTCGCGTGTCCTTGCCGACGAGCGCAGTGCCACCCTCCGGGGCCAGCACGCGGGCTGCGGCACTCGCGAGCCGCAATGCGAACTCCACCGTCATCGGGTGCTGGCCGACCTGGCCGCGCACGCCGTCCGTGCCGAAGTACTTCCTGCCCATCGTTAGCTCGCTCCTTACGCACCCGCGCGCCGCTGTCACGACGCGCGTGTCATGCCGGTTGCCAGTTCGCACCCAGTGCCTCGACGATCTTCACGGCGTCGATCGTTTCCGCGACGTCGTGGACCCGGACGATTCTCGCGCCCCGTTCGACGCACGCCGCCGCGAGCGTCGCGCTGCCGATCACGCGCTCGGCCACCGGTCGACCCGTAATCATACCGACCATCGACTTGCGGGATACGCCGACCAGCAGCGGACCGCCGAGCCCTGTGAAGGCAGGCAGGCTGCGCAGCAATTCCAGGTTGTGCTGCAGCGTCTTGCCGAAGCCTATGCCCGGGTCGACCGCGACCGAATCGCCGCCGATGCCGGCCTCGCGGCAGGCGGCCACGCGCTCGACGAGAAAACGCCGCACTTCGTCGACCACGTCGTCGTACCGGGGGTCCGACTGCATCGTCCCGGGTTCGCCGACCATGTGCATGACGCAGACGGCCGCGTCGGCCGCAGCCGCCGCGGCGAGTGCGCCCGGCAGGCGCAATGCACGCACGTCGTTGACGAGATGCGCCCCGGCCCGCATGGCAGCCTCGATCACTAGCGGCTTGCTCGTGTCGACCGACAGGACGACCTCGGTGCGACGCGCGAGCGCCTCGATCACCGGCGCGACGCGATCGACTTCCTCCGCGGCGCTCACGGGCCGCGCGCCCGGCCGCGTCGACTCGCCGCCGACGTCGAGGATCGCGGCGCCTTGCTCGACCATTCGCAGGCCCGCCTCGACCGCTCGCCTGGCATCGTGGTGCAGGCCGCCGTCGGAAAAGGAATCGGGCGTAACGTTGAGAATGCCCATCACGCACGGCCGCGTGAGGTCGAGGGTGCGTGTACGACAACGGAACAGCATGAGCCGGCGCCCGGGACCAGCAATGGCGCTGGTGTTCGCGGTAGTTTAAGAAGCCGGCCGGGCGATACCAACCCGTACTGCCCCGGGGACCCCGGGGTCAGTTGCCGGTCAGGTTCCGGTGTGCCCCCGCCTGCGGCCCGCCGCGATCAGCGCCTCGACCTGGGCGACGAAAGTCTCCGGGACGATCGGCTTGGTCAGGTGGCCGTCGAACCCCGCCTCGCACACGCGGCGGTGGTCGTCGGGCATCGAGTAAGCCGTGACCGCGATCACGACGATGTCGTCGAGCGCCGGGTTCGCGCGCACACGCTCGAGCAGGCCGTAGCCGTCGAGACGTGGCATGCGCAGGTCGCACAGCACGATGTCGGGCCGCTTCGATTCGACCGCCGCCACGCCGTCCTCGCCATTCGATTCGCTGTCGACGCGATGGCCGCTGTGCTGCAGCAGGTAGCGCAGCAGCTCGAGGTTCATCGGGTTGTCCTCGACCAGCAGGATGTGCGACATGCTCAATTCTCCGGCAAGACCAGCGTGAACGTGCTACCGACACCGACGGTCGAATCGAATTCGATGTGGCCCCCGAGCAGGGCCGCGAGCCGAGCGCTCAGGTAGAGACCGAGCCCGGTGCCCTGGCGTGTTTCGTTGCCCCGGTCGAGACGCGAGAACGCCTTGAACAGGCGTTCGCGGTCGGCGTCCCGGATCCCGATGCCGGTGTCGGTCACTTCGAAATGCACCCGGCCCGAGCCGCGCGTCACCGCGAGCCGCACGCGACCCGCGTCGGTGTACTTGACCGCGTTCGCGAGCAGGTTCATCAGCACCTGGCTCAGCGCCCGGCGATCCGCATGCAGCACGATCTCGTCGTCGGGGAGGTCTATGACGACTTCCAGGCCCTTGGCTTGCGCCTGCGCGCGCAGCTGCATGACGGCCTCGCGCGCCACGGTCACCGCGGGCACGTCCGTCAGCTCGATGCGGGTCTCGCCACTCTCGATCCGGGTGAGGTCGAGGAGATCGTTGATCAGCGTGAGCAGGTGCTGACCGGCCCACTGCACGTTGCGCAGCTGCTTTTCCTGCTCGGCGTTGAGCGGCCCCGGCAGCTTCATCAGCAGCGCACCGGTGAAGCCGATGATCGCGTTGAGCGGCGTGCGGAGCTCGTGGCTCATGCCGGCCAGGAAGTTGGTCTTTGCCGCACTCGCCTGTTCCAGCCGGAGGTTCTGGTCCTGCAGCCGCTGCTCGACGGCCTTGTGCTCCGTGATGTCTCGGATCGCCGCCGAGATGAGCGGACCGTCCGCCGTGCGGATCGGACTCAGGCTGACCTCGACCGGGAACTCCAGGCCGTCCTTGCGTCGCGCATACAATTCGAGCCCTGCCCCCATGGCGCGCGGGCGCGGCTGCGCGGCGAACGCGTGGCGATGTCCCTCGTGCTGCTCCCGGTAACGCTCCGGCAACAGCACCTCGACCGGCTGGCCGACCAGTTCCGCACGCGCGTAGCCGAACAGCGCGTCCGACTGCGAATTGGCGAGCACGATGGTGCCCGCGGTGTCGACGATCACCATGGCGTCGGGTGCGGCCTCGAGCAGCTCGCGGAACGTCCGCGCTGCGTTGACGCGCTCGGTGACGTCGCGCACCGCGCTGATCACGACGAGCCCCTCGTCCGTGTGCAACGGGCTCAGGCTCACCTCTACCGGGAATTCCGCACCGGACTTGCGGCGTCCGAGCAGTTCGCTGCCGGCTGCCATCGGCCGCGTGTGCGGCTGCCGGAAATACCCGGTGCGATGACCGACGTGCTGCGGACGCAACCCCTCCGGCACGAGCCGGTCGACCGGACAGCCCTGCAGTCCGTCGCGCTCGTAGCCGAACAGTCGTTCCGCATTGGAATTGGCGAGCAGGACGTGGCCCGTCTCGCCGACCAGCAGCATGCCGTCTGGTGTGGATTCGAGCAGCTCGCCGTAACGGGCCTGCAGCAGCACCGACGTCCGTAGCAGCCGTGGCTGCGTGACGTCGCGGCCCGCCCACAGCAAATGACCCTCCGCCTCGGCGTCGAGGCGGCGCGTGACGAAGTCGAGATAGAGCAGCGAGCCGTCGCGGTGCCTGACCAGCAGCTCGCCTCGCGCGCCGCCGCTCTCCCGGGTCACGTTGGCAAGGTGCATCAGGTGGTCGTGGCGGATGTCGGGCAGGACGAGCTGCGACAGCGACCGGTCGATCGCCGCGCTGGCCGTGTGCCCCAGCAACCGCGCGGCACCGGCGTTCCAGTGCGACACCCGACCGTCGCCGTCCGTGACGATCAGGGCGTCCGGGTTGTGCTCGCGCACGAGACGGTCGATCGCGCCGTGGATGATCTCCTCCAGTGACGTCTGCCAGGCAGGCCGGCCAGACACCCCGGTCGGTTCAATCTGAAACGAACGCACCCTGCCGTGGCAGAACGCTGACGCCTACAGATTAGACTGACTCCAGACTCAAGGCGAGTCTCTGGCGGACCGGGACGCGGCGATCCACCGGCCCCGAGGAGGCCGGGACGCTGTACTGCAGACAGCAAGAGGACGGCACGAGGCGCCGAGGCTGGTCGCAGCCAGCCTGCGGCACCGGTGGTTGCACGCGGTCAGAGCGACTTCAGGTACGCGACCAGGTCCCTGATCTGGGCCTCGGTCAGCCCGAGCGAGCGTCGCGAGTCGTAGGTCCTGACCGCCTGCTCGAGCGTGGCGGCCGAGCCGTCGTGGAAATACGGCGGGTGCTGCCAGATCCCGCGCAACGGCGTCGTCCGGTACTTGCCCGTCGCCGAGCGCGAGGCGTAACTCGGAAACTCGGGTTCGGCCATCGAATCGGCGGGTGGGTGCAGGCGGGTATTCGCGTCCGTGAACAAGGGCGCCACGTGGCACGTGTCACAACGCCCCTTGCCTTCGAAGACCCTCTTGCCGCGCATTGCCGCGGTTGCATTGAAACTGCCCTTCGGCGGCGCGGGCGCTCGCAGCGACAACTGGTAAGCCTGCAGCGCCGGCAGCTTGCTGCTGACCAGGTTGACCGTGCCGTTGGTGATGTCGAGGTCGAGCCGGTCGTCGCGGAACGTGCCGAGTCCGCCCATCTGCGTGACCGCCACGTACCGGTTCCAGTACTTGATCCGGCCGCCATCGCCCGTGAACGTGATGCGGTGGATGCCGGCGAGCCCGTACGCAGGCGGGATCACGACCGGCTTGCTGAGGCCGTCGATGTTGTGTCGCGGGTCGTACATCCCCGGCCCCCACGACCGCAGCACGGCTTTCTCCGGACCCTGCACGGCCGGCGACAGCGCGATGATCGCACCCGGGTCGAGGTCGCGGTTTGGCCAGCCGTCGAGACGCTTGCCGATGCCGGGCGCGAACGAGTTGTCGACGGTCGAATGGCACAGCGCGCACGTGATCCCGACGCGCGTGAGCCGGTCGACGCCGCCGATCGGCTCGACGGTGCCCTTGAGCCCGACGACGGCGTCGAGCTTGAGCAATGCGACCGTCGTCGCCGGGCTCTCGAGGTCGATCGTGCCCGCTCGCAGCGCACGACGGACCGAGGCGGGAAGTGCCTCGACGTCGACTTTGAGCCCGACCGACAACGCGGTCAGCGGGTCGACCGAGCTGCGGATGACCTCGTGCATGCGCAACAGGTCGGTCCACTTGGCCTCGTCGCCGAACGTGTCGTGGCGGAAGATCTGCTTGCCTTGGGCGACGAGTGCGGTGTCGAGGGCGGTCTGCGACGAGCCGGCGGTCGTGCTGCCGCGCTCGGCGGCACCGGCGGTGAGAGTCGTCACGAGGACGGCAACGGCCAGCGCGCGCGCCATGACTCGTGTGCATGCATGTAATCGGTCGATCGTGTTCATGGTTCGTCGTCCTTGACGTGCGCCGCGGTCTCGGACGAGCGCACGCGTGCCATCACTCCCGCGACGATGCGATCGCAGCGGGTGCCACCGAACTCGAACAGGTCGCGCTCGGCAAGATCGACGTCGCGCGCCAATGCCTCCCGCAACAGTCCACGCGCGCGGAAGTAACGCGTGCGCACCGTTGATTCGGGCAGGTCGAGACATGCCGCAATCTCGTCGATCCCGAGTTCCTCGACGCAGCGGAGCACGAACACGACACGAAAGGCTTCGGGCAGGTCGTCGACCTTGCGTTCGAGCAAGGTCCGCATCTGCGCCCGTATCGCCGCCTGTTCGGGACGTTCGAGCGTCGAGGGTGCCATCTGGTCGAGGCTCTCCTGGTCGGCCGGTGCGAAGATGTGCGCCACGTTGTCGCGACGGGCCGCGCGCCGGAGCCTGCCGAAGCATTCGTTGAGCACGACGCGCGACAGCCAGGTGCAGAGGCTCGCGTCGCCCCGGAACTGCCGCAGGTTGCGGTATGCCGTCACATAAGCGTCCTGCAGTGCGTCCTCGGCTTCGGCGTCGTCACGCAGCGTGGCCCGGGCGAGCCGGAACAGCCGGCGGTTGTATCGGCGCAGGAGCGGCGCGAACGCCGCCGTTTCACCGTCGATCACGCGCCGGAGCAGCGAATCGTCCGTGTCGTCGTCATGCGGTGCGAGTCGGGCGGGGGTGCTCACTTCGACGCCGCTCCCCCGAGCTTCGACTGCAGGTGGCGTGCGTGCTCGAGGTGGCTCACGAACGCGGGCCGGACCTGCACGAGCAGGTCGTGCAGCTCCTTGTTCTTCGCGTTCGGGATCAGCGTCTTGTCGAGCGCGTCGATGACTGCCTCGTGGTACGTGACTTCGTGCGCGACGTAGGACTTGTCGAACTCGGCGCCCTGCAGGCCGCGCAGCTTGGCAAGGTTGTCCTTGCCGCCCTGCAGCAAGCTCTCACTGGTCGGATTCGCTTGCGGCGTGACCTGGAGTTTTTTCACGAGCGCCCCGGCCTTCTCGTTGACGCCGGAGTGGTCCACCACCATGCGCTCGGCGAGCGCCTTCACGTCCGGCGACTGCGCCTTGCCGGTGGCGAGCTTGCCCGCGTCGATGTCGACCTGGTTCGCCGCGACGACGATCGCCGCAATCTGCGCGTCTGTCGGCGCCGTCGCGCCGGCGTACGCACCGGCCAAAGGTGCAAGAGCGATCGTCGCGGCAACGAGCAATGTCGATGTCCTCATCGCGCCATACTCCTGTCGTGCCGCTGCGTTGAGCAGCGGTGCGGTTCGTAGTTTCCAGACATGGCATTGGATGTCACGACGATCCGCGGCGTTCCCGTCGCGTCAGACAGGGGTCGCCCAAAAGCAAACGCCCCGGGGGTACCGGGGCGTCTGTTGGCCTGGCTCAGGTCGCGGCTCGCGCCGCCAGAGTCAGTGCTGCGGTGCCGGGCTGCCCGTCGGGGCGTCGCCTTCGCCACCGCGCCGCTCGCGCGGCTTGGAACTCGCGCCGGGCGTGCCGACGTCGCGGTCTTCCCAGTCCGCCGGCGGCTTCGGGTCGCGGCCCGCCATGATGTCCGCGATCTGGTGCTCGTCGATCGTCTCGTACTTCATCAGCGCGTCGGCCATCTTTTCGAGCTTTTCCATGTCGCGCGTCAGGATGTCCTTCGCACGCTGGTAGTTGCTGTCGATCAGCTGGCGGATCTCCTCGTCGATGACGTGCGCCGTGACGTCGGAGACCTGCTTGTGCTGCGTGACGCTGCGGCCGAGGAACACTTCGCCCTCGTCCTCGGCGTAGGTCTGCGGGCCGAGCTTGTCCGACAGGCCCCACTTCGTGACCATGTTGCGCGCGATCTCGGTCGCACGCTCGATGTCGTTGGAAGCACCGGTGGTGACCGACTCCATGCCGAAGATCAGCTCTTCGGCGACGCGGCCACCGAACAGCGTCGCGATGCGGCTCTCGAGCCGGCGCTTGCTGGTGCTGTAGCGGTCCGCCTCGGGCAGGAACATCGTCACGCCGAGCGCGCGGCCACGCGGGATGATCGTGACCTTGTAGACCGGATCGTGGTCCGGCACGTTGAGGCCGACGATCGCGTGCCCCGCCTCGTGGTACGCCGTGAGCTTCTTTTCGTTCTCGTCCATGACCATGGACTTGCGCTCGGCGCCCATCATGATCTTGTCCTTGGCGCGCTCGAACTCGTCCATCGTGACCGTGCGGCGGTTGGCGCGCGCCGCGAACAGCGCCGCCTCGTTGACGAGGTTGGCGAGGTCTGCACCCGAGAACCCGGGCGTGCCGCGGGCGATGATCGAGGGCTTGACGTCCTCGCCGAGCGGCAGCTTGCGCATGTGGACCTTCAGGATCTGTTCGCGGCCGCGCACGTCCGGCAGCGGCACGACGACCTGCCGGTCGAACCGGCCCGGACGCAGCAGCGCCGGGTCGAGCACGTCCGGGCGGTTGGTCGCCGCGATCACGATCACGCCTTCGTTGCCTTCGAACCCGTCCATCTCGACGAGCAACTGGTTCAGCGTCTGCTCGCGCTCGTCGTGACCGCCACCGAGGCCCGCGCCACGGTGCCGGCCGACGGCGTCGATCTCGTCGATGAAGATGATGCAGGGCGCGTGCTTCTTCGCCTGGTCGAACATGTCGCGCACGCGCGAGGCGCCGACGCCGACGAACATCTCGACGAAGTCGGAGCCGGAAATCGTGAAGAACGGCACCTTGGCCTCGCCGGCGATCGCCTTGGCGAGCAGCGTTTTGCCGGTGCCCGGCGAACCGACCATCAGCACGCCGCGCGGAATCTTTCCGCCGAGGCGCTGGAATTTGGCCGGGTCCTTGAGGAAGTCGACGATCTCGCCGACCTCCTCCTTGGCCTCGTCGACGCCCGCGACGTCCGCGAACGTGACGGTGACCTGGTCCTCGTTGAGCAGTCGCGCGCGGCTCTTGCCGAACGACATGGCCCCACGACCGCCCGCCCCGCCCTGCATCTGGCGCATGAAGTAGACCCAGACGCCGATCAGCAGCAGGATCGGGAACGACGAGATGAACAGCTGCATCAGGAACGACTGGCGCTCCGGCGGCGCGGCACTGAAGGTGACGCCGCTCTGCTGCAGCGTACCGATCAGCGCGGAATTGTCGGTCTCGGGGTTGTAGACGACGAACTGCTCGCCGCTCGACCGGAGACCACTGATCTTGTCGCCCTGGAAGGTGACCTGGGTGACGCTGCCGTCCTTCACGTGCGACAGGAACGCCGAATACGGCATCTCCTGCACGGCATGGCCGCGCGAGCTGAAGTTGCTCACGACCGTGGCGAGCACGACCGCGATGACGATCCACAGGACGACGTTTTTGGCCAAATCGTTCAATTCCCTGACCTCGGATGAGCCGCTGCGGTGCGTGCCGGGCCCGGCACCCTTGCGGTCAAAATCACACTACACCAATCGATACCCACGTGCCAGAACGTAGACTTCTGCGCTGCGCGCCCGCGACGCCTTGGGCTTGCGCAACTTCACGGATTCGAAACGCTCGCGCAGCTGAGCGAGCAGTGGCTGGAATCCCCGGCCCTGGAACACCTTGGCGAGGAAGTCGCCGCCGGGTCGCAAAGTCCGACAGCCGAAATCGACCGCGAGTTCCACCAGCTGCATGGATCGGTCGTGGTCGACGTCGGAGATGCCCATCATGTTGGGGGCGATGTCGGACATCACAAGGTCGACCTTCGCCGGCCCGACCATCTCGAGCAGCCGGTCGAGCACCGCGTCGTCGTTGAAGTCGCCCTGCACGAATTCGACCCCTGGCAGCGCCGGCATGTCCAGGATGTCCATGGCGATGATGCGACCCTTCCCGGCCAGGTGACGCACCGCATACTGGCTCCAGCCGCCGGGGGCGGCGCCCAGATCGACGATCGTCATGCCGGGCTTCAACAGCCGATCCTGCTGCTGGATCTCCTCGAGCTTGAATACCGCACGCGAACGCCAGCCCTCTTCCCGTGCCCGTTTCACATAAGGGTCGGATTCGTGTTCGGCGAGCCACGCGGCGGAAGACTTGGTGCGCTTGGGCATGAGTACGTTCGATCAGTGAAACAAGTGCGGATTGCTGCGAACTCGACGATCATAGCGGGCAGTCACGACGGGACCGTCGCCGGCGCGGCCAGCCGTGTCGCGGGCAAGACCAGCGCCCGCAAGCGCAGACCTCGTCGGCAGCAGCCTGCAACCACACCCATACACCGGACACCGCCCCCTTTCATGCTCACCGACGCCCAACGCAAACACCTGCGCCGCCTCGGCCACGACCGCAATCCGGTCGTGCTGATCGGCAACAACGGCCTCGGTCCCAACCTCGTCGCCGAGATGGACCGCGCACTCACCGACCACGAACTCGTCAAGGTGCGCGCTCGCGTCGGCGACCGCGACCTGCGTGACGAACTGCTGGCAGAACTCGCCACGGCGACCAAGTCGGAACTCGTGCAGCGCATCGGGCACGTTGCGCTCTACTACCGGCGCCACCCGGAAAAGCCGGGAATCCTGCTGCCGGACGGCTGAGTCGGCCGGAGTGTGCCGGATCGAGCGGTGGCCTGCGATCGGACCGCTCGATGCCCGTGATAGATCGGAGGAATGAGAGTCCAGAGTCTAGAGTTCAGAGTCTAGTCGGAGCCCTCACCCGCGCGATGCGCGACCTCTCCCGCACGCGGGAGAGGTGAGACCCTCTCCGACTAGACTCTAGACCCTGAACTCTTCCCGCCTCAGACGTAGCGGACGCTGACGATCTCGTACGCGCGGGTGCCGCCGGGCACGGCGACCTCTACTTCGTCGCCTTCGGTCTTGCCGACCAGGGCCCTGGCGATCGGCGAGGTGATCGAGATCTGGCCGAGCCGGACATCCGCTTCCGCCTCACCGACGATCTGGAACTCGATCTCTTCGCCGCCTTCCGCTTCGAGCGCGACCGTGGCGCCGAACACCACCTTGTCGGTCTTCGGCAGGTGCGAGACGTCGATGATCTGGCAGTGCGACAGCTCGTGCTCCAGCTCCTTGATGCGCCCTTCGCAGAATGCCTGCTGCTCACGCGCGGCGTGGTACTCGGCGTTCTCGCTCAGGTCACCGTGCGCACGCGCTTCCGCGATCGCCTGGATGATGCGCGGGCGCTCGACGGTCTTGAGGCGCTTGAGCTCCTCACGCAGGCGCTCCGCTCCCTTTGACGTCAATGGCTTACGCGTCATACCGAAACTTCCTTGTGAAGATCCTGCAGGCGATTCACGTCGACTTCCTGCAAGTGGTCGATGGCATCGCAGGTCGAGAGCGCACCGTTCAGCGTCGTGTAGTAGGTGACCTTGCGGGCGACGGCCTCGCGGCGGATCGAGTTGGACTCGCGGACCGCCAGCTTGCCCTCGGTCGTGTTGACGATGAGGCTGAACTCGTCGTTCTTGATCATGTCGACGATGTTCGGGCGGCCTTCGCGCACCTTGTTGGTCCGGCGGCATTGCACGCCGGCCTGCTCGAGCGCATCGGCCGTGCCGTGGGTCGCGACGATCTCGAAACCCTGCTTGACCAGCCGCTTGCCCAGTTCGACGGCGCCCGGCTTGTCGCGATCGCGCACGCTGATCAGACAGACGCCGCGCGTCGGCAGCGTCACGCCCGAGGCGGCCTGCGCCTTGGCGTAGGCTTCGCCGAAGCTGCGGCCAGTGCCCATCACCTCGCCCGTCGACTTCATCTCGGGGCCGAGGATCGGGTCGGCGTCGGGGAACTTGTTGAACGGGAAGACCGCTTCCTTGACCGAGAAGAACTTCGGCACGCGTTCCTTGGTCAGCCCCAGGTCCGCGAGCGTCTTGCCGGTCATGACCCGGGCGCCGGCCTTGGCCATCGGCACGCCGGTCGCCTTCGACACGAACGGCGCCGTGCGCGAGGCGCGCGGGTTCACTTCGAGCACGTAGACGATGCCGTTCTGGATCGCGAACTGCACGTTCATGAGCCCGACGACGTTGAGCGCGAGCGCCATGCGCCGCGTCTGGTCGCGGATCTGGTCCTGCAGCGCCGCGCTCAGGCTGTTCGGCGGCAGCGAGCAGCTCGAGTCACCCGAATGCACGCCGGCCTGCTCGATGTGCTCCATGATGCCGCCGACGTAGACGTTGCTGCCGTCGCACAGCGCGTCGACGTCGACCTCGATCGCGAGGTCGAGGAAGCGGTCGAGCAGCACCGGGCTGTCGTTGGAGACCTGCACCGCGTGCGTCATGTAGACGCGCAGGTCGTCCTCGCTGAAGACGACCTCCATGGCGCGGCCGCCGAGCACGTAGCTCGGGCGCACGACCAGCGGGAAGCCGATTTCCGCGGCGAGACGCACGGCCTCGTCCTCGGTTCGCGCCGTCCGGTTGGGCGGCTGGCGCAGCTGCAGCTTCTCGACCAGCTGCTGGAAGCGCTCGCGATCCTCGGCGACGTCGATCGAGTCGGGGCTCGTGCCGATGATCGGCACGCCGGCCTCGTCGAGCGCCTTGGCGAGCTTGAGCGGGGTCTGGCCGCCGTACTGCACGATCACGCCGTAAGGCTTTTCGACGTGCATGATCTCCATGACGTCTTCGAACGTGAGCGGCTCGAAATACAGGCGGTCGGAGGTGTCGTAGTCGGTCGAGACCGTCTCCGGGTTGCAGTTGACCATGATGGTCTCGAACCCGTCCTCGCGCAGCGCGAGCGCCGCATGCACGCAGCAGTAGTCGAACTCGATACCCTGGCCGATGCGGTTCGGGCCACCGCCGAGGATCACGACCTTCTTGCGGTCGGTCGGCGCGGCCTCGCACTCCTCCTCGTACGTCGAATACATGTACGCGGTGGAGGTCGCGAATTCCGCGGCGCAGGTGTCGACACGCTTGTAGACCGGTCGCACGCCGAGCGCGTGACGGCGCTTGCGCACCTCCGCCTCGGTCGTGCCGAGCATCTTCGCGAGCCGGCTGTCGGCGAAACCCTTGCGCTTCAACTGGCGCATGCGCGGCTCGGTGAGCGCCTTGAGCCCTTCGGCGGCGACGGCGGCTTCCTCGCGGACGAGATCCTCGATCTGCACCAGGAACCACGGGTCGATGCGCGAGGCGCGGTGGACCTCGGCCATCGACAGGCCGCCGCGCAGCGCGTCGGCGACGTAGCGCAACCGGTGCGGCCCCGGCATGCGCAGCTCCTCGAGCAGCGCATTGCGGGCATCGTCGTCGGCGAGCGGCGACGCCAGGATCGGGGTCAGCCCGTCGATGCCGGTCTCGAGGCCACGCAGCGCCTTCTGCAGCGACTCCTGGAAGGTGCGGCCCATCGCCATCACCTCGCCCACCGACTTCATCTGCGTCGTGAGCCGCTGGTTGGCGCCCGGGAACTTCTCGAACGTGAAGCGCGGGATCTTGGTGACGACGTAGTCGATCGTGGGCTCGAACGAGGCCGGCGTGGCGCCGCCCGTGATGTCGTTGCGCAACTCGTCGAGCGTGTAGCCGATCGCAAGCTTGGCCGCGACCTTGGCGATCGGGAAACCCGTCGCCTTCGAGGCCAGCGCCGAGGAGCGCGAGACGCGCGGGTTCATCTCGATCACGAGCATGCGACCGTCGTCGGGACTGATCGCGAACTGCACGTTCGAGCCGCCGCACTCGACGCCGATCTTGCGCAGCACCGCGATCGAGGCGTCGCGCATCAGCTGGTATTCCTTGTCGGTCAGCGTCTGCGCCGGCGCCACCGTGATCGAGTCGCCCGTGTGCACGCCCATCGGGTCGAGGTTCTCGATCGAGCAGATGATGATGCAGTTGTCCGCCTTGTCGCGGACCACTTCCATCTCGAATTCCTTCCAGCCGATCACCGACTCCTCGAGCAGCACCTCGCTCGTGGGCGAGGCGTCGAGACCGCGCGCGACGATCTGCTCGAACTCCTCGCGGTTGTAGGCGATGCCGCCGCCGCTGCCGCCGAGCGTGAACGAGGGACGGATCACGGTCGGGAAGCCGATCTCGGCCTGGATCGCGAGCGCTTCCTCCATGCTGTGCGCGACCCGCGAACGCGGGCACTCGAGGCCGATGTCGCGCATGGCGTTGCGGAAGAGCTCGCGGTCCTCCGCCATGTCGATCGCATCACGCGAGGCGGCGATCAGCTCGACGCCGTGCTTCTCGAGCACGCCTTCACGGACGAGGTCGAGGGCGCAGTTGAGCGCGGTCTGCCCGCCCATGGTCGGCAGCAGCGCACTCGGCTTTTCCTTCTCGATGATGCGCGCGACGGTGCGCCAGTTGATCGGCTCGATGTAGATCGCGTCCGCCATGTCCGGGTCGGTCATGATCGTCGCGGGGTTCGAGTTCACGAGGATGACCCGGTAGCCCTCCTCGCGCAGCGCCTTGCACGCCTGCGCGCCCGAGTAATCGAACTCGCAGGCCTGGCCGATGACGATCGGGCCGGCGCCGATGATGAGGATGCTGTCGAGGTCTGTGCGCTTAGGCATTCGGGCAGTGGCTCCGGTGGGACGGTCGAGCGGCGGCGGCGGGGTCGGTCAGACCGTCTTGCGCAGCGGCGCCTGCACGCCCTTGCGCAACATGGATTCGACGAACTGCGAAAAGAGCGGCACCAGGTCACGCGGGCCCGGGCTCGCTTCGGGGTGGCCCTGGAAGCTGAACGCCGGACGGTCGGTGCAGGCGATGCCCTGCAGCGAGCCGTCGAACAGCGAGCGATGCGTGGCCTCGACGTTGGCCGGCAGCGTCGCCTCGTCCACGGCGAAGCCGTGGTTCTGCGACGTGATCATCACGCGTCCCGTGGCCAGTTCGAGCACCGGGTGGTTCGCGCCGTGGTGGCCGAACTTCATCTTGATCGTGCGCGCACCGACCGCGAGGCCGAGCAGCTGGTGGCCGAGGCAGATGCCGAACGTCGGCACGCCGCGTGCGAGGAACTCGCGGGTCGCCTCGATTGCGTAGGTGCAGGGCTCCGGGTCGCCGGGGCCGTTCGACAGGAAGACGCCGTCGGGGTTGAGCGCGAGCGCTTCGGCGGCCGACGTCTGCGCCGGCACCACGGTCATGCGACAGCCATGGTCCGCGAGCAGGCGAAGGATGTTGCGCTTGATGCCGAAGTCATAGGCGACCACGTGCAGGCGCTGGCCCGCGCGACGCTTCGGTCCCTGCTCCAGCGCCCAGTTGGTGCCCTCGTTCCACTGGTACGGCGCCTCGGTGCAGACGACCTTGGCGAGGTCCATGCCCTTGAGCCCCGGGAAGCGGCGTGCCGCCTCGACAGCGAGGTCCGGACGCGTCGCCGCGTCGCCCGCGGCGATGCAGCCGGCCTGGGCGCCCTTTTCGCGCAGGATGCGCGTGAGCTTGCGTGTGTCGATCTCGGCGATTGCCACCGTGTTGCGACGCTTCAGGAACTCGGGCAGCGACTCCGTGGCCCGCCAGTTGGAGTGCAGCATCGGCAGGTCGCGAATCACGAGGCCGGCCGCGTGCACCTGGCTCGACTCGAGGTCGTCCGGGTTCGTGCCCGTGTTGCCGATGTGCGGATACGTCAGCGTGACGATCTGGCGGGAGTACGACGGGTCGCTCAGGATTTCCTGGTATCCCGTCATGGCGGTGTTGAAGACCACCTCGCCGGTGGTCGTGCCCAGGGCGCCAATGGAAACGCCCCGAAACACGGTGCCGTCCTCCAAAGCCAAGACAGCGGGTGTCGTCACGGGGAACCTCCGGCGCAGCGATCGATAAAATAGCGCGTGCGACGACAGCCGAAGCTGAGCATGGCTCAGTCCGGTGAAATTTTGTCTCACGGGCTAAGTGCAGAATTCTACGCGAGCGTTTGCGCTTGCGCCATGTTCTTTCCGGCACCGCCGCCACATTGGTGCGATAGGCCACGCACCGCAGGGGTGCAGGTGCAACTGTGTCGCCGCGCAGCCGTGGTCCGACGCGACCGCGGCGCCGATCGCCTTACGCGATGTCGGCCCGTCCGGGCCATGCGCAGGCCCCCGTGCGTCCCGAGCCATCCGGTCTTTCTCCGCTTCCGGTCGGCCGCGCATCGGAAATCGCGCAGCGACTGCACGATTTCCGGCGAACCCTTGCACGAGCGGGGCGCGACGACGCGGGGCGCAATGTGCTCGGCACGTGCACTGACCGCCGCGCCCTGACGCTCGCGCTGCGCCGGCCGACAAGTCGCGGGAGAAAAGACCGGACGCCTCGGAACGCGCGGGCCTCGCGCGAGCAGCCGTCCGCGTCGGCTCAGAGGCCGAGCACGTCCATCATCGAGTACAGGCCCGGCGGACGGCCGACCACCCAGCGTGCCGCGACGAGCGCGCCGCGCGCGAAACCCGAGCGATCCTGCGCGTGATGGGCGAGTTCGATCTGCTCGCCCGGCCCCGCGAAGATGAGCCGGTGGTCGCCGACGATGTCACCGCCTCGCACCACGCTGAAGCCGATGCGGCCGTGCTCGCGCACGCCGGTATTGCCGTGACGCGCGTACTCGGCCACCTCGTCGAACTGCACGCCTCGCCCCGCCGCGACCGCACGACCGAGCCCGAGGGCCGTGCCGCTCGGTGCATCCACCTTGTTGCGGTGGTGCGCTTCGAAGATCTCGGCGTCGTAACGGTCGCCGCCGAGCGCACGCGCGGCGAGTTCGGCGAGCTTGAACAGCACGTTGACGCCCAGGCTCATGTTCGGCGCGAGCACGATCGGCACCCCGCGGGCGACCTCGATGAGCTCGCTGCGCTGTTCCTCGGTGTGACCGGTCGTGCCGATCACGAGCGCGCAGCCGGCCTCGCGACAGGCCTGGGCGTGCCGCATCGACGCGTCGGCACGCGTGAAGTCGATGGCGACGTCGGCGCCTTCGAGTGCGCGCGACAACTGGTCCGTGATCGCGACGGCGAGCGGTGCGGTGGCCGCGAACGCACCCGCGTCCTGCCCGACCGCAGTGTCCTCGGGTGCTGCAAGCGCACCGCTCAACCGCAGCCCGTCCGGGTCCGCGGCCAGCAGCGGAATGATGCTGCGACCCATGCGACCGGACGCGCCGAGCATCGCGACGTTGAGCGTCTTGCCGCTCATTCGCCGAGGCTCGTGAAAAAGCGCTTGACCCCGTCGAGCCAGGACTCCTCGCGCGGGTGGTGGTGCTTGTGGTCGGCACGCAGCGATTCGTCGAACCGGTTCAGCAGTTCCTTCTGCTCGCGCGAGAGGTGCACGGGTGTCTCCACGACGACACGGCAGAACAGGTCGCCGGGCCCGCCGCCGCGCACCGGCTTGATGCCTTTTTCGCGCAGCCGGAACACGCGGCCTGACTGCGTCTCGGCCGGAATCTTGATGGTGACGTCGCCGTCGAGCGTCGGCACGTCGATCGCGCCGCCGAGCGCCGCGGTGCGGAAGCTGATCGGCACTTCGCACGACAGGTGCGCGCCGTCGCGTTCGAAGATCGGGTGGTCCTTGACGCGCACCTCGACGTAGAGGTCGCCGGCCGGTCCGCCGTTGCGGCCCGCTTCACCCTCGCCGCCCAGCCGGATCCGGTCGCCCGAATCGACGCCGGGCGGCACCTTGACCGAGAGCGTCTTCTGCTTGCGTACGCGACCCTGGCCGCGGCACTTGCCACAGGGGTCGCTGACCACCTGGCCGCGGCCCTGGCAGCGCGGGCACGTCTGCTGCACGGTGAAAAAGCCCTGCTGCATGCGGACCTGGCCCTGGCCGTGGCAGGTCTGGCAGGTCGTCGGCTGCGTATTCTTGGCCGAACCCGAGCCCTTGCACTCCTCGCACTCGGCCAGGGTGGCGAAGTCGAGGCTGACCGTGTCGCCGAACACCGCCTGCTCGAGGTCGAGTTCGAGCTCGTAGCGCATGTCCGCGCCGCGGAACACCTGCGAGCGACCGCGGCGGCCGCCACCGAAGATGTCGCCGAACACGTCGCCGAAGATGTCGCCGAACGCATCGCGCGGATCGAAGCCAGCACCGCCCGGCCCGCCGCGCGAGGCGGCATCGACGCCTGCGTGCCCGAACTGGTCGTAAGCTGCACGCTTGTGCGTGTCCGACAGGATCTCGTAGGCCTCCTTGGCCTCCTTGAATTTCTCCTCCGATTCCTTGTCGCCCGGGTTCCGGTCCGGATGCAGCTTCATCGCCAGGCGGCGATAGGCCTTCTTGATCTCGGCCTCCGTCGCGGAGCGATTGACCTCGAGGACCTGGTAATAGTCGCGCTTCGTCGCCATGCCAGCCGCTGTTTGGTTGCGTGTTCGTCGTGTTGGTTGCGTCAGCCGATCCGCTGCGTCGACACAGAAAAACCGCCGAGGGCGTTCAGGCCCGCGGCGGTTCTTGCGTCAGCACGCATGCATCATAGCCACTCGCGTCTGCGCTCGGGCGTGTTCCCTCACCCGACCTTCGGTTCACCTCTCCCGTCATCGGGGAGAGGTGAAGCGGATCAGCCCTTGCGGTCCTTGTCCTTGTCGACTTCCTCGAACTCGGCGTCGAGGACTTCGTCGCGGCCACCACCGCTTCCAGCCGGGCCACCCGCAGGGCCAGCGCCCGGGCCGCCGGCCGCACCGGCCTCCGCCTCAGCCTGGCTCGCGTAGGCCTGCTGCGCGACCTTGGCCGAAGCCTCGGCGAGCGCCGCAGCCTTCTTCTCGATGATGTCCTTGTCGTCGCCCTTGAGGACGCCTTTCAGGTCCGAAACGGCGGCTTCGACCCGGGCGCGGTCCTCGGCAGCCACCTTGTCGCCCAGGTCCTTGAGCGATTTCTCGGCCGCGTGGACCAGTGCGTCGGCCCGGTTGCGCGTCTCGGCCAGCTCGCGGAATTTGCGGTCTTCCTCGGCGTGCGCCTCGGCGTCGCGCACCATGCGCTTGATCTCGTCGTCGGACAGGCCGCTCGAGGCCTTGATGACGATCTTCTGCTCCTTGCCGGTCGCCTTGTCCTTCGCGTTGACGTGCAGGATGCCGTTCGCGTCGATGTCGAAGGTGACCTCGACCTGTGGCATGCCGCGCGGCGCCGGCGGGATGTCGGAGAGGTCGAAACGGCCGAGCGACTTGTTGTCCTGCGCGCGGTCGCGTTCGCCCTGCAGCACGTGGATCGTCACGGCCGTCTGGTTGTCGTCCGCCGTCGAGAACACCTGCGTCGCCTTGGTCGGGATCGTGGTGTTCTTCTCGATCAGCTTGGTCATGACGCCGCCGAGCGTCTCGATGCCGAGCGACAGCGGCGTGACGTCGAGCAGCAGCACGTCCTTGACTTCACCCGTGAGCACGCCGGCCTGCACCGCCGCGCCGACCGCGACGGCCTCGTCCGGGTTCACGTCCTTGCGCGGTTCCTTGCCGAAGAAGTCCTTGACGTACTTCTGCACGAGCGGCATGCGCGTCTGGCCGCCGACGAGGATCACCTCGGCGACCTCGTTGATCGACAGGCCCGCGTCCTTGAGCGCGATGCGGCACGGCTCGATCGTCCGCTGCACGAGTTCCTCCACCAGCGACTCGAGCTTGGCCCGCGTGAGCTTGATCGCGAGGTGCTTCGGGCCCGAGGCGTCGGCCGTGATGTACGGCAGGTTCACTTCGGTCTGCTGGCTCGACGACAGCTCGATCTTGGCCTTCTCGGCCGCTTCCTTGAGACGCTGCATCGCGAGCGGGTCGCGCCGCACGTCGACGCCCGATTCCTTCTGGAACTCGGCCGCGAGGTAGTCGATCACGCGCTTGTCGAAGTCCTCGCCGCCGAGGAACGTGTCGCCGTTGGTCGAGAGCACCTCGAACTGGCGCTCGCCGTCGACGTCCGCGAACTCGATGATCGAGATGTCGAACGTGCCGCCGCCGAGGTCGTACACGGCCACCTTGCGGTCACCGCCCGCCTTGTCGAGGCCGTAGGCCAGCGCGGCCGCCGTCGGCTCGTTGATGATGCGCTTGACGTTGAGACCCGCGATCTGGCCGGCGTCCTTGGTCGCCTGGCGCTGCGAGTCGTTGAAATAGGCCGGCACCGTGATCACGGCCTCGGTGACCGGCTCGCCGAGGAAGTCCTCGGCGGTCTTCTTCATCTTCATGAGCACGCGGGCCGAGATTTCCGGCGGCGCCATCTTCTTGCCGTGGACGTCGATCCAGGCGTCGCCGTTGTCGGCCTTGACGATGTGGTACGGGACCATGCCGACGTCCTTCTGCACGACGGCGTCGTCGTAGCGGCGGCCGATCAGGCGCTTGATCGCGTACAGCGTGTTCTGCGGGTTGGTGACGGCCTGGCGCTTGGCCGACTGGCCGACCAGGACTTCGTCGTCCTTGGTGAAGGCGACGATCGACGGGGTCGTGCGGTCACCCTCGCTGTTCTCGATCACGCGCGGCTTGCCGCCGTCCATGATCGCGACGCAGGAGTTGGTGGTACCGAGGTCGATGCCGATGACTTTTGCCATGGTGAGGGGGCTCCGAAGGGAAGCTGCAGATTCGTTGCGGCTAACGTGTGGACGGGTGGCTCGAATTCAAGACGGGACGGTCAGTTAGCCGCGTCCGGCGGACGGGCGACGACGACCCGCGCGGGCCGCAGCAGGCGTCCGTTCAGCGTGAAGCCTTTCTGGACCACCGCCAGCACCGTACCGGACGGCTGCTCGGCGCTGGGCTGGGTGGTGATGGCCTCGTGCAGCTCCGGGTTGAAGGGCTGCAGGGCCGGGTCGACCACGGCGATGCCGGCCTTTTCGAAGGCCTTGTCGAGCATGCGCAGGGTCGCCTGGCTGCCTTCGACGAACCGGGCGGCTTCAGGCGCCGCCCCCGCCGCGACGATGCCGAGTTCGAGCGTGTCGCGCACCTCGATCAGGTCGGCCGCGAATCGCTCGACTGCGAACTTGTGGGCCGCCTCGACGTCGCGTTGCGCGCGCCGTCGCAGGTTCTCCATTTCCGCGAATGCGCGCAGCTGCGCGTCGCGGGCGTCGGCCGCCTGCGCGCGCGCTTCGCTCAGTTCGGCGGCGAGCCGTTCGACCTCCATCGTGTCTTCCGCCGCCGGGGACTGCCCGGGTGCGTCTGCCGCCGGATCCTGTTCGGGATTCATGCTCATTTCACTGCCTGTCATTGCAAACGAGGGGTGTCCGGGCCCGAACGGGTCCGGACAGAACGGTTGCCCCGCTCGATGGGGCCTAGCGCCGCGAATTCAAGGCGGAGCCCAGCAGCCTGGCGGAGATGTCCACGATCGGGATGACCCGGTCGTACGCCATGCGCGTGGGACCGATGACGCCGAGCACGCCCACGGTCTCGTTGTCGAGCGCGTACGGCGCCGTGACCAGGCTGATGTCGTCGAGGATCTGGTAGCCCGACTCCTGGCCGATGAAGATCTGGACTCCGTCCGCGCGCAGGCTCTGGTCGAGCAGGTGCAGGATGTCGCGCTTGGCCGTGAAGGCCTCGAACAACCGGCGCAGCTTCTCGACGTTCGAGAGCTCGGCGACCTCCATCAGGTTGGTCTCGCCGGCGATCACGTACTCGGGCTCGCCCTGGCGGCGGCCTTCGCCCACGACCTGCTGGGCGACGCGGATCGCGTCGCGCATGAGCCCGCTCAGCGTCTCGCCGGTCTGCGTGAGCTCCGAGACGATGTCCGAGCGGACCTGGTTGAGCTCCTTGCCGCCGAACTGCTGGTTCAGGAAATTCGCGGCGCGGCGCAGTTCCTCGGCCGAGTAGTACCGCTCGAGCTGCACGATGCGGTTCTGCACGTCGCGGCCGTTGACCACCATGACGGCCAGCACGCGATTTTCCGACAGCGGCAGGAACTCGATCTGGCTCAGTGACTGGTGCGGTTGCCGCGGGATCGTGACGACGCCGGCCAGGTGCGTCAGCGACGACAGCACCTGCGAGGCGACGGCCACCAGCGCCTTGGGGTCGCGGTCTTCCTGCTCGCGCAGGCGCTGCTGCAGCTCGTCGATCACGTTCTCGACGCTGGCGGTCTGGCGCTGGCGCATCAGCGTGTCGACGAAGAAGCGGTACCCCTTGTCGGTCGGCACGCGCCCGGCCGACGTGTGCGGCGACGTGACGAAACCGTACTCCTCGAGGTCGGCCATCACGTTGCGGACCGTGGCCGAACTCAGGTTGAGTCCGGAGTCGCGCGACAGGTTGCGGGACCCGACCGGTTGCCCTTCGCGGATGTAGCTCTCGACCAGCACGCGCAGCAGGTGCCGCGCGCGGTCGCTCAGGGGGTCGTCGTGCAGGTCGCTCATGTGCCCGACAAACCTAGCTGCGCCGATTCGGGCAAGTCAAGGACACAACGCTGGGGTCTCCGCATCGATCCACGCTGGCCCGGCCAAGCGGGCGCGTGCTAAAAGGCAGGCCACTTTATGGACAAGCGCGCCACCGATCGCACCTGCGTCGCCCTGGCCGGCCGTGCGGTCGACCCGCGCGTCGGCGAAGCCATGCGCGTGCTGGCCGAACACCTCGTCGCGAAGGGCTGTGCCGTCCGGGTCGCGGCCGACGAGGCCCTCGAACTCGGCGGCCCGGGCGTGCGCACGGTCCTCGAACCCGACCTCGCGCTCGACGCCTCGCTCGTCGTCGCCGTCGGCGGCGACGGCACGATGCTGCACGCCGCGCGCATGGCCGCGATCGCCGACGTCCCGGTGCTCGGGGTCAACCGCGGCCGCCTAGGCTTCCTCGCCGACGTCAACCCGGACAAGATGCTCGAGAGCGTCGACGACGCGCTCGCCGGCCGCTGCCACGCCGAGCGCCGCATGCTGCTCGCCGCCCACGTGCGCGCCGGCGGCCGCGCGATCGACGCGCTCGCGCTCAACGACGTCGTCGTCACCAAGCGCGAGACCGGCCGCACGGTCGACGTGCGCACCTGGGTCAACGGCGCCTACGTCAACACCCACGGCGGCGACGGCTTCATCGTCGCGACACCGACGGGGTCGACGGCCTACGCGTTGTCGTGCGGCGGCCCGATCGTGCACCCGAGCCTCGACGCGGTCGTGCTCGTGCCGGTGTCGCCGCACACGCTGTCGGACCGGCCGATCGTGGTGCCCGCGGGCAGCGTCGTCGAGATCGAACTGAGCGACCGCTTCGACACGCGGGCCCAGGTGGCCTGCGACGGCAACGTGCTGTGCGACCTCGAGCCGGGCGTGCGACTGCGCATCGAGCGCGCCAAGGTGACCGCCACGCTGCTGCATCCGCCTGGTCACGATTACTACCGGATCCTCCGTTCCAAGCTGCACTGGGGCCGCGGCACGCGCGACGGCCAGCCCCCGGGTGCCTGAGCCGCATCGATGCTGACCCACCTGCAGATCCGCGACTTCGCGATCGTCGACGCGGTCGAACTCGAGTTCGACCGGGGCTTCACCGTGCTCACGGGCGAGACCGGCGCGGGCAAATCCATCCTGGTCGATGCGCTGCTGCTCGCGGTCGGTGGGCGCGCCGACAGCGGTGCCGTCCGCCACGGCGCCGAGCGCTCGGAAGTGAGCGCCACCTTCGCGCTGCGCGGCAACACGGGCGCCGTGGCCTGGCTCGACGAACAATCGATCGGGCACGACGGCGAATGCCAGCTCCGGCGTGTCGTCGCGGCGGACGGTCGCGGCCGTGCCTACGTCAACGGCCAGGCCGTGCCGGTGCAGTCGCTGCGCGCGCTCGGCGAACTGCTGGTCGACGTGCATGGCCAGCTCGAGTTCCAGTCGCTGGCACGGCGCGGCTACCAGCGCGAGGCGCTCGACGCGAGCGGCCGGCTCGAGACAGAGACGACGGCGGTGCGCGAAGCCCACCAGGCGTGGCACACCCTCGACCAGCAGCGGACGTCGTTCGAGCAACGGTTGCGCGATCGCGAGGCGCGGCTCGACCTGCTGCGCCACTACGTCGCGGAGCTCGCGGCGCTCGACCCCAAGCCCGGCGAGGGCGACGCGCTGGCCGAGGAGCGCAAGCGCATCGCGGGCCTCGGTCGCCTGGCCGAAGGCACCGCGCAGGTCGAGAGCCTGCTCTCGGGCGACGACGGCGGCGTGGTGGACGCGCTCGGTCGTGCCCATGCGCAGCTCAGGCAACTCGTGGCGCTCGACGCGGGCCTCGAACCCACCGTCGCACAGATCGAGGAGGCCTCGATCGCGTCACGCGAGGCGCTGACGTCGCTGCGTCGCTACACCGACACGCTCGAGGCCGACCCCGCCCGCCAGGAATGGCTCGAGGCGCGGCTGGCCGCGATGGAAGCCGTTGCCCGCAAGCACCGCATCGACGTCGCCGCGCTGGCAGACCTGCGCGACCGGCTCGAGGCGGAACTCGCCGAACTGGACGCCGGCGCGCTCACCGAGGCCGCGCTGCAGCAGCAACTCGCCCAGGCGGCCGAGCGTTACCTGCGCGCCGCGAGCCGATTGTCCGAGCGCCGCCGCGCGGCGGCGGCGGCACTCGATGCCAAGGTCACTGCGTCGATGCAGACGCTCGGCATGCCCGGCGGCGTCTTCAAGACGCGCATCGAAGCACAGCAGCCGCCGGTCTACTCCGCGCACGGCAACGACGAGATCGAGTTCCTCGTCAGCGCCAACCCGGGCCAGCCGGAGCGGCCGCTCGCGAAGGTCGCGTCGGGCGGCGAACTGTCGCGCATCAGCCTCGCACTGCAGGTGGCCGCGGTCGACGCCGCGCCCCTGCCCTGTCTCGTCTTCGACGAAGTCGACGCCGGCGTCGGCGGTGCGGTGGCCGAGATGGTCGGGCGACAGCTGCATGCGCTCGCGACGCGTGGCCAGGTGCTCTGCGTGACGCACCTGCCGCAGGTTGCGGCGCAGTCCGATCGTCAGCTGCGGGTGTCGAAGCAAGTGGTCGGCGGCGCGACGCGGACCCGCATCGATGCGCTCGATGCGACGGCGCGGGTCGAGGAAATCGCGCGCATGCTCGGCGGCACGAAAATCACCGAACGCACGCTCGAGCACGCCCGCGAAATGCTGGATTCGGGCCGCCGCGCGGCCCCGCCCGCCTCGCCGAACGGGACGGCGACGAAGACCGAGCGCGGCGTCAGGGCCGCTTCGGGCGGTTCGGGCAGTCCGCGCGCACGCAGTGCCCGTGCAAAGTGAGCGAGTGGTCGGTGATCTCGAAGCCGAGCTGCTTCGCGATCGATTGCTGCCGCTCCTCGATGCCCTCGTCCGAAAATTCCTCGACGTGGCCGCAGTCGACGCAGACGATGTGGTCGTGGTGCGTGCCCTCGTTGAGCTCGAACACGGCGGTGCCACCCTCGAAATGGTGGCGCGTGACGAGCCCGGCCGATTCGAACTGGGTCAGCACGCGATAGACGGTCGCGAGCCCGATGTCCTCGTTGAGTTCGAGCAGCCGACGGTAGACGTCTTCGGCGCTCATGTGGCGCACGGTCGCGCTCGCCAAAATCTCGAGGATCTTGAGGCGCGGCGCGGTAATCTTCAGGCCAGCGCGACGCAGTTGCGAGGGTTCCACGTTTTGCACCTTGCTGCCGGGATGCCGCGCCGGAGCGCGGTTGGGGTAGAATCGCTTCGCATTATCACCGGCCCGGCCCGGCAACTCCAGACAGCATGAACCGAGACCAGATCAGCGCGGCACTGCGCGCCGCCTTCGTATTGGCCGCCCTCACCGGGGCGGTCGGCGCGACCACCGGTTGCGTCTACCGCCCCAACATCCAGCAGGGCAACCTGCTCGACATCGAGGACGTCGACCAGGTGCAGACCGGCATGACCCGCAGCCAGGTCCGTTACCTGCTCGGCACGCCGATGCTCGCGGATCCGTTCGACCCGCAACGCTGGGACTACATCTACACCTTCAAGCGCGGCCGCTCGAGCAACGTCGAGCGCGCGCATTTCGTCGTGAAGTTCGAGGGCGACAAGGTCGCCAGGGTCGAAAAGCTCGACCTGCCAGACGACGTCACGGCGCACAGCAGGAAGGAGCAGAAGGATTACGAGCCGCCGGCCCCGCCGTCGGCCGAGCAGTCGCCGCAGCCGGAAGCGCCGCGTCCCGACGGCCCGGGCTGAGCGCCCCGCCCCGAGCAGCGGCATCGGGCAGCGCGGCCCGTGCGGCAGGTGGTCAGCCCCGGCGACCGCTGCCGCCCTGGCGCCGTGTCTGCGCCGCCCGCTCGCGACGCGACGCGCGCGGGTCGTGGCGCAAAGGGCGGTAGATCTCGACACGATCACCGTCGCGCAACCGGCGCGTCGGTTCGCAAGCGGTCCCGTAGATCCCCAGCGCAAGGGCGTGACGGCCGATCTCCGGAAACTCCTGCAGCAGGCCCGAACGCTCGACCGCCTCGCCGGCGGTGAGCCCGGCCTCGGCCAGCGGCACCGCGACCACGCGTTGCAGCCCTGGCAGCGCGTAGACGACTTCGACGCAACCCGCGTCCTTCTCAGCCGCCCCCATACGCCTGCTTCGCCCGCGCGACGAACGCATCGATCAGCTCGCCGATGCTGTGCTCGAAGGCCCGCCCGAACAGCATCGAGGCGATCGGGTTGGCGAAGTCGAACTTCATGTCGAGCACGACCTTCGTGCCGGCGGTGCCGATCGGGGTGAACGTCCACAGGCCGTCGAGCGTGCGGAACGGTCCCTCGACGAGCTTGAGCGACATCCAGTTCGGCCGGTCCATTTCGTTGCGCGTCGTGAAGGTCTGGCGCACGCCCGCGCGCTCCATCGTGATGCTGGCCTGCAGGTCGCGTTCGGTCTTCTCGTGGACCTGTGCCCCCTTCACCCAGGGCAGGAATTCGCAGTAGCGCTCGACGTCGACGACGAGGTCGAACATCTGCTGCGGCGTGTAAGTGACCAGGGCTGTGCGCTTGACTTCATGGATGGACATTGGGGGACGGGTCGGCTCGAGACGCGCGCAGTGTAAGCGGGGCGGCTAGAATGCGCGACCCGCCGGAACCGAAACCATGGCCACCTCGAGCAGCAAACAGAAGGACGGCAAGTCCGCGTCGAATCCGTCGATCGCGCTCAACAAGCGCGCGCGGTTCGACTACTTCATCGAGGAAAAGCTCGAGGCGGGCCTGTCGCTGCAGGGCTGGGAGGTCAAGAGCCTGCGGGCCGGCAAGGCGCAGATCACCGAGGGCTACGTGATCCTCAAGAACGGCGAGGCGTTCCTGATCGGCGCGCACGTGACGCCGCTGCGCACGGTCTCGACCCACATCGTGGCCGACCCGACCCGCACGCGAAAACTGCTGCTGCACCGGCGCGAGCTCGACCGCCTCGTCGGCGCGGTCGAACGCAAGGGCCACACGATCGTGCCGCTCGAGCTCTACTGGAGCCACGGCAAGGTCAAGCTCACGATCGGGCTCGCCAAGGGCAAGCAGGCGCACGACAAGCGCCACACCGAGAAGGATCGCGACTGGCAACGCGAAAAGTCACGCCTGCTGCGCAAGCGCGGCTGACGGCGCACGCGCACGACGCGTTGCGGCACCCGATACCGGCTTCGCGCGCCCGAGGGCGTGTCCCGGCGATTGTCGCAGCAGCCCGGCCGGCGTAAACCGCCAACACCGCGACAGCACAGGCTGCCGGCGGTGCGCGGGCCGCTGCGAGGCCACATTCGCTCACAGCGTCCGCTCCTGCACGTGCGTGGCAAGGACGCCGCGTCGAGACGACATGAACCTGCACCCAGCGAGCAATTGACGACGCCCGTCCCGGCGACCGCACGGGCCTGATCGCCTGGTTCCGTGTCTTCCACCGTTCCGCAGCGATGCCACGGGCGCACTCGCGCCCAGGGAGGGACTCATGGATCTGCTCAGCGTTCGCTCGGTGCTGACGGCCGGCCTCGGCATGACACTCGTCGGCGCGATGCCAGTCGCACACGCCGATTCGACGGTCGCGGCGACCGCCAAGGCTGTCGTGACGGTCTACGCCTCGGGGCTCAACAATCCCCGCGGACTCGAGTTCGGGCCCGACGGCGACCTCTACGTCGCCGAGGGCGGCATCGGCGGCAAGAACCCGCCGCCGGACGACGAAGCCTGTGTCGTCGACCCGCCGGTCGGCCCCTACCTCGGTCGCCAGGGCGGCGCGCGCATCTCGAAGATCGACCGCAACGGCGTCCGCACGACGGTGGTCGACCAGTTGCCGTCGAGCCAGACGAGCGCCGACCTCGGCTCGCTCGTCAGCGGCGTCGGCGACGTCGCGTTCGTGGGCAAGACGTTATATGCGGTGCTCGCCGGCGCCGGCTGCTCGCACGGCGTGCGCGGCATCCCGAATGGCGTGATCCGCGTCAAGAACGGCCAGTGGACGATGATCGCGAACCTGAGCCAGTTCCAGCGGCGCCATCCGGTGGCGAACCCGGAGCCCGCCGATTTCGAACCCGACGGCACCTGGTACAGCCTGCTCGCCCACGCGGGCGACCTGTACGCCGTCGAGCCGAACCACGGCGAGGTCGTCCGGGTCGGCATGGACGGCAGCATCGAGCGTGTGATCGACATATCGGAAAGCAAGGGCCACGTCGTGCCGACCGCGATCGCGTTCAACCGCGGCCGGTTCTACGTCGGCAACCTGTACCTCTTCCCGCAGGACAAGGGCGCCGCACGGGTCTGGTCGATCACGCTCGACGGCCAGATCGAGTTCCACACCGGCGGCTTCAACATGGTGACCGGGCTCGCCTTCGACGCGCGCGATCGCATGTACGTGCTGGAGGCCTCGGCGCCGCCTGCTCCCACCCCGGGCACCGGCCGGATCGTCCGCGTCGATCCCGACGGCCACGGCCGTGTCGTGATCGCCGACGGCCTGTTCTTCCCGACCGGGATGACGATGGGACCGGACGGCAACCTCTACGTGTCCAACGTCGGCTTTGGTTCGCCACCCAAAGGGCTCGGCGAGGTGCTCAAGGTCGTGTTGCCACGCTGACGTGAGGGTTGCGAGGCACGCCGAAAAGCGGCGTGCCTCGTGACGTAAGCGTGCGACGCGCTTGTATTCCTGCGCCCTGCCCCTACACTAGGCCCCGTTCCTGGGGGCGACCGGTTTTGACGTGGGTCGCGAAACTTCAGGTGCATGCCGAGGTGCAAGGTACCTCGTTAAACCACTTGCAAACTTATAGTTGCCAACGACGACAACTACGCTCTGGCGGCTTAATCCCGCCTAACCCCCGACTGGCATGTGCCTGTGCATCCAGACCCGGGGGACGCGCTCACAGGCTCGCGTGTCCAGTGTGCTGAGGGCTGGCTCGCTAAAACGTTCCTGAGCTGGTCGGTCATCTTCCCTGCCGCTTGGGTAGTGCCCGACGAGAATCAAAAAGACGGCTAAGCATGTAGGTCCTGGAACGTAGGGCTTGCGGACGCGGGTTCGATTCCCGCCGCCTCCACCAACACCCCGAAAGCCCCGGTCGCCTGTAGACGACCGGGGCTTTTTATTCATTGAAAATTACAATACTTTCAACAAGTTATGAGTCGTTACTCGACATGAGGACCAGTACTGTCTGTCGCTCGTCGGCAACGCCCGAGGGGGTCAAGACCCGCTTCCGGACAACAGGACGCCGCCGCCGAAGCTCAGACGCCGGGGCGGCGCACCGCCCGGCTTCACCCTTATCGCGCAATATTTGAACTCCGGAATCTTGGCGAACGGGTCGAGCGCCGGGTTGGTCAGCATGTTCGCTGCCGCTTCGTAATAGCAGAACGGTACGAACGCCGCGCCGCGCGGCATGCCCTCGTCGGCGCGCGCGTACAGGGTGATGTGGCCGCGGCGCGACTCGATCGTGAGCGTGCCGCCGGCCTTCACACCGAGGTTGGCCAGGTCGAGCGGGTGCAGGGACGCGACCGGCTCGGGCTCGAGGTAATCGAGGCTGGACGCGCGGCGCGTCATCGAGCCGGTGTGCCAGTGTTCGAGCTGGCGGCCGGTGATGAGCACCATCGGATACTCCGCATCGGGCCGCTCGGCCGCGGGAATGAGGTCGGCCGGCACGAACCTCCCACGACCGCTGGTCGTGGGGAATCGCTCGATGAAAATGACGCGTTCTCCCGGGTCCTCTTCCTTGGTGCAGGGATAGGTCACTGACGAATCGCGCTCGAGGCGATCCCACGTGACGCCGGCGATCGAGTCCATGCAGCTGCGCATCTCGGCAAACACCTGGCGCGGATGCGTGTAGTTCCAGTCGAGGCCGATGCGGCGTCCCAGTTCGTTGATCAGCCAGAGGTCTTCACGCGCGTCACCAGGTGGCTCGATCGCCTTTCGGCCCAATTGCACGAGGCGGTCGGTGTTGGTGACGGTGCCGGTCTTCTCCGGCCATGCGGTCGCCGGCAGCACCACATCGGCCAGGTACGCCGTCTCGGTCAGGAAGATGTCCTGCACGACCAGATGGTCGAGCGCGGCGAGCGCCTCGCGCGCGTGATCGACATCCGGGTCGGACATCGCGGGATTCTCGCCCACGATGTACATCGCTCGGATCTCGCGCTTCTTGGCGGCGTGCATCACCTCGACGACGGTGAGGCCCGGATCGGGATCCAGCGACGTGCCCCAGAATCGCTCGAACCGTTCCTTCGCCCGCGCGGAATCGACGCGCTGGTAGTCGGGGTAGAACATCGGGATCAGTCCCGAGTCGGACGCGCCCTGCACGTTGTTCTGACCGCGCAGCGGGTGGAGCCCGGAGCCCGGCTTGCCGATCTGCCCGGTGGCAAGCGCCAGTGCAATCAGGCACCGCGCGTTGTCGGTGCCGTGGACGTGCTGCGAGATACCCATGCCCCAGAGAATGATCGATGCCCTCGAGGTGGCGTAAAGCCGCGCAACTTCGCGGATCGTCCGGGCGTCGATGCCGCAGATCGGCGCCATCGCCTCGGGCGAAAACCTCAGCACGTTTTCGGCCAGCGCCTCGTAGCCGGAGGTCCGGTCTTCGATGAAACGTCGGTCGACCAGCCCCTCGGTGACGATCGTGTGGAGCATGGCGTTGAGGAGCGCGACGTCGGTGTCTGCGTTGAACTGCAGGGTGTACGTGGCATGGCGCGCCAGGTCTCCGCGGCGCGGATCGGCCACGATCAACCTGGTGCCGGCCTTGACCGCGTTCTTGATGAACGTCGCCGCCACCGGGTGGTTGACGGTCGGGTTGGCGCCGATCAGGAAGATCACATCGGCGTCGGCGACGTCGCGCACGGGATTCGATACGGCGCCCGAGTTGATGCCTTCCATCAGGGCCGCGACGCTCGACGCATGGCACAGGCGGGTGCAGTGGTCGACATTGTTGGAGCCGAAGCCGGTGCGGACGAGTTTCTGGAACAGATACGCCTCTTCGTTCGTTCCCTTGGCGGACCCGAAACCGGCCAGCGCGCGCTTGCCGTACGTGTCGCGAACGTCGCGCAGCCCCCGCGCTGCCAGTTCCAGTGCTTCTTCCCAGGTCGCTTCGCGGAACACCTCGTGCCAGCGTTCGGGATCGACGGTGAAATCCTTGTGCTTTGGCACGCCCGGCTTGCGAATGAGCGGCTGGACCAGCCGATGCCGATGCTGCACGTAGTCGAACCCGTAACGACCCTTGACGCACAGCCGGCTCGAATTCGCCGGGCCATCGCGTCCCTGGACCTGGAGAATCCTGTTGTCCTTGACGTAGTACGTGAGCTGGCACCCGACGCCGCAGTACGGGCAGACCGAGTCGACCCGCCGGTCCGGCACTATCTTGCCGACCTCGCGTGCCGGCATCAGCGCACCGGTGGGACAGGCCTGCACGCACTCACCGCAGGCGACACAGGTCGAAAGACCCATCGGATCGTCGAAGTCGAAGACGATCTTCGAGTGGTGGCCGCGTGACGCGTAGCCGATGACGTCGTTGACCTGCTCCTCGCGACAGGCGCGGACACAGCGCTTGCACTGGATGCAGGCGTCGAGGTTGACCGCGATCGCCGGGTGCGAAACGTCCTGCACGGGTTGCCGGCGCGCGCCGAACCGCGGCTTGCCGATCGACAGCTTCCGCGCCCAGCGATCCAGTTCGGAATCGAGCGTGTATTCGGTTTCCGGGACGTCCGCGAGCAACAGCTCGATCGACATCTTCTGGCTGACGAGCGCCCGCGGGCTGTTGGTCGTGACCACCATGCCGTCCTTCGGGTAACGGCAGCACGACGGCGCCAGCACGCGCTCGCCCTCGATCTCGACCATGCACGTGCGGCAGTTGCCGTCCGGCCGCATGCCCGCCATGTAGCAGAGCCGCGGGATCTCGACGCCAGATCGCTCGGCGGTTTCGAGAATCGTCTGACCGGCACTGCCGACGACCTCCCGGCCGTTGAGCAGGAAGCTGATCGAGGCGGCGTCCGTCGCTGTGCCGGGTTTCTGTCGCATCGGTTGTGCCGGAACGAACCGGAGTTCCGGCCCCCTACCTGACCTCGTTTGGAAAATACTTGAGCACGCTCAGCACCGGATTCGGCGCCGCTTGACCGAGACCGCAGATCGACGCATCGGCCATCGCCTGCGAGAGTTCCTCGAGGAGCGGCCGGTTCCACGTCGCCGCTTTCATCAGGTGCAGTGCCTTGACGGTGCCGACGCGGCACGGTGTGCACTTGCCGCAAGACTCGTCGGCGAAGAACCCCATGACATTCCTCGCGGCGGCGACCGCCGTGTCCTTGTCCGACAACACGACCACCGCCGCGGAACCGATGAAGCAGCCGTATGCATTGAGCGTGTCGAAGTCGAGCGGGATGTTCGCCATCGATGCCGGGAGGATGCCACCCGACGCGCCACCCGGCAGGTAGCCGTAGAGCGCATGCCCGTCGAGCATCCCGCCGCAGTACTCGTCCACGAGTTCCTGCAACGTGATGCCCGCAGGTGCCAGGTGCACGCCGGGCTTCCGGATGCGCCCGCTGACCGAGAACGAGCGCAGCCCGTTGCGACCGTGACGGCCGTGGCCTGCGAACCAGTCGGGGCCCTTCTCGAGGATGTCCCGGACCCAGTGCAGGGTCTCCATGTTCTGTTCCAGCGTGGGGCGCCCGAACAGGCCGACCTGGGCGACGTACGGCGGTCGCAGGCGCGGCTCGCCACGCTTGCCCTCGATCGACTCGATCATCGCCGACTCTTCACCGCAGATGTACGCGCCGGCGCCGCGTCGAAGGTGGAACCTCGGCAGCGCGCAGGGCGGGTTCGACGTCAACGCAGCGAGTTCCTGCTGCAGGATCGCGCGGCAGCCGTGGTATTCGTCGCGCAGGTAGACATACACGTCGCTGATGCCGACGACGCACGCCGCGATGACCGCGCCTTCGAGAAAGCGATGTGGATCCCGCTCGAGGTAGTAGCGGTCCTTGAACGTGCCCGGTTCGCCCTCGTCCAGGTTGATCGCCATCAGCCTCGGCGCCGGTTCGGCCGCCACGATCTTCCACTTGCGACCCGCCGGGAACCCGGCCCCACCGAGGCCGCGCAAGCCCGAGTGTTCCATCGTGCCGATGACGTCGGCGGCAGTACGCCTGCCCTCCACGCACGCCGCCGCCATCGCGTAACCACCCGACGCGCGGTATGCCGCGTAGTCGATGTGTCCGGGCGTGACGACGTCCAGGTGCGGATGTGTCGTCGGCTCGGTGCGTCGCGGATGCACGACGGCGCCGTCTTCGACGAGCCGGGCGACCTTGTCGAGCGTGGCGTACGGCATCGGGTTCTGACCGATCACGGCAACGGGCGCGGTCTCGCACCGTCCAACGCACGGCGCAGGAAGCACGCGGACGCCTGGACCCAATAGCGCCGGCAGCTTCTCGAGGAGTTTGTGCGCCCCAGCGAGTTCACAGGCGATCGAGTCGCACACGCGCACAGTGATCGTCGGCGGTGCAGTTTCGCCCTCCTTGACCACGTCGAAGTGGTGATAGAAGGTCGCCACCTCGTAGACCTCCGCCATCGCCATTCTCAACTCGTCGGCGAGCGCGGCCAGGTGCGCCGCCGACAGATGGCCGCAGCAGTCCTGGATCCGGTGCAGGTGTTCGATCAGCAGATCGCGGCGACGCGGCGCATCGCCCAGCATGGCTCGGACCTCTTGCCGGGCCTGCGGATCGACGCGCCGACCTTTCGGCGTGCCGCGAACCCGACCGGGCTTGCCGTGTCCTGCTGCGGTCGAGCCGGGCGGTGACTTGAAGTCGCTGTCGCTCATCAAGGTACCCGCGATGGGCGGTAGGTCGATGCTAGCATCCTGCCAGGACCAGCGGTTCCGACCGGCCACGCGTCGCTTCGCCGCACGTGAACAGCGGCCTGTGGGCCTCGATGCCGCGACGGTCCATGACGGTAACCGGGCATTGGCCACTGACAGAATCCGTGCGGTCGATGCAAACCTGGCAGTGGAGCATCGAGCAGCGCGCCGGAATGTTGTGCGGCGTCGCCTGCGCGACCGAATTCGCTGGCTCGGCGAGTGCCAGCACTACCCGACAACCACTTCGCTGATCTGGATGACCGGCGCCAGGTCGGTGTAGTTGGGGATGTCGGCCATGATCTCGTTGGCGTGCGGCCCGAATCCGGCTTGAAACGACTCCACCGAGTCACAGTAGATATGGCACATGCCGACGTAGGTCGCCGGCTCGCCGGCGCCCCCACCGGACAGACCCTTGTCTACGGTGTAGTAGCGGCACGCGCTGCCCATTCGCGTCTGCACGAGCGGCATGTGCTTGTCGCGATAGTAGGCGTGGTCGAACCGTGAGCCCGGCTTGTTTGGGTACATGACACTGACCTTGATCACGGCACCTCTCCTTGCTCGTCACCGCACGCTCCCATCGTCAACGGGCCGGGCTGCAATCGTGCGACATAAGCGCCGAGAGCGCCGAGAGCGCCGAGATCGACTTCAGTCTCGCGCGTGCGACGCCAATGACGATTGGCGCCGCAGCGTTCATGGCGTTGGCTCAAGCGGCGAGCGTGCCCTTCGCCTTCGCGGTGTGGGTCGCGATCAGGTCCATCAGGGCCGGCGACAGGCAGTCATAAGGCTCCAGCTTCAGCTCACGCAGGCGCGCGCGCACGGCGCCCATCTGATCGGGTTTCGTCCCCGATTCGATGATGGAGGAGACGAACGCCGCGAACTCCGGGGCAGCCCAGCCTTTGTCCTGGGACAGTTCGACGTGGATGAAATCGAACCCGTAAAAGGGATGGTCCTTGTTCTCGATTCGCCCGTACATGTGCACGCCACAGCCGGTGCAGGCGTAGCGCTGGATGGGCGCCGAGGCGTCGACGGGCTTGAGCTTCTGGGCATTGCTCGTGACGTTGAGCTTGTCGCGCCCGACGACCGCGACCAGGGAGAACAATGCGCCCTGTGGCTTCCAGCACTTGGTGCATCCGCAAACGTGATTGAACGCGCAATTTCCCTGGATGCTCACCGTCACGGGGTCCTGAGAACACTTGCACGTGAGGGTCCCGCCTTCGAAGCTCTCAGACCCAGCCTTGACTCCGTTATCCACTAGGGGATGGATCGAGATGGCCATAGCCGTTCTCCTTGCTGTGGTTCAAGCGTTGCTCAGAACTCCACGACACTGCGGATCGATTCACCCGTGTGCATCAGGTCGAAGGCGCGGTTGATGTCACCGAGCGGCATCGTGTGCGTGATCAGGTCATCGATGTTGATCTTTCCCTCCATGTACCAGTCGACGATCTTCGGTACATCGGTGCGGCCGCGCGCGCCCCCGAAGGCCGTGCCCTTCCACACCCTGCCGGTGACCAGCTGGAACGGGCGCGTCCTGATTTCCTGTCCCGCGCCCGCCACACCGATGATCACCGAGACACCCCAGCCACGATGGCAGCATTCGAGCGCTTGACGCATCAGGTCGACGTTTCCCACGCACTCGAAGCTGTAGTCGGCTCCGCCATCGGTCAGCGCGACGAGGTGCTGGACCAGATCGCCGCCGACCTCCTTGGGATTCACGAAATCGGTCATGCCGAACTTGCCTGCAAGCGACTTCCGGCCGGGATTGATGTCGACACCGATGATCCTGTTGGCCCCCGCAAGCCTCGCACCCTGGATCACGTTGAGGCCGATGCCCCCAAGCCCGAACACCACCACGTTTGCACCCGGCTCCACGCGCGCCGTGTTGATGACGGCGCCGATTCCGGTGGTGACACCGCAGCCGATGTAGCAGATCTTCTCGAACGGAGCGTCCTCGCGAACCTTGGCCACCGCGATCTCCGGCAGCACCGTGAAATTCGAGAACGTCGAGCATCCCATGTAGTGATGGATCTTCTCGCCCCCGATCGAGAAGCGGCTGGTCCCGTCCGGCATCACGCCCTGGCCTTGGGTGGCACGAATTGCCGTGCAAAGGTTGGTCTTGCGCGACAGGCACGACTTGCACTGCCTGCACTCGGGCGTATAGAGCGGAATGACGTGGTCGCCTTTCCTGACGGAAGTCACGCCGGGCCCGACGTCGACGACGATGCCGGCCCCCTCGTGGCCGAAGATCACGGGAAACAGACCTTCGGGATCCGCGCCGGAGCGCGTGAACTCGTCCGTGTGACACACACCCGTCGCTCTTATCTCGACGAGTACTTCACCCGCCTTTGGCCCGTCGAGATCCACCGTCACCACTTCGAGCGGCTTGCCGGCGGCGTAACCCACTGCAGCTGTCGTTTTCATGGCTTCCCTTCGGGGGACCTCGCCGCTGACTCGACGAGGTTGCCTCTTTCATCGACCAGGGGAATGCGGTAGCTCATGAGGATCGTGTCGATCTCGCCTCGATGGCTGGCAATCCACGCGTCGAGCGTGTCCTTCCATTCCTTCTCGCCGAATCGCACGCCCATCGAGATTTCGTAATCGAACTTGATGCCTGGTTCGGGCTTGAAGGCGACGGCGCGCCACGAGTCTCGAGCGGAATGCCGGTCGACGAGGAACCCGGCGATGGGCCCCCAGACGATCGCAAGGTCTATCTTCCCGGCGGCGAGATCGCGCTCGATGATGCCGCCAGGGTTCTCATGAGGGTCGCCACTTTGCTGCGCGTAGGATTCGGCCTGGCCGAGCATCCCGTTGCGCAGCAACCAATCCGCAGCAGGGGACCGCGCAAATATCCCGATACGAAGCTTGCTGCGCAGTTCTGTCGGCAGCGCCAGCAGGTCGTTCGGAGTCGCGATCTTCCCCAGCCTGCCCTGCGCAGGAAATACCATGGCGTACGTCGAACGCATGTAAGGCTGCGTGGTGGCCGTCAACTCATAGCCCTTCGGCACGCCGACGATCACGTCGCACTTGTATTGCTGGGTGGCATCGTCGCGGCTGCGCAGCGTGTTGCGGACGAAGCCCATGCGTTGCGGGAAGAACGTGTATTCGACGCTCCTGCCGAGATCCTGAGCCAGCTTTGCCGCAATCCGGTTCTCGTACCCCTCGCCCCGCTCGTTTGACAGGGGCAGGTTGTCCGGATCGGCGCACACCCGCAGGACGTTGGCCCCGGTGTCAGGCTGCGCCGTCGACGCCAGCGCCCCGGCGCACGTCCCGGCAAGCAAGATCGCGGAGAATGTCACTGCACGGATGCACATGCGGAAGCCCTTCCAGTCAAGCTGCCGCGCAGCCTCGTAGAGGAAAACCAGCGCCTACTCCTGCTCGATCGGGTACACATGGCCCGGCTGGATCGCGCCATCGGAGCGGCCCTTCAGGTAGGCGTAGAGGCCTTCCCAGTTCTTGGTCACCATCGCGCTCCCGCTGAAGGGCGGCATGCCCTTCTCGGGCCTCCCCTTCATCAACGTGTCGTGAAACTCCGCCTTCGACAGCCTTTTCAGCGACTCGATCAGCGACGGTCCGACCAGGCCTTCCTGTGTCGCCCCATGGCAGCGCTCGCAGGCGAGCGCACGCCACGTCTTCCAGCCCATCAGTGTGGCCGGGTCGACCTTGTTGCCTTCCTTTACTTCGTAAGGCGGGCTCGCCGAGGCGGCCGCTGGTGTTTGCGCGTCCTGCCCGAACGCCCCGACCGCAGGCAGCAACACGACCGACAGGACCACGAGGCTGACAAATCTCACACGAAGGCTCCCGGAAGGCTGCGACATGCCGCACGGGTCGCGGGCGGCATGTCGCGTGGCAACGGCGCGCTTTCGCCAGCGATCAAGTCGACTCGGGAAGCGCGAAAACGAACAAGCTGCCGCCAAGGCTCGTGAACTTGGCGAGGTCCTTGTATCCGCCAACGGCGCCGAGACCCTCAGTGTTGCCCGTCAGGCCCGCCGCCATGCCGATGCCCGCCCAGCCACCGATGCCGGAGAGGACGCCGACGTACTGCTTCCCTTCATATTCGTACGTGAATACGTTGCCGATGATTCCGGACGGCGTCTTGAACTTCCACAGCTCCTTGCCATCCTTCGTACTGACCGCTTTCACATAGCCTTCGAGCGTGCCGTAAAAGACGACATCGCCGGCCGTGGTGAGCGCACCGGACCATACGGAGAAGCGTTCGGGCTTCGACCAGACGATCTTGCCCTGCGTAGCATCCCAGGCGATGAAGTTGCCCATTCCGCCATGGCTGCCAGGCGCCGGGAACATCGTCAGCGTCGCCCCGACGTACGGCTGCCCCGCCGTGTACTCCACCTGGAACGGCTCGTAGGTCATGCACACGTGGTTGGTCGGAACCATGAACAGGCCGCTCTTGCGGTCGTAGCTCACGGGCTGCTGGTCCTTCGACCCGAGCGCCGCGGGGCAAATGTCCTTGACGTTGACATCCGGGCCCGTCGTCTGGGGCGAGTACTTCTTGTCGACGACCGGACGTCCGCTCTTCATGTCGACGTGCGTCGCCCAGTTGACCTTCGGGTCGTATTTCTCGGCCACGAGCAACTCGCCGGTCGCGCGGTTCAGCGTGTACCCGAAACCATTGCGATCGAAATGCACGAGCGCCGGGACTTTCTTGCCCTTGATCTCGAGATCGACGAGCGGCACTTCGTTGACGCCGTCATAGTCCCACTCGTCGTGGGGTGTCATCTGGTAGGCCCACTTGGCGACGCCGGTGTCGAGATCGCGCGCAAAGATCGTCATCGACCATTTGTTGTCGCCCGGGCGTTGCGCGGGATTCCAGGTACTCGGATTGCCCGTGCCGTAGTAGACGAGGTTCAGCGCCGGATCATAGGAATACCAGCCCCAGGTGGTCCCGCCGCCGATCTTCCACTGGTCGCCTTGCCACGACTTGAGCGAGGAATCCTTGCCGACCGGCGCCATCTTGCCGTTCGTCCAGGTCATCGTCTTGGCGGGGTCGACGAGCATTTCGGCGTCCGGCCCGGTGCTGTACGCGGTCCACACTTTCTTGCCCGTCTTGATGTCGTAGGCGATCAAGCGACCGCGCACGCCGAACTCACCGCCGGAGATGCCGGTGAGCACCTTGTCCTTGAAGACGTGTGGCGCGTTGGTGTTGGTCTCGCCGATCTTCGGATCGCCGTTCTTGGCGCTCCAGAGGACTTTGCCGGTGTTCATGTCCAGCGCGACCAGGGTCGTGTCGGCCTGTTGCAGGAAGATCTTGCCGTCGCCGTAAGCGAGACCGCGATTGACGGTGTCGCAACACATCACAGGGATGACGTCGGCGTCCTGCTTCGGCTCGTACTTCCATTTGTACGACTGGTCCTTCAGATTCACCGCGAAGACGTTGTTGGGGAACGGCGTGTGCACGTACATCGTGTCGCCGATCACCAGCGGCGAACCCTCGTGACCACGCAACACGCCCGTGGACATGGTCCACGCCACCTGCAGCTTCGAAACGTTGCCGGCATTGATCTGCTTCAGGTCGCTGTAGCGATGGTTCGCGTAGTCGCCTGCCTGCGACGCCCAGTTCGACGTCGAGCCCATGGCTTTTTCAAGGTCGCTCTGCTGGGCAGATGCAGCGCTCGAATAGGCCGTCGAACTGAGCACGACGGCACTTACCAGCACGCCAAGATTCTCGTGTCTCATATGACCCCCTTCAGCCGTTGTCGGGCTTTTCGGGCAGGTCCCAGGGTCGCGACGCTCGCCGGGACCTGCAGTTCCCGGTCAGGTGCATGCATAAGGACGATCCCGGTATTTCGCGACTCCGGGGTCGGAAGTCCTGTAGGCGCCGGTCCTTATTCAGGGCGCTGAACGCCGCGAGCCTTGTAGGCCTCGGCCGCTATCTGGGAGCGGCGAGTCCGCACGCCTTGTAGGCCTCTGCCTCAACGGTTCGGTACCGCCTGGCATCTTCCCTTGCTTCGTCCGAATCCCGGAAAACCCCGCCGCGCTCCCCCGCCAGCGCGGCATTGCGCGCGAAAGTTCCCCATTCGACGAAATCGTCATAGGTCAGTTCGTTCGCAATCCGGTCGATGACGCACGAGCATTTGTACAGGTAGGCGAGTTCGCCGCCGTGCCTCACCATGCATTCCTGCACGTACTCGACGCGGGCCGAAGTCGGATAGTCGTGCCCGGCGCGATCGTCCGGTGGAGGTGCGTCCGCACGGCACAGGGCGGTCGTTGCGACGAGCGCAAAAAGCGCGTTGCAACCGGTATGCAGCCTTCGCCTTGCCATGTGCAGCCTCGCTTCGTCGTGTATCGAAATGTCCAGTCACGTGCTGCAGCGCGTCGCGAGTCATCCGCCGCCTGCACGTGGAGTCGGGCCAAGCACGACGCCCCATGGCGAACGCCCGACCGGAATCTTCTTGACGACCTGCAGGGTGGCCGTGTCGATGACGCTCACGTCGTTGGACGGCCCATTTGCCGTGTAGAGACGCTTTCCGTCCGCCGACAAGGCCATGCCCCACGGGCGCGTACCAACCGGAATCTCCGTAACGAGCTTTGGTCCCGCGAGTGCGACGACGGCGACTGTCCCGCCGCGGCCCGTGCTCAGGTACAGGCGATCCCGGGCAGGATCGAGAACGACAGCCATCGGACGGGCTTCCTTGCGCAACTCGAGCATGCGCTCGACGGACGCTCCGTCAGGGACCGACATCCGGTACAGCGAGGCATCGAACTCGCCGGACACGTAGGCGATGCGGCTGTCCGCCGTGAATGCCGCGTCGCGCGGGCGGTGGCCCACGGCCACGGAACGCACGACCTTGAACGTCCGGGCGTCGATCACCGCAACCGCATTGTCGGACTCGCTCGTGACCAGCACCCATCGTCCGTCCGGCGACACGCTCACGCCTTCCGGTTCTTTGCCGACCGGTATCCGCGCCTTGATGTCGCCGCTGTCGACGTCGAGTACCGACGCCTGCGCGCTGTCTTCGTTCGCCACGAAGAGCAGCCGGCCGTCTGCGCTGAGGTCGAACTGTTCCGGATCCGAGCCCGCCTTCAATACCCTGAGCATCGTCAGCGAGGCCGTCTCGATCACGGCGATGCCGTCGGCACCGAGATCGCGTTCGAGCTTCGCGCACTCCTCGTCCGGGACGGTGGGCGGACACTTCGGCAGGCCGCTGACAGCCACATAGAGCCGCGAGCCGTCCCGGCTGAGTTTCAGTCCACGGGGACGCTTGCCGACCGCAATGGTCGCTATCGCTTCGGCCTTGTCTGTGTCGATGACCGTGACGGTCTGGCCGTCCTCGTTGGAGACGTATGCGCGCCCGGCATCGACGCACGGAGACACCGCGAGCAGGCCCGCAAGCCCCAATTGCGGGATCCAGCGAACCCAGCGGTCTGCGGTCCGCTTAGGTTGCCTCACTCGTGACATGCGCGGATGATCCTGCGGGAATTCGTGAAACACCGAGCTCATGCTGAGTTTCCGGGCAAGAAGGATTCTGTGCCTTGTAACACAGCCACTCCTTGGGGTGGATCAGCAAAGGGAGTTGCATCATGAACATTCGCTACGGTCTCGTCGCGTCTGCAAGTGCATTGGGGCTGATGCTGGCGTCGCAGGGAGCGCGCGCATTCGACATGATCGAGGTGGGGGACTGGAAGGTCGAGTTCAGTGGAAACGTCAACGGATTCCTGAGCGACGTCTCGTGCGATTCCGATCCGTCGGGCCCCGTTCTGTCGGGCCTCGCCTGCGGATCGCTTTCCGGCGGCGACTACGACGACAACAACGTCCGCACGGGCCTGCTGCCGTCGTGGCTCGGCTTCCATGCGGAGAGAACGGAAGGCAGCATCAAGTACGGGGTCACCCTCGGCTTCCAGCCGGGCATCGACTCGAACACGGCGATCGCCGGTGCCCCGATCGACGGCGGCCTCGGCCTCAATTCTTCGAATTTCCGCCAGGTCTTCCTGGAGTTCTCCGGTGAGAACTGGGGCGGCATCAAGATCGGCCGCGACCTGGGCGTCTTCGGGTCGGATGCCATCTTGTCGGACATGACGTTGTCAGGCGTCGGCACCGTGTCCGACCTGACGCAAGGCGGTGGCAACACCTCGCTGGGCCGCATCGGTGTCGGCTACCTGTACGCCGACTGGAAGGGCCAGGTGCAGTACTCCTCGCCGAAATGGGGCGGCTTCAGCTTCAATCTGGCGGTCGTCGATCCGTGGGGTCTCGTCGATCTGTCCGGCGAGAGCCTCGATGCCGGGACCTTCTCCCAGGAAGGCAGCACCTATGGGTTCGAGGGCAAGGTGAACTACGCGTGGGAGGGCGACTTCAGCGGGAAGTTGTGGGCGAGCTTCATCAGCCAGAAGCTGAAGACGATCGACCCGGCGCTCGGCGACGAGGACGCTTTCGGTTACGACGTCGGCGCCAAGATTGGCTTTGGCGGTCTCGAACTCGTCGGCTACTACTACGCCGGTGAGGGCATCGGCACGACCGCATTCCTGTTCGACGCGGTGGATGCGGGGGGCAACACGCGCGACTCGGATGGCATGTACGCGCAGGCCACTTACAAGTTTCCGGGACCGGGCACCAAGATCGGCGTGAGCTGGGGCGAGAGCAATCTCGATCGCGGCCCGGCCGATCCCGCCGCCACG
>DATMIB010000037.1:0-16302 GCA_035554635.1 Steroidobacteraceae bacterium | reverse complement strand
CACCGTGTGCGGCGGGTCGCTCGCGCTCATGGATGCCGGTGTGCCGATGCAGGCGCCCTGCGCCGGCGTGGCGATGGGCCTCATCAAGGAAGGCGACAAGGTCGCGGTGCTCACCGACATCCTGGGCTCCGAGGACCACCTCGGCGACATGGACTTCAAGGTGGCCGGCACCGAGAAGGGCATCACCTCGATTCAGATGGACATCAAGATCGAGGGCATCACCAAGGAGATCATGCAGGTCGCGCTCGACTCGGCCCACAAGGCCCGCCTGCACATCCTCGGCGAGATGAACAAGGTGCTCGCGACGCACCGCCCGCAGATGTCGGAGTGGGCGCCGACGATCATCACGATGAAGATCGACCCGGACAAGATCCGCGAAGTCATCGGCAAGGGTGGCGCGGTCATCCGTGCGATCACGGAAGAGACCGGCACCACGATCGACATCGAGAACGACGGCACGGTCAAGATCGCCTCGGTCAGCGGCCCGGCGGGTCGCGAAGCGCAGCGTCGCATCGAGCTGATCACCTCCGAGGTCGAGGTCGGCGCGGTCTACGAAGGCAAGGTCGTCCGCCTGATGGACTTCGGCGCGTTCGTGCAGATCCTGCCGGGCAAGGACGGTCTCGTGCACATCTCGCAGATCAGCGACGAGCGCGTCGAGCGCGTCAGCGACAAGCTCAAGGAAGGCGACGTCGTGCGCGTCAAGGTGCTCGAAGTCGATCGCCAGGGCCGCGTGCGCCTGTCGATGCGGAACGTCGACGCCGCGTAAGTAAGTGGCTCGTGGCTAGCGGTCAGTGGCTAGCGAAAGAAGAAGGCCGGCGTATTCGCCGGCCTTCTTCTTTCTGGGCACCGAGCACGTGACGCCCTCGTTTTTGTGATTTGCGTCGCGGACGGGGGCAGGCCGCGCGCGGCGGGGTTTCACCGCGCCTAGCATCGATGGCGTGCGGCGCGCTCATACCCTCGACATCGATCGGCCGCTCGGCCTGAAGGCGGAGCACATCTGCCTCGAATCCGAGGAGCCCGTCGTGGCCGAACGACCCTCGGCAGTGCGCCTCGGCCCGACCTTCAAGTTCGCGTCGCCGCTGCGTGGCTGCGATACCGAACTGACGTTCTCGACCGATCACCGGCTCAGGGTCCGCATGCGCCGGCCGCGGCAACCCCTGCGCACGTACGCAGTTGACCTGCGGTTCGTCGACACCACGGCCGTGGCCCGCCACAGGATCGCCTGGCGTGGGTGGCAGATGGCAGCGCTGCTGGCGGCGTTCGGCGCACTGGCGTACGGCCTGACGCGGTCGCTGGCCGATCCGCAGTGGCAGGCGACCGGCCTGCAGGCAGCGATCGCCTTCGCAACGGCCGCGCTCTGGCCGGGGCTGGTCGCACTGCACCGCACGCGCACGATCGTCGAACTGTGCAGGGTGCACGGCGACGCGCGCCTGGCCGAGATCATCGGCAGCCTGGGCGGTGCGCGCGACGCGCAGCCCTTCGTCGACGAGCTCGTGCGTCGTGTCGAAGTCGCCCGCACGGCGGTCACGCAGACCAAGCAGCAGTTCCTGCGCGACGAGATGCGCGAGCACTACCGTCTCTGGAACGAGGGCGTGCTCTCCGATTCGGTCTACGAAGCGAGCAAGCGCCGCATCCTCGAGGCGCACGACTGAACGTCCGGTGTTCGGTCACCGGGCGGTCCGTTCCGCTCTGTTGCAGACGCCTATTGCCGAACAGCCGACACTAGTCGTTCTTCTCTCGGTCCTCACGGCCGAATGGCCGGGTCAGGCGCGTGAACACTTCTTCCTGCAGCGACTTCCAGCGCTGGTAGTTCTTCTGCGCCACGCTGGTCACCGTCTCGAGCGGATCGATGCCGACCACGTTCTTGAAGCGGTCGCGCAGCTCGCGCTGCTCCCTGGCGAAGAGCTGGATGCTCTCGTCGAGGTAGCGGCCGACGAATTCCTGCAGGCCGCTGCCGTAGCTGCGGATGACCTGCGAGAGGAAATCGCGGCTCATCAGCGATTCGCCGCCGCCTTCCTGCTCGGCAATCACCTGCAACAGGATGCTGCGCGTGATGTCCTGCTGCGTCTTGCGGTCGAGCACCACGAAGTCGATGCGTTCGACCACGAGCCGGCGGATGTCGGCCAGCGTCACGTAGCGACTCTCGACCGTGTCGTAGAGGCGCCGGTTCGGGTACTTGCGGATGACGCGCGGATGTTTGCCCCCCACCGGCGGCACAGCGTCCGGCTCGGCTGCCGTCCTCGAGCGCCGCGTCTTGGTCGTTCTTGTCGTCGCGTTGGTCGCCGTCATGCTCGTTCCTCACCGGCGTCGCCGGCGTCTGCCCCCTGCGGCACCGCCCCGGAGACGCGGCCCGCAAACCCCTGCAACCCCCAGTGCTCGCGCGCCCATTCCAGCACGTCCCGGGGGCCTGCGTTGCAGAGCGCGGCCGGCGGGTGCTGACCCAGGAACTCGAGCGCCGCCACCAGCTGCGCGGCCGGTGTGGACCGGTCGGCAGCGGGTGCGTCCTCCGACTTCGAGAGCTTACGGCCCCTGCGATCCACGGCAAGAGGCAAATGCAGGTAGCGAACGCGAGGCAGGCCGAGGGCCTGCTGCAACAGCACCTGTCGCGGCGTGCTCGCGAGCAGGTCGCAGCCGCGCACGACGTCGGTGATGCCCTGGTGCGCATCGTCGACCACGACCGCGAGCTGGTACGCGAACAGGCCGTCGCGTCGGCGCAGCACGAAATTGCCGACGCTCGCGGCGACATCGCTGTCCCGCTCGCCGAGGCTGCGATCGGTGAACGCGACGCGGCCGTGGGGCACGCGCAGGCGCCACGCCTGGCCCGCGACCGCTCCGGATGCAGCGGTCGGGCAGCGCCGCGGATGGAACAACTCGTCGTTGGCCCCGGGCGCGCGGTCTCGGTTCTGCGGCAACTGGGTCAGGGCTGCGCGTGTGCAGTGGCACGCGTGCAATAGGTTCTGTCGGCCCAGCCTTGCCAGGGCCGCGGCGTACGCGGCGGTGCGAGTGCTCTGGCGCAGCACTTCACCGTCCCAGTCGAGACAGAGTGCTTCCAGCGTGCGGAGGATGGCGTCGGCCGCGCCGGGCTTTTCGCGGGGCGGATCGATGTCTTCGATGCGGACGAGCCAGCGGCCTTGATGCGCGCGTGCGTCGAGCCAGCTGCCGACGGCCGCGACGAGCGAACCGAAATGCAAGGGACCGCTGGGGGAGGGCGCGAAGCGCCCGACGTAACCTGTGTCCTCGCCCGACCTGCGGTCGACCTCTCCCGCAGTGGCGGGAGAGGTGAGGGGAGTCTCAGCGATACCAGTCGTCGCGGTCGCCGAACTGCTTTTCACGACGTTCGCGACGCTCCTGCGCCTCGACGCTGAGCGTCGCCACCGGGCGCGCTTCGAGGCGCTTGACGCCGATCGGCTCGCCGGTTTCGAGGCAGTAGCCGTACGAACCGTCTTCGATGCGCTTGAGCGCCTCGTCGATCTTGCGGATCAGCTTGCGCTCACGGTCACGCGTGCGCAGTTCGAGGCTGAACTCCGACTCCTGCGTGGCGCGGTCGTTCGGATCGGGGAAGTTCGCGGCTTCGTCCTTCATGTGCAGCACGGTCCGATCCACTTCCTGCATCAGGTCCTGCTTCCAGCTGGCGAGGATCTGACGGAAGTGGTCGAGCTGTTCCTTGCTCATGTATTCCTCGCCCTTCCGGATCTGGTAGGGCTGGACGTTGCGCGGACCGGACAGCAGGCTGGAACTCATCTCGAAATCGGACTCCTCGGCGCGCATATCCGCGGCCGCTTCGGGGATGGGCTGCGGCACGATGCGTGCCACGGCTTCGGTTGTCGGGCGAGTCGTTGCCGGCTTGACTGCGGCGACCTTGCGCGCAGGCGACTTTTCCTTGGCCGCCGCGTTGTTCGCGGGCTTCGGCGTCGCCTTCGGTGCGGGCTTGGCGGCCTTCGCAGAAACAGTCTTCTGGGCCTTCACGGGCTTGGCAGACGGTTTCTTCACAGGCATCTACGACTCCCCACTCCGGTTGGAGGACGCGCGATTATACAGGCGCGACGGGCGCGGTCCACCCCGGAAAACAGTGTCGTCCCCGGCGTTTGCGCAAGTGCCGCGATCGTCTGGAAATGCTGTGGGCCGAGTCCGATTATTTTAGAATTCGACCCTCGCTCCCCCCGTTTCCTCCCCTGGGTGAATTGATGCGCCTGACCAAGATCAAGCTGGCCGGTTTCAAGTCGTTCGTGGATCCGATGTCGGTCGGATTCCCGACGAACCTGGTCGGCGTGGTCGGGCCCAACGGCTGCGGCAAGTCGAACATCATCGACGCCGTGCGCTGGGTCATGGGCGAGATTTCAGCGAAGCACCTGCGCGGCGACTCGATGGCGGACGTGATCTTCAACGGCTCCGGCACGCGCAAGCCCGTGGGCACCGCGTCGGTCGAACTCGTGTTCGACAACAGCGACGGCAAGCTCGGCGGCGAGTACGCCGCCTACGCCGAAGTGTCGCTCAAGCGCGTCGTCACGCGCGACGGCCAGTCCTCGTACTTCCTCAACGGCGTCCGCTGCCGGCGCAAGGACATCACGCAGCTGTTCCTCGGCACGGGCCTCGGCTCGCGCAGCTACGCCATCATCGAGCAGAACATGATCTCGCGCGTGATCGAGGCGAAGGCCGAGGACATGCGCGCGTTCCTCGAGGAGGCCGCCGGCATCTCCCGTTACAAGGAGAAGCGCAAGGAAACCGAGAGCCGCATCTCCCAGACGCGCGAGAACCTGTCTCGTCTCGGTGACCTGCGCGATGAAGTCGAGAAGCAATTGCGACACCTGCAGCGCCAGGCCGCGACGGCGCGGCGCTACCAGACGCTCAAGCAGGACGAACGCCAGATCCACGCGGAACTGCTGGCACTCAAGTTGCGCGAAGTGGAGAACGAATCGACCGCGCGTCAGGCGATCCTGAACGAGCGCGACCTCACGTTGCAGGCGGCACTGGCCGAACAGCGGTCGGTCGAAGCGGCGATCGAACGCGCGCGGCAGGAGCACGACGGCCAGGCGGGCGTGCTGTCCGAAGTGCAGGGGCGCTACTACCAGGTCGGCGCCGAGATCTCGCGCACCGAACAGGCGATCGACCATGCCCGCGAGATCCGCTCGCGCCAGCGCCAGGAACTCGAGCAGATAGCGCAGGGCATGCAGGACGCCGACATGCACCGTGTGCGCGACCGCGAACTCGCCACCGAGCTCGAGCACGCGCTCGCCGAGATGGGCCCGGGGCTCGAGCGCTCGCGCGAAGAGGAGCAGGAGTCCGCAGCCCAGCACTCGGAGTCCGAGGCCGCAATGGCGCGCTGGCAGGAGCATTGGGAGTCCTTCAACCAGTCGCTGCGGCAGGCGTCCTCGGCCGCCGGCGCCGAGCGCGCGCGACTCGAGGTGATGGAGAACCAGCTGCGCGGTCTCGTCAACCAGCGCGACCGTGCGAACCAGGAACACGGCAACCTGTCCGCCGCCGACGTCGCCGCCACGCTCGAAAGCCTCGAAGAGCAGGAGATGCAGGCGCGCGAAGGACACGAACAGACCCGTCGACAGATGGGCGAGCTCGTCGCCACGCTGCAGTCGGAGCGTGGACGCGAACGCGAACTCGCGCACGCCGCGCAGGCGGCGCGGCGCGAGACGCAGGAAATCGAAGGCCGCATCGTCTCGCTCGAGGCGCTGCAGCGGGCGGCGCTCGGCCAGGGACAGGGCAAGGTCGTCGACTGGCTCAAGGCCCGCGGCCTCGAAACCAATCCGCGGCTTGCGCGGCAGCTCTCGGTCGACAAGGGCTGGGACCGTGCGGTCGAGACGGTGCTCGGTGGCTATCTCGAAGCCGTCTGCGTCGACTCGCTCGAGGACGTCGCGGGCACACTCGAGAGCCTGACGGCTGGCACCGTGACGTTCTTTGCGGGCGCCGAAGGCCCCGTCTCGGAGGGCCACGGCGCGCGGACGCTGCGTGCGCGCGTCCGCGGTCCGGCGGGTCTCGATGCGCTGTTCGAAGGCATCGTCGCGTGCGACACGCTCGCAGAGGCGCTCGCGCTGCGTCCACAACTGCGTGCGGGCGAATCCGTCATCACGCCGGAAGGCATCTGGATCGGCCCGGACTGGCTGCGCGTGAGTCGCGACAAGGACGCGCACGAAGGCGTGCTCGAACGCGAGGAACGGCTGCGCACCGAACGTGCCGCGCTCGAGGCCCAGCAGGAGCGGCACCGGTCGCTCGAGTCGGACCTGGAGGCGCTGCGCTCGCGCGTGCGCGAACTCGAGGACCGGCTGGCGGACCACCAGACGCAGGTGTCGCGCAGCGGCGCCGCGCACATGAACCTGCGTTCGCAGCTCGACAGCCTGCGCGCGCGCGCCGAGCAGCGTGAACGACGCATGCAGCAGCTCGCGCTCGAGCTGACCGAGGTCGAGAACGCACTCGAAGTCGCCAACGCGGGCAGCCGTGCAGCGCGCGGCCGGCTCGAGGAAGCCGTGGCGGCGATGGCCGAACTCGAGGACCGCCGCGTGATGCTCGAAGCCGAGCGTGACGAACTGCGGGCTCGTCTCGCCGCGACGCGCGAACGTGCCCAGGCGGCGCGCAATGCCGCGGGCGAGGCGGCGATCCGCGTCGAATCGCGACGCACCAGCTACCAGTCGTTGCTCGCGGGCATCGAACGTCTCGATTCGCAGATCGCGCAGTTCGAGACGCGACGCCAGCACCTCGTGTCGCAGCTCGACTCCGCCGGCGAGGGCGAGGCGCAACTCAAGGCCACGCTCGAAGAAGCCTTGCAGCGTCGCATCGCGGTCGAGGGCGAACTCGCCGCGGCGCGCGAAAAGATGGAGTCGGTCGACACCACGCTGCGCCAGTACGACGAGCGCCGCATGACGGCGGAGACCGCGGTCGAGGAGGCGCGCAGCGCGCTCGAAAGCGTCCGCTTCACGGTGCAGGAGCTCAAGCTGCGCCGCGAGACGCTGGGCGAGCAGTTTGCACAGACGCGGCTCGAACTGCAGGACGTCGTCGCGGCACTCGTCGAAGACGCGAACGTGCCGACGTGGGAGCAGCGTCTCGCCGAGACCAGCGAGAAAATCGAGCGCCTCGGCGCCGTCAACCTCGCGGCGATCGAGGAGTTCGCTGAGCAGACCGAACGCAAGGAATACCTCGACCGCCAGTTCGTCGACCTCAACGACGCGCTCAACACGCTCGAGGAAGCCATCCGCAAGATCGACCGCGAGACGAAGGCGCGCTTCCAGGACACGTTCGACCGTGTCAACGCCGGCCTCAAGGAGAAGTTTCCGCGGCTGTTCGGCGGCGGCCAGGCCTACCTGGAACTGGTCGGGGAGGACGTGCTCGAAGCCGGCGTCGCGATCATGGCGCGACCGCCCGGCAAGCGGAACAGCTCGATCAACATGCTTTCGGGCGGCGAAAAGGCGCTCACGGCGGTCGCGCTCGTGTTCTCGATCTTCGAACTGAACCCGGCGCCGTTCTGCCTGCTCGACGAGGTCGACGCGCCGCTCGACGAGAACAACGTCGGTCGCTTCTGCGAGATCGTGCGCGAGATGTCGGAGCGCGTGCAGTTCATTTTCGTCACCCACAACAAGACGACCATGGAGATGGCCAACCAGCTCGTCGGCGTCACCCAGAACGAGCCGGGCTGCTCGCGACTGGTGGCGGTCGACGTCGAAGAGGCCGTGCGCTTGGCGGCGGTCTGAGGCCGGGCAGGATTACGGGCGGGCAGATGAACGACCTTCGCTGGATACTGCTGATTGCCGGCGCGCTGCTGATCGCCGGCATCTACTTCTGGGGGCTGCGCACGCGCAGTCGCAACGCCGCCGACCGCGAGGCACGGCGGCCGGCCGTCTTCAGTGGTGGCGGTAACACGTTCGAGTCGCCGGCGTCCGGCGAGCGGGCGTCGGTCCCGGGGGATGCCGACACTCCGGCGTCGGCGGCGAGCGTCACGCGCCGCATCGAACCGAGCGTCTCGCTCGACGACGACATCGAAACCACTCCGGCGATCGAGCGTCGCGGCGAGTTCCGCGAGGTCACGGACGATCGTGATGGCGCGGCGCCCACGGCGATTCCACCGCCCCGCAGTCGGCGTGAACCGACGCTGACCGGCCGGGCCGAGCCGGCCGCGACGGCTCGCCCCGACACCTACGCCGCGCCGCGACCCGAGCCGACGTTGACGACGCGTGCCGAGCCGATCGCCCCGGAGGCGCCCAGGCCCGCCACACCGGTGCGGACCGAGCGTCCGGCGCCGGCCCGGACCGAGCGTGCGCCCGCAGACGAAATGCGAACTGCCGCGAGCCCCGCGGCCGCGGCCGCTCCGGTCACGAGCCCGACGCCTGCGCACGTGGCCGCGTCGGCTCCCGCGCCCGCACAGGCGCCGACCGCCACCGAGTCCACGACCACCGCGGACACGGTCAAGACGAAGCGGCCGCCGCAGAAGATCTTCGCCGTGCGCGTGACGGCGGCCGCGTCGTCGCGTATCACGGGCGACCGGATCCTCGAAGCGCTGCAGGCCGAAGGGCTGCAGTTCGGCAAGTACCAGATCTTCCACCGGCTCCACGACAACGGCCGGCCGCTGTTCAGCGTCGCGAGCCTCCGGGACCCCGGCACGTTCGACCTGCAGGAAATGCCGCTGCTGCAGTACCCGGGCGTGCTCGTGTTCGCGGTGCTGCCCGGGCCCGCGAGCGCCAGCGAGGCGTTCGACGAAATGCTGTTCACGGCCCGCGCGCTCGCGACGCACCTGGGCGGCGCGCTCGCCGACGAGCAGGGCACGCCGCTGACCGCGCATCGCGCCGGACGGCTGCGCGAAGAGGCGCTCGAGTTCGAACGCACGGTGCTCGGGGCCGCCTGACCGCGCATGACCGCGACCCGCGACGCCAGACGACGGGTGCACGAGCTGCGCGAGCAGATCGAGTCCCACAACTACCGTTACTACGTCCTCGACGACCCGCAGGTGTCGGACACGCAGTTCGACGCGCTCATGCGCGAGCTGCGCGAACTCGAGACGACGTACCCCGAACTTGCCGACCCGGACTCGCCGACGCAACGCGTCGGCGGCCAGGCCTCGCGCGAATTCCGCGCGGTCGTCCACGCCGTGCCGATGCTTTCGCTCGAGAACGCGTTCACCGAGCAGGACATCCTCGACTTCGACCGGCGCGCGCGCGAGCGGCTCGACGTCGAGCAGATCGTCTATTCCGCGGAGCCAAAGCTTGACGGGCTGGCCGTGACGCTGCGTTATGAGCGCGGCCGGCTCGTGCAGGCGGCGACCCGCGGCGACGGCACCAAGGGCGAGGACGTCACGCCGAACGTGCGCGCGATCCGCTCGGTGCCGATCCAGTTGCGCGGCACGCGACTGCCCGAGGTGCTCGAGGCGCGTGGCGAAGTGTTCATGACGCGCAAGTCGTTCGAGGCTCTCAACCGGCGTGGCCAGGAGCGCGGCGAAAAGACCTTCGTCAATCCGCGCAACGCCGCCGCCGGCAGCCTGCGCCAGCTCGACCCCTCGATCACGGCGCAGCGCACGCTCGACCTGTTCTTCTACGGCATCGGTGCGGTCGCGGGTTGGACGCCACCGCCGCGTCACAGCGCGATGCTCGCGGCCCTGCGCGAGTTCGGCCTGCGCACCTGTCCCGACATCGACGTCGTCGAAGGCGCGGCGGGCTGTCTCGAGTACTACGCGCGCATCGGCGCGCGACGCAACACGCTGCCGTACGACATCGACGGCGTCGTCTACAAGGTCGACCGCATCGACTGGCAGCGCGACCTCGGATTCGTCGCGCGCGCGCCGCGCTGGGCCGTCGCGCACAAATTCCCGGCGCAGGAAGAGACGACGACGGTCCAGGACGTGCGTTTCTACGTCGGTCGCACTGGCGCGTTGACGCCCGTGGCCCACGTGGCACCGGTGTTCGTCGGCGGCGTGACGGTCAGCAACGTCACGCTGCACAACATGGACGAAGTGCTGCGCAAGGACGTGCGCGTCGGCGACACGGTCGTCGTGCGTCGCGCGGGCGACGTGATCCCGGAGCTCGTGCGCGTGATCCCGGAGCGGCGCCCGGCGGACGCACGCGTCGTCGCGTTGCCGCGGGCATGTCCGGTGTGCGGTTCGCACGTCGAACGCGTCGAAGGCGAGGCGGTCGCGCGGTGCACGGGCAGCCTCGTGTGTGCGGCGCAGCGACTCGGTGCGCTGTTCCATTTCGCGTCACGACGCGCAATGGACATCGACGGTCTCGGCGAGCGCTTGATTGCGCAACTGATCGAAAGCGGACGCGTCACGACACCCGCGGACCTCTACACGCTCACGGCGGCGGAACTCGCCGGGCTCGAGCGCATGGGACCGAAGTCGGCCGCCAACCTGGTCGCGGCCCTCGAGGGCAGCAAGCGGACCACGCTGCCGCGGTTTCTCTACGCGCTCGGCATCCGTGACGTCGGCGAATCGACCGCGCTTGCGCTGGCCGAGCATTTCGGCGACCTCGATCCGCTGATGGTCGCGAGCCTCGAGGACATCCAGGAGGTGCGCGACGTCGGTCCAGTGGTCGCTGCGCGCGTGCGCGAGTTCTTCGACGAGGAGCGCAATCGCAGCGTGGTCGCGCAGTTGCGGGCCGCGGGTGTCGCCTGGCCCCGGATCGCGCGTTCGGTCGCGGCCGGGCCCGGGCCGCTGTCCGGCAAGGTCGTCGTCGTCACCGGCACGCTCACGTCGATGTCCCGTGAGGAGGCGAAGGAGGCCGCGCGCGCCGCCGGGGCCACCGTGACCGATTCGGTGTCCAAGAAGACCTCGCTGCTGGTCGTGGGCGCCGAGGCCGGATCGAAGCTGCGCAAGGCGCAGGAACTCGGCGTCACGGTCGTCGACGAGGCCTCGTTCCTGCAGATGCTCGGGCGGGGTGGGGCAGGCGCATGAGCATTGCCCTCACCCGGCCTGCGGCCGACCTCTCCCGGCAGACCGGGAGAGGTGAAGCCCTCACCCGGCCTGCGGTCGACCTCTCCCGCCAGCGCGGGAGAGGTGAAGTAGAAGCGTGAGCATGCTGCGTTACGTCCTCGGCCGCCTGCTCGCCATCGTCCCGACCCTGTTCGTCATCGTCACCGTCGCTTTCTGCGTCATGCGGCTCGCGCCGGGCGGGCCATTCGACGAGGAGCAGGCGCTGCCGCCGGAAATCGAGGCCAGGCTCGAAGCCGCGTACGGCCTCGACCAGCCGATGCTCGTGCAGTACGGCCGCTACCTGCGCGGCCTCGCGCACGGCGACCTCGGGCCTTCGTTCAAGTACAAGGATCACCGCGTCGGCGAACTGATCGCGCGCGGCCTGCCGGTGACACTCACGATCGGCGTGCTCGCGCTCGTGCTCGCGGTGGGCGCCGGCGTCGCGCTCGGCCTCGCGGCCGGTCTCAGGCATGACGGCGTGGTCGACCATGCGGTCATGGGCACGGCGCTGGTCGGCATTGCCGTGCCGAACTTCGTCCTCGCGCCCGTGCTTGCGCTCGTCTTTGGCGTCCATCTCGGCTGGTTGCCCGTCGCGGGTTGGGCAAGCGGCAGCGTGCGTCACCTGGTGCTGCCGGTCGTCACGCTGGCATTGCCGTTCGTTGCCTACATCGCGCGACTGACCCGCGGCAGCCTGCTCGAAGTGTTGCAGGCGCCATACATTCGCGCCGCCCGCGCGAAAGGGCTGTCGCAAGGTGCGCTGCTGCGGCGGCACGCTCTGAAGCCCACGCTGCTGCCGGTCGTGAGCTACCTCGGCCCTGCGGCGGCTGCATTGCTGACGGGCTCGCTCGTGGTCGAACAGGTGTTCGGCTTGCCGGGGGTCGGCCGCTATTTCGTACAGGGCGCGATCAACCGCGACTACACGCTCGTGATGGGCATGGTGATCTTCTACGCGGCGGCGATCCTGCTGCTCAACCTCCTCGTCGACCTGGTCTACGGCTGGCTCGACCCGCGGATCCGTCATGGCTGAGCTGCTGCTCGAGACGCCACCGACGCGCCGCGCGGGCCTGTGGCTCGATGCGTGGGCGAGCCTGCGTCGCAGCCGCGCCGCCTGGGTCGCCGCACTCGTGCTGGCGTCCATCGTCGTCGCCGCGCTGGTCGGCCCGTCACTGAGTCGTTACGCCATCGACGCCGTCGACTGGACGCAGGCGTCGCTCGCAAGCCCGCCGTCGTTTGCGAACGGGCACTGGTTCGGCACCGACACCAACGGCCGCGACCTGTTCGTGCGGGTGTGGATCGGCACGCGCATGTCGCTGCTCGTGGCCGTGCTGGCCACGGTCGTGAGCGTGGCTGTGGGCGTGGCCTGGGGTGCGACGGCGGGCTACCTCGGCGGCCGTGTCGACGGCCTGATGATGCGGTTCGTCGACGTGCTCTACGCGTTGCCGTACATGTTCTTCGTCATCATCCTGACGGTCGTGTTCGGCCGCAGCCTGGTGCTGATCTTCCTCGCGATCGGCGCCGTCGGCTGGCTCACGATGGCGCGGATCGTGCGGGGCCAGGCGCTCGCGTTGCGCCAGCGCGAATTCGTCGAGGCCGCCATCGCGCTCGGGCTGCCGGCGCGCACCGTCATCGCGCGGCACATCGTGCCGAACGTGGCCGGCACCGTGATCGTCTATGCGACGCTGACCGTGCCGCAGGTGATCCTGTTCGAAAGCTTCCTGAGCTTCCTCGGGCTCGGCGTGCAGGAGCCGCTCACGAGCCTAGGTCGGCTCGTGGCCGAAGGCGCGCTCGAGATGGAAACCTCGCCCTGGCTGCTGCTGATCCCTTCGATCGTGCTCGGCACGCTGCTGCTGTGCCTCAATTTCCTCGGCGACGGCCTGCGCGACGCGCTCGACCCGAGGCGCCCGCGATGAGCGGCGCGCCCTTGCTCGAGATCCGCGACCTCGAGGTCGTCTTCGACACACCGGCCGGGGCCGTGCAGGCGGTCGGCGGCGTGTCGCTCGACGTGCACGAGGGCGAATGCCTCGCACTGGTCGGCGAGTCCGGTTCCGGCAAGACCCAGGCGATGCTGGCCTGTCTCGGCCTGCTGGCCGGCAACGGTCGCACGCAAGGTTCCGTGCGTTACGCCGGCCAGGAGCTCGTCGGCGCGGACGAGGCGGCCCTGCAGCACGTGCGCGGCACGGGCATCGCGCTGCTGTCGCAGGATCCGATGAATACGCTGACGCCGCACCTGCGCATCGAGACGCAACTCGTAGAGCTGCTGCTCGACCGCGGGCTGGCGACGCGCGCCGAGGCCCGCGAGCGCGCGGTCCAGGCACTGCGCGAAGTCGACATTCCCGACCCGGCGGCCCGGCTGCGGCAGTACCCGCACGAGCTGTCGGGCGGCATGCGTCAGCGCGTCGCGCTGGCGATCGCGCTGATGGGACGGCCACGGCTGCTGCTGGCCGACGAACCGACGACTGCGCTCGACGTGAGCGTGCAGGCACGCGTGCTCGACCTGCTCGGGAACGTGTGTGCGAGCGGCCTCGGACTGCTGCTCGTCACGCACGACCTCGGCGTCGTGGCGGCGCTCGCCGACCGCGTCGCCGTGATGTACGCAGGCCGCCTGGTGGAGGTGGCACCGGTCGCCGAACTTTTCGCAGCGCCTCGCCACCCCTACACGGCGGCGCTGCTCGCGGCCGTGCCACGGCTGCGCGGCGATGAGTACGGACGCCTGCCGGCGATCGCGGGCACGCCGCCGCGACCGGGCCAACCCGCCGCGGGCTGCGCCTTCGCGCCACGCTGCAGCCACGCGGTGCAGGCCTGTCGCGAAACGAAACCTGACCTGCGCGGGCTCGAGCCGGGCATAGACGTCACCGTGGCCTGTCACCGGCCGCTGTCCGCCGTGGCGCAGCCGGCATGAGCGTGGCGGCACCGGCATTGCTGCAGGTCGACGGCGTGAGCGTGCGCTTCCCGCTGCGCAATGGAGTGCCCGGCGCGCGCGAACGCACCGTCGACGCCTTGCGCGAGGTGTCGGTCGAGGTGCCGAGCGGTGGCCGTGTCGGCATCGTCGGCGAATCCGGCTCGGGCAAATCGACACTGGCACGCGTGGTGCTGGGGTTGCGCCGCGCCGACGCCGGCCGCGTGCTCTGGGACGGCGAGGCCGTCGACTATCGCGATGCCGCGCGGCTGCGACGCCTGCGTCGCGAGATGCAGGTCGTGTTCCAGGATCCGTTCGGCAGCCTCGATCCGCGCATGACGGCCGGCGCGGCCGTGGCGGAAGCCCTGCAGGCGTTGCGGAGCCCGGTGCCGCGCGCGGCCGAGCGCGTGCGCGTGCTGCAGGCGCTCGAGGAGGTCGGACTGGCGCCTGGGCTCGCGGACCGCTATCCGCACGAACTGAGCGGCGGGCAGTGCCAACGTGTCGCGATCGCGCGCGCGACGATCGCAAGGCCGCGGCTGCTGGTCTGCGACGAGGCCGTGAGCGCACTCGACGTCTCGGTGCAGGCCCAGATCGTGAACCTGCTGCGCGACCTGAGCGAGCGGCACGGCATGGCACTGCTGTTCATCAGCCACAACCTCGCGGTCGTGCGGTACTTGTGCGACAGCGTCGTGGTGCTGCACCGGGGCCACGTAGTCGAGCAGGGCAGCCTCGCCGAGGTGTTCGAGCGGCCCCGCGACGCGTACACGCGAATGCTGCTCGCCGCGGTGCCAGAGCCCGACCCGGCGCTGGCACGGCGACGTGCGCGCGGGTAGCCGGTCACGCGGCGAGCGCGTCCACCTTCATCCGGGCGCGTAAGGCCAGGACGCCCGGGCCGGCTCGCGCAGGGCCAAATTGCGGAGGAGTGGCCGTGGTTCCCGCGGCGGGCTACGGAAGATCACGAGTTGCGCAAGTTCCGTACGTATGAAGAATGCGTACAAACTGCATATCGCTGGCCACGTCGACCTGTGCGCGACGCGGGCCTGACCTGCGCACCCGAGAGGCCCGCTCGCCATGCACATCCCGGACGGTTTCCTCGACCTGCAGACGGCGGCCGCCGCCGCCGTCGTCGCAGGCGCCGGTATTGCGTTGGCGTTGCGAGAGGTCAAGCGCAACCTGCCGCCGCGGCGCGTGCCGCTGATCGGGCTCGCCGCGGCGTTCGTGTTCGCCGCACAGATGCTCAACTTCCCGGTCGCGGCCGGCACCTCGGGACACTTGATCGGTGCCGTGCTGGCCAGCGTACTGGTGGGGCCCGCTGCCGCGGTCGTGGTCATGACCGCCGTGCTCGTGCTGCAGTGCCTGATGTTTGCCGACGGCGGCGTGACGGTGCTCGGCGCCAACCTGCTCAACATGGCCGTGATCGCCCCGGCGGTCGGCCACGTGGTCTATTCGACGCTCAAGGGCTCGACCGGCAGCCTGCGCCGCACGCTGCTCGCGGCCGGCTTCGCGGCCTGGTGCGCCACGGTCGTCGCCTCGCTCGCCTGCGCGGCGCAACTGGCCGCCTCGGGCACCGTGCCGTGGTCACTGGTGCTGCCGGCCATGGGCGGCGTGCACATGGTCATCGGGCTCGGCGAGGCCGTGATCACGATGCTGGTGCTGGCCGTGGTAGCGCGTGCCCGACCGGAACTGCTGCGAGCCGGTGAACCAGCCGCTGCCGCGATCAATTCGACCACGGCGTTCGGGTTGCTGGCCGCGCTCGGGCTCGTCGCGTTCGTCGCGCCGTTCGCGAGTTCGTTGCCCGACGGCCTCGAGCACGTCGCCGAGAAGCTCGGGTTCGCCGCGACTGCGACGGCACCACATGCGTCGCCGCTGCCGGATTACGCGGTCCTGTCGCTCGCTGGCGATTCGCCGCTGCTGTCGACCGTGCTAGCGGGTGGCATCGGCACGCTCGTGGCGTTCGCCGTCGCCTGGTTCGTGGCGCGTGCGCTCACGCCGGCGCACGCCTGAGGCGGCATGCTGCGCGACCGCCTGCTGAGCCCGTACCAGCACGGCACGAGCCCGCTGCACCGATGGCCCGCCGGCACCAAGCTCGGCGTGGCACTCGCCTCCGTGCTTCTCGTCGTACTGTTGCCACGCGACGCCTACCTCGCGTACGGCGTAATCGGCGTGGCGATCGTCGGTGCCGCGCTCTGGTCCCGCGTCTCGAGTTCGCAGCTGCTGCTGCGGCTCGCGCTGGTCGAGCCGTTCGCGCTCGGCATCGCGACGCTGGCGCTGCTGCGCCCCGGTGGCACCGAGCTGTTCCTGTCCATGGTGATCAAGAGCACGCTCTGTCTCGCCTGCATGATCCTGCTGACGGCGACGACGCGTTTCACCGACCTGTTGCAGGTGCTCTGGCGGCTGCACGTGCCGGCCCTGCTCGTGACGACGCTGGCGCTGATGCACCGTTACCTGTTCGTGCTGTTCGACGAGATGGAGCGCATGCAGCGCGCGCGTCGCAGCCGCACGTTCGTCG